>CBIMJC010000112.1:0-11580 GCA_966244125.1 uncultured Rheinheimera sp.
GGCGATGAAACAAAGTTTATGGTGCTGGCCAGCGGCTTTGCTTAGTACTTTGTTGTATACCCATATTATGTGGCATTCAGCGCTGTTATCCGATGCGTTGCTGCAGCTCTATTACGCAGGTATGGCGTTGTATGGCTGGTACAGTTGGCGTCAGCAGAAACAGCAATTACCCGCAGGGCAATCGGGTATGACCGAATGGTCAGCCAGTACTCATCTGAACTTAATTGGCGGCACAGCTATAGCTGGATTGATATTGGGTTATCTGATGAGCCAGTACACTCATGCTGATTTTGCTTACATAGATGCACAAACCACGGCCTTTAGTGTGATGACGACTTATCTGGTGGCGCGCAAAGTGGTGTCTAACTGGCTGTACTGGGTGGTGATAGATGCAGTCTGTATTTATGTCTATATACAAAAACATCTGTATTTTACGACGGCACTTTTTGTACTCTATACCATCATTGCCCTGATTGGATTTTTTGTATGGCGCAGCAGCTATCAGCAACAACAGCAGACAGAGCCCGTGTGATCTGGCAGTTATGTCAGCAACTGGAGTTTTTTGCTGATCACCAGCCGCTGCTGTTAAAGCAACTGACCCAGGGCCACAGGACCAGCTCCTATCAGGTGCAGACTGACAAAGGCCATTATGTAGTACGCCACTATGGCCCTTCAGTATTGGGGGTATGCCGGCAGCAGGAATTACGTTGTCAGCATGCCGCTGCAGCTGCAGAGTTAGCGCCGGCACCTTTATGTCTGAACAACCATCAGCGTATGCTGATCACTGAGTTTTTACCGCAAGCTCACCCAGCTTCGACTCTGTATATCCGGCAACATCTGCCCACTTTGGCTCAACAGCTGGCGACTTTGCATCAGTTGCCCGTACAGACCGCTGTGCTGGACCCCTGGCTGTATTTACAACAATTAAAAAAGCAGTTGGAACCGCATTGGACAACCCAAGCGCAAAAAATCTGGTTGCCTTTAATCACCGCAGCCCGCGATCTGCAGTATTTTCAGGCCGATATTGGCCTTTGTCATATGGATTTGCATGCGCAGAATATGTTGCTGTGGCAGCAGAAGTTATGGCTGATTGATTTTGAATACTGCCAGCTGGCGGATGTGGTGTTTGATTTAGTGGCACTGATAGTTCAGTTTGAGTTATCAGAGCCTGAACAACAGCAGTTACTGGACAGCTACAGAGCATCCAGAGGGCCAGGCTGCAGTGCGCAGTTATTGGAGAAGGTTGAGCTGGCAAAAGTGGTGTACGCAGGTTTTTGCTGGTTATGGTACTGGCAGGAGGAGCTGGATAATCAGGATCCCAGATACAAACAAGCCGCAGCAGACTGTTACCAGCTTATACTGCGGCTTGTTCAGAAGTAGAGTGTTAAAGTCCGCCTAAACGTTCAGCCAGAACTTTGTAGCGTTTTACATCTTCCTCATCAAACACAGGTTTGCCTTGTTCATCCTTGCCATTGGCTACTAAGAGGTTTTCGCGGGCCAGACGTTCAACACGGATCTCCTGGATACCTAAAAAGGCGGCGACTTCTGCAACATTGAGTATTGCCATAATGAGTTCCTGCAGTAATTATTTTAATTAAGTTAAGCTGATATTTTTATTTTTGTGAATAAAGTTCAAACAAGCCCTGTTGTTTTACTCACTTTTTTGCAGAGTGACAACTCTGGATACTGTGAATTTTGTGTTTTTTTGTTTTTTTCTTTGTTTTATCCCTGTTACATACTGTTTTCATCATTAAAAGCTGGTTTTAGGGCAAATTATCCTGCTAAACCTGCACTGGCCTTTTATTTAATCCCTTAATCGCATAGTGGCTGTGATCTATCTGGACAAAAACCAGGTCGCTAGGTATAACAAACTGAACTACCTGATAATTTCTGTGCTAATTGTCATCGCCTTTACACAGAATTGAACTATGGTAAATAACAAAACATAAATCCAACACGCAACAATTCGAACTTGGGTAAACACTATGAAACCATCAGGCATGGCTTTGGCTTTGTACAATAACTTTCTCGGACAGGCGCCCAACTGGTACAAACTAAGTATCATCGCTTTTCTTTTTATTAACCCTATTTTGTTTTTGCAAAACCCCTATATAGCGGGTTGGGCTTTAGTGGTGGAGTTTATTTTTACTCTGGCGATGGCACTGAAATGTTATCCGTTACAGCCTGGTGGCTTGTTGGTGTTGCAGGCCATAGTGATGGGCATGACCAGTACTACCAAGGTGATGCATGAAATTGAAGTGAATATTGAAGTGATTTTACTGCTGGTCTTTATGGTGGCAGGTATTCACTTTGTTAAAGACCTGCTGTTGTTTGTCTTTACCAAGCTGTTGATCCGGGTGCGTTCAAAAACTAATTTATCTTTAGCTTTTGTCTGTATGGCCGCGTTTTTATCTGCCTTTTTAGATGCATTAACAGTAGTAGCTGTGATTATTGCTGTAGGCATAGGTTTTTACGCGATTTACCACAAAATCTCTTCAGGCAAAAAATTCCCTGATCCACATAACCATAATGAAGACACTGAGGTGGCGGAATTATCCCGTGCCGATTTAGACGCGTTTCGTGGTTTTTTACGTAACCTGCTGATGCATGCTGGTGTAGGTACCGCTTTAGGCGGTGTTTCCACTATGGTCGGTGAGCCGCAAAACCTGATTATCGCTGAAGCTGTCGGCTGGGGATTTGGTGAGTTCGCTCTGCGGATGGCGGCAGTCAGTGTTCCTGTACTGATTGCAGGTTTATTGACGACTATAGTGCTGGAAAAGTTTCGTTTGTTTGATTTTGGGGTACGTTTACCTGAAACTGTGCAGGATGTTTTACTTGCCTATGACAATTACCAGACGGAGCGTATGACGGCTTCTGATGTCAGCAAATTATGGGTGCAAGGCCTGATTGCTGTCCTGCTGATTCTTTGTTTAAGTCTGCATTTAGCTTCTGTTGGCTTAATAGGCTTAATGGTGATTATTCTGGCCACTACCTTCTGTGGTGTGACTGATGAACATGCGATAGGTAAAGCCTTTCAGGAAGCCTTACCTTTTACCTCTTTACTGGTGGTATTTTTTGCCGTAGTAGCCGTTATTATCGACCAGCATTTATTTAAACCTGTGATTGATTTTGTATTGACCTTTGGTGGTCAGGAACAAATGGCCGTATTATTTATGGCCAATGGTTTGTTATCTATGGTCAGTGACAATGTGTTTGTCGGCACTGTTTACATCAACGAAGTAAAAGCTGCATGGCAGGCCGGTACTATCAGTCGTGAACAGTTTGAAATGCTGGCTATTGCCATTAACGCTGGTACGAATTTACCCAGTGTGGCCACACCAAATGGACAAGCCGCATTTTTATTCCTGCTGACCAGTGCTTTGGCACCACTGATTCGTTTGTCTTATATGAAAATGGTCTGGATGGCTTTGCCTTACACTGTAGTGCTGGCCATAGTGGGTTTGTTGTGCACGACCTTCTTGCTGCCTGAAGTCACGCACTGGCTTTATGCCGCAGGCTGGATCGAACATTATGATGCAGCAGCGGCTGCCGCAGCTGCAGCGACAGGACATTAAGTTGTTATGGATCAGAGGGCTATTCTTCTGATCCTTTGTTTTTCCCTCTTCAGCTTGTCATCTGCCGGAACGTCTGGACAGCCTTGGTTCAGAAAGGTATAAAGTACGGCATGTATACCCTTCTTACTTGAAGCTGCAGCTTTGTTGACTGCGTGCTCTAGCCCCAGTCACATAGGACTACTATGCTCCTGGGGTCTCGCGCACTTGTCGCCTCCCTGCAACTCCAATTACTTTGGGTATCGAATTTTTGGGGTATTTCACCCTCTGTCTGGCGCAAAAGAATTTGTTGCTTGCCATACTGCTTAGGTCGTTTCTTTGTCGACGAAAATGAACGCCATTAAGCCTGCAAAGAGGACGCAAGTACATGATTGAACTTCTGTTATTAGTCTTATTTCCCCTGATTGGCTCTCTGGTGCCTGTGCTGACAAAAAACTGGTCGCGTAGCTATAGCGCTTTGGCTACTGCTCTGTTGCCTGCTGCAGCATTGGCCCTGGTTCTGCAGCTTGCGCCTGCGGTGTTTGCCGGTGAAACCTTATTTTATAAAGCGCCATGGGTCGAAGCTTTGGACTTGTCCTTAAGTTTCCGGCTGGACGGTTTATCGCTGCTGTTTGTGTTTTTGATCCTGGGTATTGGTTTACTGGTGATCTTATACGCCCGCTATTATCTGGCTGCAAAAGATTCGATGGCACGTTTTTATGGTTTTTTAATGCTGTTTATGACGGCTATGCTGGGCATAGTGTTATCGAATAACCTGCTACAGCTGTGGCTGTTTTGGGAGCTGACCAGTATCAGTTCTTTCCTGCTAATCAGTTTTTGGTGGCACAGAGCCGATGCCCGGCTTGGGGCCCGTATGGCGTTGACCATTACGGGTTTTGGTGGTCTGGCTTTGTTGGCCGGTATTTTATTGATAGGCCAGGTCTTGGGTAGTTTTGAACTGGATCTGGTGTTATCTCAAGCGGATGTGCTGCAACAGCACAGCTTGTATCCGCTGATTTTAATCCTGGTGTTACTGGGTGCTTTTACCAAATCGGCACAATTCCCGTTTCATTTCTGGTTACCTAATGCGATGTCAGCACCAACTCCGGTCAGTGCCTATCTGCATTCGGCCACTATGGTCAAAGCCGGTATTTTTTTGCTGGCCCGAATGTATCCGTTATTGGCAGGTTCAGATTTATGGTTCCTGCTGGTGACTATTACAGGCATGACGACTCTGTTGGTTGGTGCTTATCTGGCCTTGTTTCAACACGATTTAAAAGGCCTGCTGGCTTATTCGACCATCAGTCATTTAGGTTTAATCACACTCTTGCTGGGTTTGGACACTGATCTGGCGACGGTAGCGGCGATTTTTCATATTATCAACCACGCTATTTTTAAAGCTTCGTTATTTATGGCCGCCGGTATTATCGACCATGAATCCGGCTCGCGGGATATGCGAAAACTGAACGGCCTCTGGCAGTTTATGCCAGTGACGGCGACACTTGCTATGGTGGCCTCGGCCTCTATGGCCGGGGTGCCTTTACTGAATGGTTTCCTGTCTAAAGAGATGTTTTTTGCCGAGACCCTGCATCAGGATGTATTAGGCGCTTTGTCCTGGCTGATTCCGGTGTTGGCGACAGTCGCAGCCACTTTATCTGTGGCTTATTCAGCACGTTTTATTCACGACGTGTTTTTTAACGGTCAACCCAGAGGTTTACCCCTTACTCCACATGAACCGCCCCGTTATATGAGGGTGCCAGTCGAAATACTGGTCGCGCTTTGTATTCTGGTTGGGTTGGCTCCGCAGTATATAGTGGGGGATTTACTGGCCGTTGCATCAGGAGCAGCTCTTGGTGGGCCTTTGCCTGAGTACAGTTTGTCGATTTGGCATGGTGTAAACCTGCCTTTGATGATGAGTATCATGGCACTGACCCTGGGCATTTTGTTGTATCTGAACCGCAAACATCTGTTTCGTTTCCAGGCTGAATTACCTGAGCTGAATCCGCTGCAACTTTTTGAGCAGAAGATAAAAGTTTTACTTACTGCAGCCCAACATTGGCATCAGAAGTTTGAATCTTCAGAGTTGCAGCGCTACTTGCTGTGGCTGTTCCTGATTGTGGTGGTCTTACTGATTTGGCCATTACAGCAAATGGGGCAGTTTACCCGGCATAACGCCCTGTTACCCGCAGATGCGTTGATGCTGGCCGCTATGCTGGTTGTTATCATAGCCGCTGTTGCTACTGTGTTGTGTCAACGCCAGCGGTTGCTGGCTTTAGTGATGATTTCTGTGGTGGGATTGGTTGTCACGCTGATTTTTGTCCGGTTCTCTGCACCGGATCTGGCGCTCACTCAGTTGGCTGTGGAAGTGGTGACTATAGTGCTGTTGATGTTAGCGCTGTTTTTCCTGCCACATAAAATCAGCAGAGCCTCCAATGCCGGCCGGCTTATTCGCGATGGTGCTATAGCTTCGGTCTGTGGTGTGGTGATTGGCAGTTTGAGTTACGCCATGATGCTGGAACCGCAGCAGCGGATCTCTGAATTTTTCCTCGCTAATGCCAAAACAGGAGGGGGTGGCTATAACGTTGTCAATGTGATTCTGGTCGACTTCCGCGGCTTTGACACGCTTGGCGAAATTACCGTATTGGGTATAGCTGCTTTAGGGATCTTCAAGTTATTAACCCGTTTACCTTTATTTAAACCCAGTTCTGATGCTCAAGGACGGCAATGGGCTCTGGATAAACACCCTATGTTGCTGGCCGTGGTATCTCAGGCTTTATTGCCGCTGGCTCTTTTGGTGTCTGTTTATATCTTTTTCCGGGGCCATAACTTACCTGGTGGGGGATTTGTCGCGGGTTTGATTACGGCTATCGCTATTATTTTGCAGTATGTAGCTCAAGGGGTGGATTGGGTAAAACAGCGGCTCAGTATGGAATATCACAGACTGGTGGCCGCAGGTGTGCTTATTTCAGCCCTGACAGGTGCCGTCAGCTGGCTGTTTGAGCGACCATTTTTAACCTCCTGGTTTGATTATTTCCAACTGCCGCTGTTAGGGGAAATCGAGCTGGCCAGCGCCATAGCTTTTGATTTAGGGGTGTATCTGACCGTAGTGGGGTCTACCTTAATGATTCTGGCGAATCTGGGCAAAATGACCACGGAGCACAGACCTGTGCATGAGGGGCAAAACTAATGGAATTACTGGTTGCAATCATCATTGGGGTTTTAACCTGTTGTGCAGTGTTCTTGATATTGCGGGCCAGAACCTTTGCTGTGATGCTGGGGCTGACCATGTTGTCTTATGCTGTGAATTTATTCATTTTTGCCAGTGGTGGTTTAAAGATGGGGGCTGGCGCTGTACTGAAAGCCACAGAAGATTATGCTGATCCTTTGCCTCAGGCTCTGGTGTTAACGGCCATAGTGATAGGTTTTGCGATGACCGCCTTTTTGGTGGTGTTGTCTATCCGGGCCCGTGCTGATTTAGGTAATGATCATGTCGATGGCAAATTACCTGTGGCGAAAAATACCCGGCAAGGGGCTTCGTCATGAACCATCTGATTATTCTGCCCATTCTCTGGCCTTTACTGGTGGCTTTGTTGACCATGCTGCCACCTTTTGATCAGAACTTATTTTTACGCCGCTGTTTAAGTGTCGGTGGTTCTGCTGTCTTGTTGCTGTTGAGTGTGCTGCTGGTGCTGCAAAGCACAGACGGCCCGGCCCAGCTCTATCAGCTGGGCAACTGGCCAGCACCTTTTGGCATCAGCTTATTGCTGGATCAGGTCAGCAGTTTAATGTTGTGCCTGACCTCTGTTTTGGCTTTAGCGGCCAGTTTATATGCCAGCAGTGGTGAAGATGAAAACGGTCCTTTTTTCCATGCTTTATTACATTTTCAGTTAATGGGCATTAACGGTGCTTTTTTAACCGCCGACTTATTTAACCTTTTTGTATTTTTTGAAGTGCTGCTCATTGCCTCTTACTCCTTGCTGATCCATGGCGGTGGCAAAGCCAAAACCAAAGCTGCGGTGCATTATGTCATTCTGAACCTGGTAGGGTCTGCGTTGTTTTTGTTTGCGTTGGCGCTGATTTATGGTGCGTCTGGTACCTTAAATATGCTGGATTTAGGTTCGAAAGTGGCGACCTTATCCGATACCCAGCTGCAGTTATTGCAGGCGGCCGTTGCGCTGCTGTTGGTGGTCTTTGGTTTAAAAGCGGCGGTGATGCCATTACATTTCTGGTTAGGTAATGCCTATTCCTCAGCCTCTCCGGCTGTGGCGGCTTTATTTGCCATTATGACCAAAGTGGGCATTTATAGCTTATTACGGGTTTTTGCTATGGTGCTGCAGGATGCAGGTTTTGTTGCCAGCTGGGTCTTCCCTGTGTTGTGGTGGACAGGCTTACTGACCATAGTGATGGGGGTTTTGGGTGTACTTGCCAGCGAAGACTTACGCAAAATGGCCAGCTATCTGGTGATAGTCTCAGTCGGGTCTTTGGTTGCTATTTTGTCTTTAGGCACACCCGAGTCGGTACAGGCGCTGCTGTATTATCTGGTGCATTCCACCTTGGCTACAGCTGCATTGTTTTTATTGGCGGATTTGATTTCCAACCAGCGTGGTAAAGCAGGTGACAGGCTGGTGAATGGCCGCAAAATAGCTCAGCCTGTTTTACTGGGTACAGCTTTTATCATAGTGGCACTGAGTATAGTGGGCATGCCGCCCTTTTCCGGTTTTATCGGCAAGCTATTACTGCTGCAAGCCGTGCCTCAAGGCAGTGCTATGTTGTGGTACTGGTCCTTTTTATTAGGCAGCAGCGTTTTATTGCTGATAGCTTTGAGCAGGGCTGGCAGTATTTTGTTCTGGCAAGTCTCAGGCTCTGATGCAGAAGCCCGACTGGCGGGTGGACGCCGCACCAGTGCTTTATTGCTGCTGGTCATTGCAAGCCCCTTGTTAAGCCTGTTTGCCGGACCTTTAACGGCCTGGTGTCAGGCTGCAGCTGCGCAATTACAGCATATTGCTAACCTAAGTCCGGGAGCCTTCTGATGTTGTCGTTGAAGAATTGGTGGCCCACCCCTGTCCGTAGCCTGTTTTTATTTCTGGTCTGGTTATTACTGAATAACAGTCTGGCTTTGATCCATCTGTTTTTTGGCCTGTTGCTGGCCTGGCTGATCCCTTTG
The DNA here is from genome assembly GCA_966244125.1 of uncultured Rheinheimera sp. Classification (GTDB taxonomy): domain Bacteria; phylum Pseudomonadota; class Gammaproteobacteria; order Enterobacterales; family Alteromonadaceae; genus Pararheinheimera. The sequence goes on from CBIMJC010000112.1 coordinate 8,716, forward strand.
CTTATCCATAAGTTTCGTTTGATCCAGCCGGGTATTAAAAAGCCGGCTGTAGCTCTGCGTTATGGTCTGATGGTGTTGTGGGACATTCTTGTCGCGAACCTGCAGGTGATCGCTCTGGTGCTTGGTCCTAACAAAAAGCTAAGGCCTGCTTTTGTTTTAGTGCCGCTGGATTTAACTGATCCTCTGGCTATTACCATTCTGGCCAGCACAGTGTCTTTGACTCCTGGTACTGTCAGTGCTGATGTGTTACCACTGAATGCTAAAGATGCAGAGCAGCGTTTTTTACTGCTGCACGTACTGGATTTAGCGGATGAAGCACAGCTGATAGAACAAGTGAAACAGCGTTATGAAGCGCCATTAAAGGAGATATTTTAATGCTGACTTTAATACTGCAGGGATGTTTTGTAGTGGTAGGTTTAGCTCTGCTGCTGAATTTGTATGCCGCTATTCGTGGCCCTTCAGTGGTCGATCGTTTATTGGCATTAGATACCATGTATATCAATAGCATAGCGCTGTTATTGCTGTACGGGATTTATCTGGGCACCAGTTTAAACTTCGAAGTGGCTTTGTTAATTGCCATGCTGGGTTTTGTCAGTACTGTAGCTGTGTGCAAGTTTTTGCTGCGCGGCGACATCATTGAATGAGGAATAACAGATGAACATGACCGAATGGCTGGTGGCGTTGTTGGCCGTAGCAGGGGCCTTATTTGTGTTAATGGGCTCTGTCGCTTTGGTGAAACTACCGGACTTTTACACGCGCTTGCATGGTCCTACCAAAGCTACCACCTTAGGTTTGGGGGCTTTAGTGTTGGCTTCTATGGCTTATTTTAACTTCGTCAAAGGTGAGCTGAGTTTGCAGCAATTGCTGATCGCGTTGTTTTTATTTATCACTGCGCCTATTACTGCTCATATGCTGATTAAAGCTGCTTTGCACCTGAAACTGGAAGGAACAAAACAGACCTCAGGTCAAGACAAGGCTGGTCTTTAAAGACCGTTAATTCTCTTCGTCAAAACCATTTTCAATTAAAGCCACCACAGCAGTTAACGCTTGTTGTGCCTGAGCTCCTTCGGTGCAGACTTCCAGAGTTTTACCTTTGCTGCTGGCAAGCATTAATAAGGCTAATACGCTACTGGCATCAGCAATCTGGCCTTCCTGCTGTAATTCAATTTTGGCATCAAACTGCCGGCATAACTGCACCAGTTTAGTGGCAGCTCTGGCGTGTAAACCCAGTTGATTGACTATGGTCACTGTTTTTTTTAGTTTATCGGCCATGATGTCTCACCAGTTCGCGGTGTCTGATTTGTACGTCTTCCCGTTGTAAGCGGTAACTCTCAGCCAAAGATTCGGCGATATAAACAGAACGGTGCTGACCGCCTGTACAGCCTATAGCTATGGTCAGGTAACTGCGGTTATTTCGCTCTAAATGTGGTAACCAGGTGCCGATAAATTGATTAATTTGCCAGATATACTGTGCCACTACGGCCTGGGATGACAGGTAGTTTTGTACAGGTTGATCCAGGCCTGTCAGAATTTTTAATTCAGGTTCCCAATGCGGGTTAGGTAAAAACCGGGCATCAAACACATAGTCGGCGTCTTTGGGAATACCATATTTAAAACCAAAGGATTCAAACAGGATCACCAGACGACCTGTCTTTTGGCCCAGAATACGTTCACGCAGCTGCTCAGCCAACTGATGCACGTTCAGCTCTGTGGTATCCAGGTATAAATCTGCACGGCTAGAGATAGGGTCCAGCAACTGCTGTTCTCGTTGGATGGCCTCATCCAACGACATGGCCTGATGCGACAGTGGATGCAAACGACGGGTTTCGCTGAAGCGTTTAATCAGGCTGGTGTGGTCGGCGTCGAGGTAAAGAATCGTCAGGTCAACTTTATGCGGCAGGTAAGACAGTATGTCTGTCAGTTCATCCGGGTCTTGTGGCAGGTTGCGAACATCGATACTGACGGCGACCCTTTCGTATTGCCCCATTACAGCGTTGGCTAAAGTGGGTAATAAATTAACGGGAATATTGTCTACACAATAATAACCAAGATCTTCCATCACGCGCAGGGCAACAGATTTGCCCGAACCCGATCGACCGCTGACGACCAGTAACTTCATTTTGCCATCGCCTGTTCAGCACCTGCCATCAGCAACTGATACAAATCATGGCTGTTGGCACTGTGACGGATTTTTTTGGTGAAGTCTTTTTGACTGAGCATCCGGGCTATGCCGGACAAGGTGGATAAATGCGTCTGGCATTGATTTTCCGGGATCAGGATGGCACAAAAAATATCCACGGCCTGGTTATCAATAGCATCAAACTGTATTGGATCTTTACTGACGACAAACACCAGCAAAGGAGTAGTGACATTTTTTAATTTGCCATGTGGAATAGCAATACCACCGCCAATACCTGTGGAACCGAGTTTCTCACGGCTCATCAGGGCTTCGAGTATGTTGTACTCAGGAACTTCCGGTAAACGCTGATGTGCCAGTTCAGCTATGTATTCCAGAATGCGTTTTTTACTATTAAAAAGGACCGCACTCTTGGTGCAGTCCTCCGATAACATTGAGCTCAGGTTCATAGTTTCAGAATCAATGACGAGAAATTTTCTCTTTATGTTTAATAACTTGGCGATCCAGTTTGTCGATCAGCTGGTCTATCGCAGCGTACATATTTTCGTCTTCCGATACAGCGAATACTTCACCTCCGTTGAGGTGCAACTTAGCCTCTGCAATCTGCTTTAATTTTTCCACGTTCAGCACTACATGTACATTATTAATATGATCAAAATGACGTTCAAGTTTGGAAAATTTGCTATCGACGTACTCTCTCAGTGCTTCAGTGATTTCTACATGACGAC
>CBIMJC010000113.1:0-11571 GCA_966244125.1 uncultured Rheinheimera sp.
AGCTTAAAGCATTTAAAAAATACCCCGGCGTCAATGCTGTGGCGTCAGGATTTACCGAAAAAACCTGTGACAGTGGGCGGTATTCATTTTGATAACCCTGTGGGTTTAGCGGCTGGCTTGGATAAAAACGCTGATTGTATTGACGCTTTTGGCCAGATGGGTTTTGGTTTTATTGAAGTAGGGACTGTGACACCCCGGCCTCAGGCAGGCAATGACAAGCCGCGATTGTTCCGTTTACCTGAAGCGGGTGCCATTATTAACCGCATGGGCTTTAATAATAAAGGCGTGGATTATCTGGTTGAGAATGTAAAAAAATCGACTTATAAAGGCGTGCTTGGTATCAATATAGGCAAAAACAAAGATACACCCAACGAGCAGGGCAAAGACGATTACATTGCCTGTATGCGCAAGGTTTATGCTCACGCCAGCTACATTACAGTGAATATTTCTTCACCCAATACACCGGGTTTACGGGATCTGCAATTTGGTGATGCCTTATTTGATTTGTTGCAGGCGGTGAAAAACGAGCAATTGGATCTGCAAGCCCAACAAGACAAATATGTGCCGGTTTTTGTCAAAATTGCGCCTGATATGGATGAAGTGGCTGTACAGCAAGTGGCTGAAACTTTGCTTCGCAGCAAAATGGATGGCGTCATTGCCACCAACACCACACTGGATAAAAGCGCGGTGCAACACCTGAAACATGGCAATGAAATGGGAGGTTTAAGCGGTTTGCCCGTGCAACAAAAAAGCACAGAAATTATCCGGCAGTTCCGTGCAGCCCTGGGGCCAAAAATGCCAATCATTGGCGTAGGTGGCATAGATTCAGCCAAAGCGGCACAGGACAAAATGGACGCCGGTGCCAATCTGGTGCAGGTGTATTCCAACTTTATTTATCAGGGACCAGCCTTGATCAAACAGATCGTCGAGAGCCTGAAATAGCCTTTATAAGGATCAATTTTTGATCCTTAAAAGTTAGTCCAAAATAATCTTTAACAGGGATTAAAAACAGGTGTAGAAAGGCAACATCTTGAATTCACAAGGATTGAATATGTTGTCTTTATGCCCTGACTGGTGCTGGCAGTATTGCGAACAGCAAGACCTTTTGCTGTTGCAACTATCAGCCAGCCACCATATTCAAACCGCCTTTAGTGCCAAAGAGTTGCAGGTTAAACCAGAGCAGCAAAGCTTAAGTATGGAGCAAGCCCAACTGCTGATGGACTTTGCCGAAGCCCTGGAAGGAGTATTGCCTGACAGCGACTTACTGAAGGTCTCGGCTCAGGCCGTTGCTGCTTTAAGTTTTGTAAAAGCGCCGGTGCAAAAAAGTCACTTGTTTAATTTCTCCAGTATTGAATGCCGCACCGATCTGATGAGTATCGCCAAACTTGAAGGCTTAAGCCGGGCTAAAGTATTGCTGGTGGCTAAAGCTGACCCTATGGTGGATTGCCTGCTGCTGGAGCCTATGGAACTGTTAAATGGCAAACAATTATCGGTCGGCCAGTTAGTGCGTGTGCAACAAAACCGCCTGATGCCGCAGCAATTTGCACCTCTTTATGCGCTGACAGCCTGAAAGTCGCAAAAGCGTTTAATAAATAAACAACTGCCAAGAGATCGGGCCAGATTGAGCTGGTGATCCGTATGGCAACAGGTAGAATAGGGCACATTTTAAAATCAGGGTTTAAAAACTGTGCCAAATCAAACGGATCCTTTTCAGGATATTCGCCCCTATTTTGACCATGAAGTACCGGAAGCGATTCGTCGTTTATTGGACGATGCCGATTTTTTGCATGCCATTTTAAATTACCGCCTGGCCAGCTGGCCTAAAACCATCCGTTATTTGTTTACGCCCGTGCTGCGTTGGTTGCTGGCGCGTAAAGCCAAAGGTTTGCGTTCTGTCTCTGATGTGCAGCATATGGTGGCTGACTTTTTACAACAAAGTCTGCAAAAAAGTTCTGCCGGCGTCAGCGTCAGCGGTCTTGAGCATTTGGATCCCAAACAGTCTTATTTGTTTGTGTCGAATCACAGGGATATCGCTATGGATCCGGCACTGGTAAACTGGTGTTTACATCAAAAAGGCATGGACACTGTACGTATCGCTATTGGTGATAATCTGCTGAAAATGCCCTGTGCCACCGAGCTGATGAAGCTGAATAAAAGTTTTATCGTCAAACGTTCCATTAAAGCCCCACGCGAGATGCTCAAAGCTCTGGGCCATTTATCGGCTTATATCAAAGATTCGCTGGAAAGTGGCCATTCTATCTGGATAGCGCAAAAAGAAGGTCGTGCCAAAGATGGTTTGGATCAAACCGATGAAGCTATTTTAAAAATGTTTTATATCGAAGGTAAAAAACGCGGTCTGGACTTTGCGACTTATATGCAGTCCTTGCATATAGTGCCTGTGTGTTTATCTTATGAATTTGACCCTTTGGATCAGGCCAAAGCCAACGAGCTGCATCAACTGGCCTGCACAGGCGAATACAAAAAGTCGGAGATGGAAGATATCCAAAGTATAGTGCAGGGCATAGTGGGCCAAAAAGGCCGGGTGCATGTGCATTTTGGTGAAGCTATTCAGGCCTGTTGCCAGGATCCGGCGGCTTTGGCTGCTGAAATCGACCGGCAGATCTGGGCGGGTTACCGTTTATATCCGGTGAATTATTTAGCAGCAGGAATGGATGTGGAACTGGATCCTGGTGAAGAAAGCTTATGGTATCAGACCAAAATGGCGTCTTTGCCTGCAGAGCTTAAACCTTATGTGCAGCAAATGTATGCAGCACCGGCACTAAAACAACAGCAGACCTTAGCCCAGCAAGAACAGCTGGCGACTCCACAGAAGGAGCCGGAAGATGGCACGGCACATCAGTTATAAGTACAAAGGTGAGTGGAAAAAGATCCCATTTAGCTACGACAAATACGCCGACAGCTTCGAAGCTGTCGCTGCTGCTGAAGGCATAGACTTAACTGCATTTCGTAAAATGGAGCAGCAAGTAGCCATGACCGCCAAGGGCAAAGGCGCACTCAAGGACTATCGCAAAAACGCCTTTATCCAAATGGGCTTTAGTGAAATTCTGCTACTGCGGGATGATCAGGAACCTTTTAATCTCTGAGCTTTTTTACCTAAAGGGCGTAATTACCAGTTACGCCAGTAAATTTTCTTCATTCGTTATCTATCTGTTAAAGTCAATCTGACCTCTGTTTGTATTCCAGCTAAAACACTTGCCTGCGCATGCTAATGCGCATATGCTGATTTTACAGCATAGCTACTAGTCCGGAGGCTTTTATGGCCGATCTTTATGATGTAACAGCACCCAAAAAAGCTGCGAATCTTTCAGTCAATAGTGATCTGTTGCTTAAAACCCGGGCGTTGAACATCAATCTCTCAGCGACCTTAGAGCGAGCATTAAAAGAAGAGTTGGCGAAATATGAAGCGGCTCAGTGGGTTGAAGAAAACCGTGCAGCTATTAAAAGCTATAACGAATTTGTTGAACAGCATGGCTGTTTTGGTGACGAATTCAGGAGCTTTTGATGGCTCAGTTTGATGTTTATGCGAATCCCAGTAGTCAAAGCAAAGCCCATTATCCCTATCTGGTTGATATTCAAAGTGTGTTACTTAGCGGGCTTGCCAGCCGTATTGTGATCCCTTTGGGTTTGAGTTCAGCTTTTGGTGGCGAGGCAATGAAGGGGCTTACACCGCGGATAAGTTTCGATGGTGAAGAGTTATTATTACTCACGCCACAAATTGCGTCAGTGCCAGAAAAGCAGCTGAGGAAGCCAGTTGGTTCTCTGGCGCATTTCAGAGAGCAGATTATCGCAGCTTTGGATCTTGCTATTACGGGTATTTAATCAGTCTTGTTACTCACATTTCTTGCCACAACGGATAATCTTAGTGCCAGCCTCAAGACCCTGAGCTTTAAACCAGCCTTGTGGCATTTCCAGAGCGCCTATCACTGGTCCTTGTGAGGCTTTTGCGGTTTCGTCAAAAGGTTCTAACTTCTGAACGGGTTCAATGGTCCAGTCGGCTTTGATATAGGCGATATCCAGCGGCACCTTGGTGTTACGCATCCAGAACGACAATACACGGGCTTCGTCGTACACAAATAACATGCCGTTTTCGGCACTGTCACGATACATCAGGCCACGGGCTCTCTGCTCTGGCGTCAGGGCCAATTCGGTTTGAAACTCAATGGAGCCCACTTTGATCCATTCTTTATCGAACTGGATTTCTTCTACCGCGCTGACAGAAAAACTTAAAGCAAATAAAGCAGATAACATGTAGTTCATGATAAGAAACCTTTGAAAACCAGCTTCAAAGACTAACGGAGATTGCCGGAAAAAAAAAGGGCGGCTCTAAAGCCGCCCTGATCTGGCTGCGCAGTAAAATTACAGAGCAGCTAAAGCTTGTTTAGGTTCAACAAATGGCAGCTTTAATGCGTCAGCTACGTGTTTGTTCACCACATGACCGTTGATCACGTTTAAGCCGTTTAACAGGTGTGCATCGTCCAGCAGCGCCTGTTTACAGCCTTTGTTGGCCAAACGGATAATAAAGGGCAGAGTGGCGTTGTTCAGTGCAAAAGTAGAAGTCAGTGGTACTGCGCCTGGCATGTTGGCCACACAGTAATGCACTACGTCATCCACAATATAAGTAGGTTCAGCATGAGTAGTGGCTCTTGAAGTTTCCACACAACCGCCCTGGTCGATGGCCACGTCAACAATGGCTGAACCTGGTTTCATCCGCTTGATATGATCTGCGGTGACCAGCTTAGGAGCTGCAGCACCAGGGATTAACACACCACCAATAACTAAGTCCGCTGATAACACATGTTTTTCCAAAGCATCTACAGTGGAGTAGACAGTTTTCACTGCGCCATTGAACTGAGCATCAATACGACGTAATACGTCGACACTGCGGTCCAGTACCACCACATCAGCACCCATACCTACAGCCATCTGAGCTGCATTGGTACCGACCATACCACCACCGATAATCACGACTTTGGCTGGTTCCACACCTGGTACGCCACCTAATAACATACCGCGACCAGCACAGGATTTCTCTAAAGCACGGGCACCGGCCTGAATAGACATACGGCCAGCTACTTCAGACATAGGAGCTAATAAAGGCAAGCCGCCACGGTTGTCTGTGACCGTCTCATAAGCGATACAAATAGCTTTTGATTTGATCAAGTCTTCAGTTTGTGGCAGATCCGGCGCTAAGTGCAGGTAAGTAAACAGAATTTGGCCTTCACGCAGCATAGCGCGTTCAACAGCCTGAGGCTCTTTCACTTTGACAATCATTTCTGCTTTAGCGAAAACTTCTGCAGCTGTCGTTAATACTGTGGCACCAGCTGCCTGATAGGCATCGTCACCAAAACCAATGCCGCTACCGGCATTGTGTTCAACATAAACAGTGTGGCCAAGAGCTGTCAGCTCACGCACGCTGGCAGGAGTCATACCGACGCGGTATTCGTGGTTTTTTATCTCTTTTGGTACGCCAATAATCATGATATTCCGCCTGTGTAGGGTTGAGAAAAATTTTCGCCTAGTATAGTTATGGATTGGTAGTTTTACCTGTTGTTTTTTGGCTGAATTGTAGTTATAAATCCTGCTATAAATTAAAAAGTGAAATTTTTATCTGCCATGTACGAAACCAGTAAAAGTGTCAAAAAACTCGACCGGATCGACCGTAAAATTCTGACTGAATTGCAACATGACGGCCGCATTGCCAATGTCGAATTGGCCAAAAGGGTAGGGTTGAGTGCTACTCCCTGTCTGGAGCGGGTACGTAAATTAGAGGCCGAGGGTTATATCTTAGGCTACACAGCTCAGGTTGATCCGAATAAAGTAGGTTCCGCGTTACTGGTTTTTGTCGAAATTACTTTAAGTAAAACCTCGCCTGAAGATTTTGACGAATTCAGTAAAGCTGTGCAGAAGCTGCATGAAATACAGGAATGTCATTTAGTGTCAGGCAGTTTCGACTTTCTGTTAAAAACCCGGGTGGCCAATATGGCTGCCTATCGCGAACTGTTAGGGGAAACTTTATTGCGTTTACCCAGCGTACGGGAAAGCCGGACTTATGTGGTGATGGAAGAAGTGAAACAAACCACTTTTGTTGCGGTCAATTGAAGCAGTGATTCTCTATATGACCGGGGCGAGACTCTTTTATTAAAATCAGGCAGTCAACGACGCTATGGCATCAAAGACGGAGGCTAACCCCAAAGGCTTTGTTGTCAGAGCGAGGCGACAAGTAAGTGAGCTCCCGGGAGCATAGTTATCCTATGTGACCGGGGCGAGCGGTGCAGTTAACGACGCTATGGCATCAAAGACGAAGGGGTTTTGTACAGCCAGTGTTCAGACGTTAAAGTTTATATAAGCTTTTGTCGCTGAAGTTATGCTCAATAAGGCTGTAGCTTCAGCAGATACGGCTATTAAGGGGTGCATCAGAGTTGTCTCTCTGATATCTTAAGTAAGCAGAATTCTTAGAATAAATGGGACTTGTTGTGTTAAGTGAAGCCAGAAGGTTACGAGCCAGATTATTGTTTTCTTTAAACGGTATGCAGCGTTTATCCGAAGTAGGACTGATCCTGAGCTTTGGTTTGGCTGCCTTTATGTTATTGGCTTTAATGTCATTCGACCCGGCTGACCCGAGTTGGTCTCAGGCAGGCTATCAAACTGCTGTTCATAATTATGCAGGACCTAAAGGTGCCTGGATTGCTGATATTTTATTGTTCACTTTTGGCTGGATCGCTTATTTAGTGCCGCCTCTGGTGGCTTTTGCCGGTTATTTATTAACCCGCCGCGCTAAAACTCTGCTGGAAATGGATTACCTTATTCTGGGTTTAAGGCTGATAGGTTTAGTGCTGAGTATTATCTGTGCTAGTGCTATAAGCAGCATTAACTTCAACGATATTTTCTATTTTTCATCTGGCGGTGTAGTAGGTGATGTGGTGGCCTCCATGCTGATGCCAAACTTTAATTTTATCGGTACCATTTTATTGCTGTTGTGCGGTTTATCGACTGGCTTAACTCTGGCGACAGGGATTTCCTGGGTGACAGTAGCAGATGAACTGGGTGCTTTAACCATAGGTACTTTGGTCGCTTTGTATCAGGCTCCAACCCGGTTAGGCCAGTATCTGGCACAGCGCTCAGCAGCGAAAGCGACTTCGCCTTTATCTTTCCAGACCGAATCCACTGTGCCGCAGCAACGGCGTGAACCTGGAATGGCGGTGAATACAACAGCACTCGACGAGACTGTAGCTGAAGCCGGGGTTGCACCTGAAGTCATTCGTTTAACTCCTGTGCGGGAAGAACCTGTGCAGCCCGTCTTTATTGCATCTGAAGAAGAGCAAATCCCGTTGCCTGCAGTTGAAGAAGTGCAGACGCCATCCAGCCGTGCCTATTTTCCGGCTGAGCGGGTAGAGCCTCTGCCTTTTGCGCCTTTGGATGAAAAAACCGAAGCTGTGGCTTTTGTCAGTGTCGATACACTGGCCGACGATGATTTAAGTTTCTCTGCTGTGGATGATGGCTATTCTCCTGAGCAGCTACAGCATCTGGAACAAAGTTTTGCTGAAGTTGAACGTCAGGCTGTGGTGGCGCCTGTGGTGATTGAGGAAGAAGACGAAGATGATTCGCCGGTTTCTGCATCGTTCAGCCCGGACGATTTACCTTCGTTAGCTTTATTAGACAGACCAGATAAAGCCACTAATCCTATAGACCCGGCCGATCTAGAGCGGGTGTCACGGTTAGTGGAAACCAAGTTGCTGGATTTTGGTGTAGAAGCCAAAGTGGTTGCTGTATTGCCAGGTCCTGTCGTGACCCGTTTTGAGCTGGATTTAGCTCCTGGTGTGAAGGTCAGCAAAATTACCGGCTTGTCGAAAGACTTAGCCCGTTCTTTATCTGCTATCAGCGTGCGGGTGGTGGAAGTGATACCTGGTAAATCTTACATTGGTCTGGAATTGCCCAATCAGTTCAGGGAAATAGTGCGTTTATCTGAAGTGATAGGCGATGAAGTCTTTATGCAGTCGAAGTCACCTTTAACTATGGTGCTGGGCAAAGACATAGCCGGTAAGTCTGTAGTGGCAGATTTAGGCCGTATGCCACATTTACTGGTGGCCGGTACCACGGGTTCAGGTAAATCAGTGGGCGTCAACGTGATGATTTGTAGTTTGTTGTATAAATCCACGCCTGAAGATGTGCGCTTTTTAATGATTGACCCGAAGATGCTGGAATTATCTGTGTATGAAGGCATTCCACATTTGTTAACCGAAGTAGTCACAGACATGAAAGAAGCAGCCAATGGCCTGCGCTGGTGTGTTGGTGAAATGGAACGTCGTTATAAGCTGATGTCGGCCCTTGGGGTGCGTAACTTAAAAGGTTATAACCAGAAAATTCAGGAAGCTATTGCAGCTGGCACTCCTATTCGTGATCCGATCTGGAAGCCCAGCGACAATATGATGACGATGCCACCAGAGCTGGAGAAGTTGCCTTCTATTGTCGTAGTGATCGACGAATTCGCTGACATGATGATGATAGTGGGTAAAAAAGTTGAAGAGCTGATTGCCCGTATTGCCCAAAAAGCCCGTGCAGCCGGTATTCACCTGATTTTGGCGACCCAGCGTCCTTCTGTGGATGTGATTACGGGCTTGATTAAAGCCAATATCCCAACCCGTATGGCCTTTCAGGTTTCGTCAAAAATCGACTCCAGAACCATTTTGGATCAGCAGGGCGCTGAAAGTCTGTTAGGTCAGGGGGATATGTTGTATTTACCGCCAGGCTCAGGTGTACCTACCCGTGTGCATGGTGCTTTTGTCGATGACCATGAAGTGCATGCTGTAGTGTCCGATTGGAAACGCCGCGGTAAACCTAATTATATTTCTGAGATTCTAAACGGCGAACCCTCAGAAGACAGTTTATTGCCGGGTGAGACGATGGAAGGTGATGACGGGGAGTCAGATCCACTCTTTGATCAGGCCGTGGCCTTTGTCACAGAAAGCCGTAAAGCGTCGGTTTCAGGTGTACAAAGACGCTTCCGTATTGGCTATAATCGCGCCGCCCGTTTAGTGGAACAAATGGAAATGAGCGGTATCGTCAGTGGTGCTGGCCATAACGGCAACCGTGAAGTATTGGCGCCTCCTCCTCCTAAAGTATTTTAACTAAGGTGTATATGAAGAAAAACTTCGGAAAAAAAGCTGTGGTTCTGGTGTTGTCTCTGGTGGTGCCTGCCTTTATGGCTGTGGCTGATCAGGCTGAAGCTTTACAGAAAAAATTAGCGCGTTTAACCAGCTTTCAGGCCAGTTTTGATCAAACCGTGGTGGATGCCAGCAATAAGCTTATTCAGCAGGGCGAAGGCATGTTGTCGCTGAAACAGCCGTCTTTATTCCGTTTTGAAACCCAGACGCCTGAGCCCAACCTCTTTATTGGCGATGGCAAAACCTTGTGGTTTTATGCTGAATTGTTGGATCAGGTCAGTATTTATGACGCCAAAGAACAAGTGCAGAAAACTCCTTTTGTGCTGTTGACCTCGCACGATCCTAAACTCTGGGCTCAGTACAGTGTAACTGGTGCTGATGATCAGTTTGATATCACCCCCAAAGATCCAGGTAATGCGGTGAAAAAGCTGAGCCTGAGATTCGCAGGTTTAGCCTTGTCAAAAATGATTGTCATCGACAGTAATGGTCAGAACAGCACTTTTGATTTTAATCTGGTGCAATACAATACGCCTCTGGCTTCAGAACTATTTCAATTTACTATTCCGGCCACAGCTGAAGTGGATGATCAACGCGTCAAGTGAACAACCTCGGCTTTGAATTTCACGACGATATCAGGCCTCTGGCAGCGCTGCTGAGGCCAACACAGTTATCGGACTATGTCGGACAGCAGCAAGTGCTGGGGCCAGGCACACCGCTGCGTAAAGCAATAGAAGCAGGGCGCATTTCCTCGCTCATTTTATGGGGCCCGCCAGGCACAGGCAAAACTACGTTGGCGGAGTTAATCGCCATTTATGCCAAAGCTGCCATAGCCCGTTTATCTGCTGTCACTGCTGGTGTCAAAGAAATACGCGAAGAAATTCAGGCGGCGAAACAACGTTTAGTGCAAAACCAGCGCACTTTGTTGTTTGTCGATGAAGTGCACCGCTTTAACAAAGCTCAGCAGGATGCCTTTTTACCCCATATTGAAGATGGCACTATTATTTTTATTGGTGCTACGACTGAAAACCCTGCCTTTGCTCTTAATAACGCTATGTTATCCCGCGCCCGGGTCTGCATTTTAAAAAAACTGACGGCAGATGATCTGAGCTTAGTGATAGAGCGTGCTGTGGCGCATTATCAGCAGCAGGGCCAGCAGATACAAATTGCCGCTGAAGCCCAGGCTTTATTGCTGCAACTGGCTGATGGTGATGCCAGACGGTTATTAAACTTGTTTGAGCAAGCCGTCGAAACAGCGCAACAGGGCGTTGCAGTGATAGAACTGTCAGCCGATTTATTCCGCCAGCTGGTCCCACGGCAGTTGCCGGGTTTTGATCAGCAGGGTGATATTTTTTACGATTTAATTTCTGCTTTTCATAAATCGGTGCGGGGCTCTAACCCGGATGCCGCTTTGTATTGGTATTGCCGCATTTTAGAAGGCGGTGGTGATCCTTTGTATGTGGCGCGCAGGCTACTGGCGATTGCCAGTGAAGATATAGGCAATGCCGATCCAAGGGCTTTAACTATAGGTTTGGATGCCTGGGATACCTTTGCCCGTGTGGGTCCAGCTGAAGGAGAACGGGCTATAGCTCAGGCTGCGGTTTATATGGCCTTAGCGCCGAAATCTAATGCAGTGTATAGCGCATTTAATGCCATGCGACAGTATGTGCAGCAGAATCCGTCCTATGAAGTGCCGGATCATCTGCGTAATGCACCAACGGCTTTGGCCAAACAACAGGGTTTTGGCCAGGCCTATCGTTACGCCCACAATGAACCCGGTGCTTATGCAGCTGGTGAAGTCTATCTACCCGCCGAAATGGCCGGATTGAGGTTTTATCAGCCTTCCGATCGCGGTTTAGAGAAACAACTTCAGGATAAAATGGCCTATTTAGCCATGCTGGACCAACAAGCAAAAGGACAGGATTAATGCAGGCTTATCTGGCAGTGGCTATAGGTGGTGCTATAGGAGCTTGTTGTCGTTTCGCTTTAGGTGAATTTATCCTGCATCTTTGTGGTAAATCATTCCCTTTTGCGACTTTGCTGGTTAATATTCTCGGGTCTTTTGTGTTAGGTCTGCTTTATGGCCTGTTTTTAGCCGAACATCTGACGGTCAACCCGTGGAAGACTCTGATCGGCGTAGGTTTTTTAGGTGCCTTTACTACCTTTTCGACTTTTTCACTCGACACTGTTTTATTGCTGCAACAAGGCGAATTGGTGAAAGCCGGCCTGAATGTTGTACTGAACGTGCTGGTTTGTTTAACACTCGCCTGGCTGGGTTTAAAGCTGGGCTCAATGAAGTAATCACTATGTTAGATGCAAAATTTTTACGAGCCGAGTTAGCTCAAACCGCTCAACGTTTAGCGGACCGTGGTTTTCAGTTAGATGTTGCTAC
>CBIMJC010000114.1:0-11547 GCA_966244125.1 uncultured Rheinheimera sp.
AGCTTCTTTGTGACCACCGTAAACGATAGCTGGTACTTTGTCTGCGTGACGTAGGCGGCGGCTCGCACCTTTCCCTAAATCAGAGCGGACTTCTGCATTTAACGTGTAAATGGCGTTTGACATGGTATTCTCCAAAAATTAATAGACCCTGGGTTCCGCGACCTGACCCCAGGAAGAAGCTTTTTTGCCTGGCGAAGTGAATTCAGCCGACGCAAAAAAGCGCGCTATGGTATCACTGGAGCCTTAAGGCTGCAAATGAAAGCTACAAAAAGACAAGTATAAAAAAGGCACCGAGCGGTGCCTTTTTCAAATCTTCAGTCTGAAATTAATCAAACATAGAAGAGATAGACTCTTCATTGCTGATACGACGGATACATTCGGCCAGCATATCGCTTAAGGTCAGCTGTTTTACTTTGCTGACAGCGCGCATTTCTGCACTCAATGGAATAGTGTCTGTGATGATCAGCTCATCAATCACTGAGTTTCTGATGTTCTCAGCGGCAGAGCCTGAGAATATAGGGTGAGTGGCATAAGCAAAAACACGTTTGGCGCCTTGTTCTTTTAAGGCTTCAGCGGCTTTACATAAAGTGCCACCTGTATCAATCATGTCGTCAACGATAATACAGTCGCGATCTTTGACATCACCTATGATATGCATCACTTGTGACACGTTGGCTTTAGGACGGCGTTTATCGATAATGGCTAAGTCAGCATCGTTTAACAGTTTGGCGATAGCGCGGGCACGTACTACACCACCTATATCCGGAGATACTACCACCGGTGCCACGAATTCACGCTTGCGCATATCTTCCAGCAATACCGGGCTACCAAAGACGTTGTCTACAGGAACATCGAAGAAACCCTGAATTTGCTCAGCGTGTAAGTCCACAGTTAATACACGGTCTACACCTACGCTGGATAAAAAGTCGGCTACTACTTTGGCTGTGATAGGCACACGGGCAGAACGTACACGTCTGTCCTGGCGGGCATAACCAAAGTAAGGGATTACAGCAGTAATACGGCCGGCAGAAGCGCGGCGTAAAGCGTCTACCATCACAATGAGTTCCATCAGGTTGTCATTGGTTGGTGCACAGGTAGACTGGATAATAAAAACGTCAGATCCCCTGACGTTTTCATTGATTTGTACACAGACTTCACCGTCACTAAAACGGCCGACTTCGGCATCGCCCAGCTTGATATATAAACGGCTGGCTATCTTCTTGGCGAGTTCTGGTATGGCGTTACCAGCGAAAATCTTCATGTCGGGCACGGTAGGATCCTCAGGGCAGTTTGTGAGTCCGGTTAATAATGCAGCAGGCTTTTTATGTCGCCTGCTGTGCGTCATACGGCTTGTTCCAATTCAGTCAGGACAGCAGACTGATTGACCCCTTTAGCAACAAAACCACGCCATTGAGGCGGTAATTTTGCCAGGGTTTGACGGGCACTTAATTCATCCTGGAACTCGGCAAATACACTGGCGCCGGTACCTGTCATTCGGGACGGCGCGTATTCTATCAACCAGTTCAGTACCATTGCAACCTCGGGGTAGAGCCGCTTCACCAGAGTTTCGCAGTCATTTTTCCACTGTGAGTCTAGTAGATCTTTGACCGACATGATGGGCGTATTGCGGATTAAATCAGGGTTGCCAAAGACTTCAGCCGTGCTGACATGCACATCAGGCGTCACAATCAGGTAATACTTTTCCGGCAAACTGACAGGTTGTAATTTTTCTCCCACTCCTTCGGCGAAGGCGGTTTTTCCGAACACAAATACAGGCACATCGGCACCTAATTTTAAGCCCAGTTCACAAAGCTGTGCGTTCGACAGCTTTAACTGCCATAACTGGTTTAATGCCAGTAGTGTGGTGGCGGCATCAGACGAGCCGCCGCCTAAGCCGCCGCCCATTGGTACTTTTTTATCCAGATAAATCTGTACGCCCGCATTTTGGGGAGCTAATGGCTGTAATAATCTGGCTGCGCGAACTACTAAGTTGCTGTCGTTTTCTATGTTTTTATCTGAACAGCTAAACTGGATTGCACCATCCGTGGTCAGTGTGAAACTCAACTGGTCACCACAATCGAGCATTTGAAACAAAGTTTGCAGATTGTGGTATCCATCGGCCCTGCGGCCTGTGATATGTAAAAATAAATTCAGTTTGGCCGGCGCTGATAAGGTTAAAGTTGCCATTTACGCACCACCAGCTTAATACTGCTGCCATCGGCCTGGGCTTTTAGCCGGATCTCTTTGGGTAAGGCTAAGGCATCGGGAAAGAACGCCACATAACTGACCTGCCAGTCACGTTGCTGGCTGTCTTTTAGGGTAAAGCTGGTTAAACGACCTTGTGCATCCCATTGATGATTAAAACTTTCCGGGCTTGCCACACCTTTGAGCCACAGCGGCATTTCTTCGATAGGTAAACTCCAGCCGGATAAATAATCCAGCAGCGCACTGGCTGACTGAGCCTGATGAGTTTCGCCATCTGCTTTGACCGTCACGCCACGGGCGTCGGTTTCCAGCTCAAAAATGCTGATGCCGACAAAATTGGTCATATTGGCCTGAAAATAAGGCCCTTGTTGTTGCCAGTTTAAACTGCCGCTGACGCTCTCCTGAGGCGCTTTTACCCCTAAGGCTCCGGTCAGAGTAAACTCATGCAATTGCTCTAATTGCAGTTGGCGCTGTTGGGCTGACAGGGGAATAACTGGTTTTAGCTGGCTGCTGTGGCTGGCACAACCTGTCAAAATCAGACTGAAAACTACAAAACAACCAGTTTTTATCGCTGCAAACACACTAATTCCTTCTCTACGCTTTTTTTAGTTTGGGCTTTTTCGTACAATTCGCCCTCTTTTTGACGAATGCCGGTTTTTCGAAACGGGCCACACAGGTGAATGACCATTTTTGCTTTAGGTATTAATCATAAAACTGCACCTGTCTCCTTACGTGAGCAGGTGGCTTTTGCGCCTGAACAAATTTTGGACGCCTTACGGGATCTGACGACGACGACCCGGGTGTCTGACGCTGTGATTTTGTCTACCTGTAACAGAACTGAGCTGTATTTTAGCGGCAGCCCTGAACAATCGAAACAAGTAATTGACTGGCTGAGCAAATTTCATCAGCTGGACTTAGCCGAATTGCAGCATCATTTATACCTGCATCAGGATCAGCAGGCCAGCAGTCATTTAATGCGTGTCGCCTGTGGTTTGGATTCCTTAGTGCTGGGTGAACCACAAATTTTGGGGCAGGTGAAGCAGGCCTATAGCCATTCCCGTCAGGCCGGTACTATTAATCCGGCTTTTGAACGTTTGTTTCAAAAGACCTTTTCGGTGGCCAAGCAGGTTCGTACTGAAACCGACATAGGGGCCAGTGCAGTCTCTGTCGCTTTTGCTGCTGTGAGTCTGGCGCGGCAAATCTTTGGTCAGCTTGGTAAAGTCAAAGTGCTGCTGATTGGTGCAGGGGAGACCATAGAGCTGGTCGCCAAACATTTATTAGAGCAGGGCGCGGAAAAAATTACCGTCGCTAACCGCTCTTATGACAAAGCTGCGGCCTTAGCCAGTTTGTTTAACGGTGAGGCGGTCAGCCTGGCTCAGGTGCCACAAGCTTTAGCCAATGCCGATGTGGTTATTAGTTCAACCGCCAGTACCTTGCCTATAGTCGGTAAAGGTATGGTGGAACAGGCGCTGAAAAAACGCCGCCATAAACCGATGTTTTTTGTCGATTTAGCTGTGCCCCGTGATATTGAAGAACAAGTGGCAGAGCTGGAAGACGCTTATTTGTATACGGTGGATGACTTGCAATCCATAGTGCTGCAAAACCTGCAGAACAGGCAGGAAGCAGCAGCAGAAGCCGAGCAAATGATTTTGCAGGGCGTGACAGAATTCAGTCAGTGGCTGAGTTTGCATGGCCAATTGGATGTAGTGCGTGATTATCGCGACAAAGGCGAAGCCATACGGGATGAATTACTGGCCAAAGCGGGCAAACAAATTGCTGCAGGGCAGGATCCGGAAAAAGTAATGGCTGAACTTGCGACTAAACTCAGCAACAGGTTGATGCATGCACCAACCAAAGCGCTCAGACAGTTACTGCAGGACGAGCAGCCTCAACAACAATCTTTGATCAACACTTTGTTAGATCTGTAATCAGGTAAATAGAAACAACATGAAAGAATCGGTGTACCGCAAACTCGAAGCTCTGGTCGAACGTTATGAAGAAGTTCAGGCGTTATTAAGTGACGCTGGCGTAATTTCTGACCAAAGTCGTTTTCGGGAACTGTCCAAAGAATATAGCCAGCTGGAAGAGTTGAGCAAAACCTTTGGCTTATACCGTCAGGCGCAGGACGACTTAGTCAGCGCTGAAGAAATGATGAAAGACTCAGATCCGGATATGCGTGATATGGCGCAGGAAGAGTTCAAAGCCGCCAAAGAACGTATAGAGCAACTGGATCAGGACTTACAAATTCTGTTGTTACCTAAAGATCCGAACGACAGCAACAGCTGTTTCCTTGAAATTCGTGCCGGTGCCGGTGGTGACGAAGCCGCTATTTTTGCTGGCGACGTATTCCGTATGTACAGCCGTTTTTGTGAACGCAAACGCTGGAAAGTTGAAATTATCAGCTGTAACGACGGCGAACACGGTGGTTACAAAGAAGTGATCGCCAGCATTCAGGGCGAAGGCGCTTACGGTATTTTAAAATTTGAATCCGGTGGTCACCGCGTCCAACGGGTGCCGGCCACTGAATCTCAGGGCAGGGTGCATACTTCAGCTTGTACTGTGGCCATTATGCCGGAAGTACCAGAAAGCGAAGCCATCGAAATTAACCCGGCAGATTTAAAAGTAGATACCTACCGCGCCTCTGGTGCCGGTGGTCAGCACGTTAACAGAACGGACTCAGCCATTCGTATCACTCACTTACCGACTGGTATAGTGGTGGAGTGTCAGGACGAAAGGTCGCAGCATAAAAACCGGGCCCGCGCTATGGCCGTGTTGCAGTCGCGTATTCAGGCGGCTGAAGATGAAAAACGCCGCTTACAGGAAGAATCGACCCGCCGCTCTTTAGTCGGCAGTGGTGATCGTTCTGAACGTATCCGTACTTACAACTTCCCACAAGGCCGTTTAACGGATCACCGTATTAACCTGACTATCTACCGTTTATTAGACGTAATGGAAGGGGATTTAGATCTGGTGATTGGCCCACTAAGCCATGAACACCAGGCCGACTTGTTAGCTGCTTTGGCTGATGAAAACCGTTAACAATCCTACCTTAACGCAGTGGCTGCAACAGGCTACTGCGTTACTCACTCCTTTGCTTGAAACCGGCCCTGTGCCTGCAGATGCAAAACAGGAAGCAAGGCGTATTCTGCTGGAAGTGCTGGATATTAATGCCACCATTTTGATGTTGTATCCGGAGCGTGAGCTTACCCAGGCGCAGTTGCAGTTGTTAGAGCCTGTATTGACCCGTCGTCTGACCGGCGAGCCTTTGGCACATATCTTAGGCCATTGGTATTTCTGGGATTTTAAACTTGCTGTTGCCCCTTGCACTTTAATACCCAGACCAGACACCGAACTCTTAGTAGAACAATGCCTGACTTTGCCCTTGCCAGCTCAGGCCAAAGTGCTGGATTTAGGCACTGGCACAGGTGCTATAGCTCTGGCTTTAGCCAAAGAAAAGCCAGAATGGGCTGTGACGGGCGTCGATTTACAGCCCGATGCCGTGGCTTTGGCAAAGCAGAATGTTGAGCTTCTGGCGCTGACCAATTGCCAGATCAAACAAAGCAGCTGGTTTGAAGCTTTAGCTGGTCAGCAGTTTGATTTAATTGTCTCCAACCCACCTTATATAGATGCAGAGGACCCACATTTAGCTTTGGGTGATGTACGTTTTGAACCCGACTCGGCTTTAGTAGCGCCAGAGCAGGGCCTGGCTGATATTCGCCATATTTGTAACCAGGCGCCACAATTCTTAACGCCATCCGGCTGGTTATGGCTGGAACACGGCTACCAGCAAGCCGACGCTGTGCAGCAGATATTAACCGAAGCTGGTTTTACTAATGTGCAATCGGTAAAAGACTACGGCGACCAGTGGCGTATCAGCGGTGGGTTGTTTGCTGGCTAAGAGTTACTTTTTTGTCTCACAGATTTAAAGCATGCCTAAATTTTTAACTTAAGACGATTAAACAACCCGTTGGCACCCTAAATTAAAGCTGGATCTTGCCGTTCGCTATCATAACTACTTGATCGACGTTGGGTCGCACAAGACTTTCTCCTTCAAATTATTTACTATCGACTGCTATCTGTTTGCATTTGGCACACGCGCATGAACCATATCCCGTTGCGACTTATCAGTCGCGTACTTTGAAGGAGGTGATAGTGCAGAACCTAGTAAAGCGCTGGCGCATTCGCTACTGGATCCGTCTTGCATTTATTGCATGGGCGATTTTTGTGATGTCGTGGTTGGCGAACTCAGTAAGGACAAGCGGAGTTGATGAAAGTACTTTACTCAGTGATAGCCGCGTCTTAGTTCAGCAAGATTCGACAATCTTCAGTTTCTTACCTTCTGATACAAAAAGCCAAACTGCGCTGGTGTTTTTTTGCGGTTCGGGTATAGCGGCAGATGCTTATGCTCCGTTACTCAGGCCTGTTGCTGAATCTGGTATGGCAGTGTTTATTATCAAATTACCTTACCGTTTTGCGCCGCTTGAATCGCACAAAGAGGCCGCGCTTGTTCGCGCTCGAACAATAATTTCGACTCATTCGAAGGTTAAAACTTGGGTCATCGCCGGGCACTCACTTGGAGCGGCCTTAGCTGCAAGAATGGCGCGCACTGACTCAGCAAAACTGTCGGCATTGATTTTAATAGCCACAACGCACCCAAAAAGTGATGACTTATCTTTCCTTCGTATCCCTGTGACAAAAATCTACGCCTCAAGAGATGGTATTGCTCCGAAGGAACAAATCATTAGGAATAGTGCGCTACTTCCGTCCCAGACGAAATGGGTAGAAATTGTAGGTGGCAATCACTCACAATTTGGCCGTTATGGTCGTCAGCTCTTTGATGGTTCGCCAAGCATTAGTCGTGAGCAGCAAGAAGAGATTACACGCATAGCTATTCTGCAGATGCTGGCGGATCTATGAGGACTGAGCTCTGTGCTTGGATTTGTTGGGGCTCCACCACAACACCTTAGTCTGGTTCAAAAGCTATACCTGTTGCTGAACCACAGCTAATCCTGAGTCTAGGCTCCAAAATATTTATATTTTCAACGACTTTGCTTTGACCCATCCCTGTTTAACGCATATAAATAAACACAAAGCGATAAAACGCGACTAGCTAAAGGAGTGTGGCATGGCAAATGATTTTTTATTTGCTGAGGAACCCGAGGAAATAGTGGCTGTTTCCCGTGGTAGCTGGAAAGTACTGATTGTTGACGATGAACCTGAAGTCCATGCTGTGACTAAACTGGCATTAAGCGATTTTTCTTTCCAGGGCAAAAACCTCGAATTCATCAGCGCTTATTCAGGCCGTGAAGCCCGTGACATGTTGGCCAAGCATACAGATGCCGCCATCGTACTTTTAGATGTGGTGATGGAAACTGACGATGCCGGTTTGCTGGTGGCCCGTTATATCCGCGAAGAGCTGCATAATCATTATGTGCGCATTATTTTACGCACAGGCCAACCAGGTCAGGCGCCTGAGCGGCAAGTTATTGTTAATTACGATATCAACGACTACAAATCCAAAACTGAGCTGACAGCACAAAAACTCTTTACTGTGGTGATGTCGAGCTTACGTTCTTACCGCGATATTCTGGCTATTGATCACAGCCGTCAGGGCCTTGAAAAAATTATTACCGCTTCTGCTGATTTGTTTTCAGCCCATTCGATGGAGCAGTTTATTGATGGTGTATTGCAGCAGTTAACCTCCATTCTGGGCTGCAATGACAATGCTTTATTGGTTACGTCCTCGTTAGTGGCAGGTAATATCAACGAAGAAGCAGATCCGGAGCGTTTAGTCGTTTTTGCCGGTTTAGGTCAGTTTGAAAAACAGGAAGGTAAACAGATCAGTGAAGTGCTGGAACCTGCTTTACTGGAAGCTTTTCATCAGGCGCTGAACAGCCGCAGTATTGTCTATCGCGACAATTATCTGGTGGCTTATTGCACCAGTAAATTTACCTCTGGCTCTTTGCTTTATGTGTCAGGTTTACCTAGCCAGATGACAGACACCCAAAAGCGTTTAATAGAACTCTTTTCACAAAATGTACAAATTGCCTATGAAAACGTGCAGCTGCAAAGCGAAATTGAAGACACCCAACGCGAAATTGTCTATCGCTTAAGTGAAGCTGTGGAGCATCGCTCTATCGAAACCGGCAATCATGTCAAACGAGTCGCTTTTATTTGTTACGACTTAGCCAAGGCTTATGGTTTACCTGAAGAAGAAGCTGAAAAGCTGATGTTCGCCTCACCTTTGCATGATGTGGGTAAAGTGGGCATCCCTGATGGTATTTTAAATAAGCCGATGAAACTGCATGGTCAGGAATGGGAAGTGATGAAAACCCATGCCAGCATAGGTTACGAGATTTTAAAAAACTCCAAACGTACCATTATTCAGGCCGGCGCTGTGATAGCCCAGGACCATCACGAAAAATGGGATGGTTCAGGTTACCCCAATGGCAAAAAAGGCGAAGAAATTCATATTTATGGCCGTATTGCCGCTTTGGCCGATGTTTATGATGCATTAAGGCACAGACGCTGTTATAAATCGGCCTGGACTTTAGAGCAGGTGCTGGAGAAGATCAGCAGCGAGTCGGGCAAACATTTTGACCCTAAACTGGTTGAAATTTTTAAAAGCCGGGTCGACAAACTGGAAGCAATACTGCAAAAATACCCGGACGAAGAATGAGTTATACTCATCGGTGAACAAAGCCACCTGCGGGTGGTTTTGTTATTCTGCAGACGTTAAATCATGTGTAAGGACTATTTTTTATGTATATGGCATTAAAACATTCGCATATGCTGTTTATTGCGCTCAGCTTATCGTTCCTGTCTGTGAGGTTTTTACTGAGTTTAAGAGCCCCGGCGTTACTGCAGAAAAAATTCTTTAAAATTGCACCTCATGTCGTGGATACCTTTTTATTATTAACTGCTATTGGCCTGATGCTAACGATCCAGCAGTACCCCTTCCAAACCCCCTGGCTGACCGAAAAACTCTTTGGTTTATTGGCTTATATTGGCTTGGCTGTTATGGCACTCAAAGGTCGTACTCTGCTGATGCGCTGGCTTGGATTTATTGGTGCTTTAAGTTGGCTGGCGCTGGTTGCCAAAATAGCTGTTACTAAAACCCCGCTGTTTTTGGGTTAATCTGGCTTTAAATCAAAAGCCGCTCTGAGTGTAACCTTGAGATACTCTTTTTTGTGATATTGAGTCGTACATGAAATTTGAGTTAAAGCAGCAGGGTTCGGCCCTGCTTGAGTTATTGCTGGCGATAGAACAGCAGTGGACTGATGCCGCACAGATCCAGCTGGCAACAGAAAGCTGGTCAGCTATAGCGCCTGTAAGGGCGCAAACGCAGCTGACGATGACTGCATTGGCTGGTTATATAGATAGTTTCTACCGCGATGCCTTTTTTACTCCTCCCATTAAAGCTGTTCCTATTGAAGAGATGCATCAACCGACATTAGTCTGCTATGCCATTACTCAGCGGGAGGCCGACCCTCTGGTGTTGATCCTGTTGCTGTTATGCTGGCTGCAACAAGCCGGGTTTGAAAGCGATATAGTGCGCTATAAAGGCGAATATTTAGTGCAGGTGCATTTATCGAAAGCGGAGAAAGTCTGGGTCGACCCTTACACTGGTGCATGGCAATGTTTAGTCAGTCCTGAAAACGGTTTAGCGCTGAGTATTACGCAGGAACTGGCGACAGAAACTGTAGACTTTGCAGCCTATTGCGCCGGGCTTTGGCAGTTACAAAAGCAACTGCTGTTAGCACTTGGCAAGCGTGAACAGGCGCTGGCTGTGGTGCAGCATTTACTGGAGCAAAAACCTGGTGATCCTTATTTACACCGGGAACGGGGCTTATTGTCTGAGCTTCTGGATCACTGGTCTTTGGCGATCAGTGACTATCAGTATTTTGTCGATCAAAAGCCGGACGATCCTTCTAACGAACATATGAAACAACAAATCCGCCAGCTGTCGTCCTACCCACAGTGGCTGCATTAGAGGTATCATACCCTTCTTACTTGAAGCCGCAGCTTTGTTGACTGCGCGTGCTCGCCCCAGTCACATAGGACAACTATGCTCCTGGGGTCTCACTCGCTTGTCGCCGCCCTGCAACTTCAATTACTTTGGGTATTAGCGCAAGCAACAGTATTTTGTCTGAGGAATTGAAAGTGACAAACCTACATACTATTCGGGTTGGTGCCATTGATGTCGCCAATAACAAGCCTTTTGTGCTCTTTGGTGGCATGAACGTTTTAGAGTCACGTGATTTAGCCATGCAAGTGGCGGAATACTATGTCAAAGTCACAGAAAAGCTGGGTATTCCTTATGTCTTTAAAGCCTCTTTTGACAAAGCTAACCGCTCTTCTGTGCATTCGTACCGTGGTCCGGGTATGGAAGAAGGCTTAAAGATTTTTGAAGAAATTAAAAAAACCTTTAACGTGCCATTGATCACCGACGTGCACGAACCTTATCAGGCCGCTATTGTGGCTGAAGTGGTGGACGTGATTCAGTTACCGGCCTTTTTAGCCCGCCAGACAGACCTGGTTATTGCTATGGCGCAAACCGGTGCTGTGATTAACGTGAAAAAACCACAGTTTTTAGCACCTCACGAAATGCGTCATATCATCACCAAGTTTCAGGAAGCGGGTAACAATAAAATTATCCTGTGTGAACGGGGCTCCAGTTTTGGGTATAACAATCTGGTCGTTGATATGCTGGGTATGGATGATATGAAGCAGTATGCTCCGGTGATTTTTGATGCGACCCACGCGTTGCAGCGTCCTGGCGGCCGTGCCGATTCGGCTGATGGCCGTCGTGCTCAGGCGGCTCAGTTAGCCCGCTCTGGTATGGCATTAGGTTTAGCTGGTTTGTTTATCGAAGCGCATCCGAATCCAAATGAGGCCAAATGTGACGGCCCTTGTGCTTTACCTTTAGCAAAACTGGAACCTTACCTGCAGCAAATGAAAGAACTGGATCAATTAGTGAAGTCTTTTGCACCTTTGGATACATCGGCGAATTGATGGAAAAACGCGGGTATACCCGTCGTACTTGAAGCTGCGGCTTTGTTGACTGCACCATCTCGCCCCAGTCACATAGGTTTACTATGCTCCTGGGGTCTCACTGGTTTGTCGCCTCCCCGCAATTTCAAGTGACTTGGGTATAAAACAGACAAATATTACCCGCTTTGCTCAAGTATTAAGCTAACGATTCAGGCAACTAAAAAATAAGTTGACTTGGTTAGCCGAAATCCGTTTAATACCCCCCGTTGCCCAGATAGCTCAGTCGGTAGAGCAGCGGATTGAAAATCCGCGTGTCGGTGGTTCGATTCCGCCTCTGGGCACCATAAA
>CBIMJC010000115.1:0-11544 GCA_966244125.1 uncultured Rheinheimera sp.
AACAACGGGCCCGTACTAATGGTCAGTTAGTACTGCAGTATGCGCCGACTGATAATCTGACGGCGACAGTTGATTACACTTATATGCGTAACGACATCGACACTCAGTACAACGATGTGTCGGCCTGGTATACCTATGTACCATCACAAAGCATCTGGACAGATGGCCCTGTGTCGTCACCACTGATTTACACCGAAGACTATGGTAATAACCCGGCAGATTTATCTATGGGTGCCGGTGATTCTGGTGTGCGTAACGAAAGTGGTTCTTTAGGTCTGAATTTAGAATGGCAAGCCAGCGATAACTTAAAACTGAGTTTTGACGCGCACCAGTCTGAAGCTGAATTCAAGCCAAACCATGTGTTGGGCTCAAGCAATACCTTAAGTACTGCCGCTTTTATCCGTCAAAGTGCGGCGACAGATTTTACCGGCGATATTCCACTGCTGGCTGTTGAAGGCGGTAACTCGGTTAAACCTTCAGATATGATTGTAACTGGTAGTGTATTTGGTAACTCAACCAACAAGTCTGAAATTGATCAGTACCAGTTTGATGGTGAATATGTGTTTGAAAACGCAGGCAGCATCGATTTTGGTATCGCTATCACTGACGTGGATAACCACTCCAAATCAGTTAACGTACAACGCAACGACTGGGGTGGTGTAGGTCAGGCGGGTGATTTTGACGATTCTTATTTCCCGGCTGGTACTATCCATGACAAATTTAATGGCAGCAAAGGTGATTTCTCCTTAATGCCAGACCGCGATTTTGAAATTCTGAATACTATTTTCTTCTGGGATTTCAATACGGTTCGTGCCCGTGCTGAACAGTTATACACTCCGGACGGTTTTGTTGGCGCCGGTGATTGTGGCACTAACTTCTGTCCTTCAACCGATTACGACAGTGATGTAAACCGTTATACAAAAGAAGAATCACAGTCTGCTTATGTACAGTACAACTACGAAAATGAAATTTCCGGTATGCCGTACGATGTGCATGTGGGTGTAAGGTATGAAACCACTGATGTGACTTCCACATCAGCAGTAGCGGCCTACAATGGTGCCCGTTGGGTGGCGGAAACGGAAATAGTGCTGCAAGCCAGTGGTCAGCGTGAGTTCCAGACAAAAACAGGTGATTACGACTACGTTTTACCCAGCATGAACTTTAACATCGAAGTGGTTGAGGATGTGATGTTACGTGCCGCCTACAGCGAAACTATAGGTCGTCCTGATTATGTCTCTATTCAGGGTGGCACAGTAGTTTCTACCATCGCCAACCGTGCCGGTGGTGGTGGTAATGCGGGTAACCCAAGTCTGTTGCCTTTAGAGTCGAAAAACATCGATTTATCGGCGGAGTGGTACTACTCACCAGCCAGTTATGCTTCTATTGGTTATTTCCGTAAAGACACCAGCAACTTTATCAGTAACTCTATAGTGGAATCGACTATCTACAATATTCCAAACCCTGTAGACGGTAAAAAGTATGCTGAGGCTGTCGCTGCTGTAGGTAATGATGCCCGTGATATCCGCGACTGGATTTTCGAAAATTATCCGAATGCGCCAGGTGTCAATGTGGCGGCCGGTACTATTGACGGCGTGGCAGGCGAAGATAATGCCTTAGTGTTTGATATCAATACGCCATCAAACGGTTCTGACTCTGAAGTGATAGATGGTTGGGAGTTTGCAGTACAACACGCCTTTGGTGAAACTGGTTTTGGTGCTATTGCCAACTACACCATGGTCGACAGCGAAACGACCTACAACAATTTCCTGTTGCAGGATCAGGCCGCTCTGATTGGTTTAAGTGACACAGCCAACGCCATTCTGTTTTATGAAATGGATGGTTTCCAGGCTCGTATCGCCTACAACTGGCGTGACGAGTTCCTGAACTCTAAAGGTCAGGATACAGGTGCTCATCCTAAATACACTGAGGCGTATCACCAAATCGATATGTCGGTTAGTTACGACTTACCGCAAGTGGAAGGTTTAACCATTTTTGTCGAAGCCTTAAACGTGACTGATGAACATATCCGTGTCCACGGTCGAGCCAAAGAGCAGGTGTTAAGTCTGGTTGAATCCGGTGCCCGTTATAGTCTGGGGGCACGTTACAGCTTCTAAGCTGATACCGGGCCATAAGGATATGGCCCATTCTGTACTGGCATTTTCGGCCCGGGTTGAAAATGCCATACCTTGTTTTTTCTATAACGTCGTACTTAAAAAAACCAGTAGCTTTCGTATCCGGCGACAGGTTTAATCAAACTATAACTAAAAAATACACTGCAGTGAGTCGGGATAGAGCATGAGTAAAAATGTGTTATTAAACAGCGTTGAGCATCGGGATCTGAAAGTTATTACCAGCAGAGGCGCTGAATATGGTGATGCAGTCTGGTTTGCTATTACTTTTCCTAAAGAATTCCGCACAGCTCAGGCCCATTACCCGATTTTTTTTCACAAAGACAGCAGCAGTCAGCAGTTTTTTGCTGTGACTCTGTTTGGTTTTCAGGATAAAGAAAACCTGTTTTTACAACAGGATAACTGGCGTGGTTGTTATGTGCCCATGATGCTCAGACGTCAGCCCTTTTTAATTGGTCAGCAACTGGTGCGTGAAGATGGCGTGGAAACAGCACAGCGTGTTATTCATATTGATTTAGAACACCCCCGTGTCAGCACCACAGCTGGCGAAGCTTTGTTTTTGCCTTTTGGTGGTAACAGTCCTTATCTGGATGAAGTGGCCTCCATGCTGGAAACTATTCATCATGGCATGCTCGACAGTAAAGCTTTTATGGCTGTCTTACTTGAGCATCAGTTGCTCGAATCCTTTACTCTGGATTTAACCTTTAGCAATGGTCAAAAACAGCAGCTGGCTGGTTTTTACACTATTCATGAAGAAAATCTGGCTGCTTTATCTGCAGAGGTATTAGCGCAGTTGCATCAAAAAGGTTATTTGCAGGCCATTTATATGGCTATTGCTTCGCAGGCTAATATCCGGCATTTGCTGCAGTTAAAAAATAAGCAGTTTGAGTAAGGTCGGACTCAGCATGCACAGCACAGCGCCTTTAGCACAAGTAAAAACTCTGGAAGGATGCGACTTAGCTGATGCCTTGAGTCTGATTGCAAATGCCAATCAACCTTTGGTGTTCAAAGTCTTGTGTAAAGAATGGCCGCTGGTTCAGGCAGGTCTTGTGTCTGCTGAGTCTGCTGCAGATTATATCCGGCAGTTTTATCAGGGTGTTCCGGTCAGTGCCTGTTATCTTGAACCTGCGCAGCAAGGCCGGGTGTTTTATAACCCGGAGCAAAATGGCTTTAATTATCAGGGCGGTAAAATTGATTTTAATCAGTTGTTGGACCGGCTTTTTGCACTGAATAATCAAGCCGAAGTGCCGACCTATTATATGGGCTCGACGGAGATCAACCATTGGTTTCCGGGTTTGGCAGAACACAATACCTTATCAATGGCAGGCATCAGCCCGTTAACCAGTGTCTGGTTGGGCAATCAGTCCCGTATCGCTGCTCATTATGATTTTCCACAAAATCTGGCCTGTAATGCGGTCGGACACCGTACTTTTACCTTATTTCCGCCAGAGCAAATCGTCAATTTATACCCTGGCCCTATGGAGTTTGCGCCCGGCGGTCAGGATGTCAGCATGGTGGATTTTGCTGCGCCTGATTTTGAACGTTTTCCTAAATTTGCTGAAGCATTAAAACATGCGCAGCTGGCACAACTGGAACCCGGTGATGTGTTATTTATTCCAGGCATGTGGTGGCACCATGTGCAGGCGCTGGACGGTTTTAATGTGCTGATCAGCCACTGGTGGCGCGATACACCAGCCTACTTAGGCCGGCCTAATAATGCCTTGTCTATGGCTGTATTAAGCTTACGCAGTTTACCTAAAGCCCAGCGTCAGGCCTGGAAAGCTATTTTTGATTACTACATTTTTGAGCACGATGACGTATCACAGGATCATATTCAGCCTGATGCTTTAAAGATGTTAACCAAGCCGCTGGATGAGCTGAATGCGCGCCAGATCCGGGCTGATTTACTGAATAAATTAAAACGCTGACAACCAACTACAACTATAAAGACACCAATCAACAGGGTGAACAGATGAACAACCAACAGAACAGAATTAAAAAGGTCGTGATTGCAGGGGGCGGCACTGCAGGCTGGATGACAGCGGCGGGCCTGACCAAATTGCTGGGCAAAAACCTTGAAGTGGTGTTAGTCGAGTCCGACGATATTGGCACTGTGGGTGTTGGTGAAGCCACTATCCCTACTATGCATATTTTCCATCGCTTACTGAATATCAAAGAATCTGAAGTGATGGCCGCCACCAATGCCACTTTTAAACTGGGTATTCAGTTTGAAAACTGGAAAACACCAGGTGAAGACTATATTCACTCTTTTGGATTTTTAGGCAAAGACTGCTGGGCTTGTGGTTTTCAGCATTTTTGGGTCAAAGGCCGGCAAAAAGGTATAGCCACTGAAATAGGTGACTACTGTGTTGAGCATTTAGGCGCCCGTCAGGGCCGTTTTGCCGTGTTGCCGAATCAGGATCTGAACCATGCTTACCATATGGATGCCTCTTTGTATGCCAAGTTTTTGCGCCGTTTGTCCGAGCAGCATGGCATCAAGCATATAGACGGCAATATCAGTGCGTTATTGCTGGAATCCGGCGAGCTGGTCGAAGGTGATTTATTTATCGATTGCACCGGCTTCCGTGCTTTGTTAATCGAACAAACACTCAATACTGGTTTTGAAGACTGGAGTCACTGGTTACCCTGCGACAGCGCTTATGCGGTGCAAACCAAAACCACACAAGAGCCTGTGGCTTACACCCGCGCTATAGCCCGTGAAGCAGGCTGGCAATGGAAAATTCCACTGCAAAGCCGGGTCGGCAATGGTCTGGTGTTCTGCAGCAAATTTATAACGGAAGCCGAAGCCAAACAAACGCTGATCGACAACCTTGAAGGCGAAATGATGTTTGATCCACGGCTGATCAAATTTAAAACCGGCACCCGCCGTCAGCACTGGAATAAAAACTGTGTCGCCATTGGTTTATCCAGTGGTTTTCTTGAGCCGTTAGAATCCACCAGTATTCATTTGATCCACCGCAGTATTATTCGTCTGCTGCAGATGTTTCCGTCCAATGGCATAGTTTCAGCTGATGTCGCTGAGTTTAACCGCCAGACCAAAATTGAAATGGATAATATCCGCGACTTTATTATCCTGCACTACAAAGCCACGGAAAGGACTGATACCAGGTTCTGGCGTTACTGCAAAGATATGGCCATTCCGGACACGCTGGCCCATCGAATGGAGCTCTTCAAACAATCCGGCAAAGTCTATAAGTTTGCGCAGGAATTATTTGGCGAAAGCTCCTGGTTACAGGTGCTGATTGGTCAGGGCTTAATGCCAGAGCAGTATCATCCTATTGTCGATTTGATGCCGGACTCTGAGCTGAATGATTTCCTGATGAGCATTAAACAGAATGTGAAACGCACTGTGAGTCAGTTCCCGACTCATCATGAGTTTATTCAGCATTACTGTAAGTCGTCTTTAGTCTGAGTTCATCAGGATGGAAGCGCTGAATTATCAGGTCAATCCCGCCATCCGGCCCGAAATTATCTATCTCGGGCTGGAAAAAACGCCATTGATACTGATTGATGACTTTGCGCAGGACCTGACTGCGTTACGCCAGCAGGCGCAGCAGAGCGATTTTATGCGCGAGAATCAAACCTATTACCCGGGGCAGCGTGCTGTGTTGCCAAAAGCTTATGTGGCGGCCAGCTTAAATGCAGTGTATCAGCTGATTTACCGGGTCTATCAGGTGCCGGACAAGCTCAGATTAAAACCACAAATGCTGTTTTATGCGCTGATCACCCAGCCAGAAAACAGCCTGCATCCGCTGCAATCTATGCCACATTTTGATACCAGCGCGCCTTATTATTTTGCGCTGTTGCATTACCTGAATGACAGCCCTCATGGCAGCACAGGTTTTTTCCGGCATAAACCAACGGGTTTTGAGCGGATAACGGATCAAAGGCGGCACGACTATTTCCAGTCAGCGCAGCAGTTTGTCGACCAGCATGGTGCGCCGCCTCAGCGTTATCAGGTGCAAAGCAATGCGCATTATGAGCTGTACCACCAGATCCCATACAAGGCCAACAGACTGATTATTTACCCTGGCAATCTGCTGCATTCGTCACTGGTGGATGTCAGTACGGATGTAGATGCTTCGCCTGTGACCGGGCGTTTAACCGCCAATATGTTTATCGATTTCGTATAAATCCACACAGCCAATCACCACAGTGGAAAAGGAACTGAGTATGAACCTGATACAAATAAAAATGGAAGCGATTACATCGCTGTTTTGACCCTGAAGCTATGACCTTTACCCTCCTATTTTAGAGATGAAAAGAAGATAACGATGAACTATGAATTGCCAAAAGGCTCAAGACTGCTGAACAAAGAATTTACTTATGGTGTGGCCACTTCCTCTTTCCAGATTGAAGGTGGCGTTGAGCATCGCCTGCCTTGTATCTGGGATACTTTTTGCGCCACGCCGGGCAAAGTCAAAGATGGCTCCAACGGCGATACAGCTTGTGATCACTATCATTTATGGCGTGACGATATTGCGCTGATAAGCTCACTTGGAGTGGATGCCTATCGTTTATCTATAGCCTGGGGCCGGGTAATGAATAAAGACGGCAGCCTGAATCAGCAAGGTGTGGATTTCTATATCAATATTCTGGATGAGCTAAAAGCAAAAAATATTAAGTCTTTTGTCACTTTGTATCACTGGGATTTACCGCAGCATATCGAAGATCAAGGTGGCTGGCTGAACCGCAATACGGCTTACTTATTTCAGGATTACGCTGACAAGCTCAGTAAAGCTTTTGGTGACAGAGTCTATTCATACGCCACCTTAAATGAGCCGTTTTGCAGCTCCTATTTAGGCTATGAAGCCGGTATTCATGCTCCGGGTTTAACCAAAAAAGCTTATGGCCGTCAGTCAGCACACCATTTATTGTTAGCTCATGGCCTGGCGATGCAGGTACTGCAAAAAAACAGCCCCAATAGCATGAATGGCATAGTGCTGAACTTCACTCCGGCTTATCCGCTGACCGACAGCCCTGCCGATCAAAGAGCAGCACAACTGGCTGATGAATACTTTAACCAGTGGTATATCAAACCTGTATTTGATGGTGCTTATCCGGAGTCCTTTGCCTTGTTAGCTGATGAAGACAAGCCAAAGATAGAAGAGGGAGACTTTGACATTATCAAAGCGCCGCTGGACTTTTTAGGCGTCAATTTCTACACCCGCACTGTGTATAAAGCCGCTGAAGGCCGTGACTTTATCGAAGTGGATATGGTCGATGCGCCGAAAACGGATATTGGCTGGGAAATTTATCCACAGGCCTTTACCGATCTGTTAGTGTCTTTGCATCAGAAATACAAGCTGCCTCCGGTTTACATTACCGAAAATGGCGCAGCGGTAGCGGATCAGTTGGATAAAGGCGAAGTGGATGATCAACTGCGTTTGTCTTATTACCAGTCGCATTTAAATGCGGTGCATCAGGCAGTCGAGCAAGGGGTGGATATTCAGGGCTATTTTGCCTGGAGTTTAATGGATAACTTTGAGTGGGCTGAAGGCTACTTAAAGCGCTTTGGTATAGTCTATGTCGATTACAACAGTCAGCAAAGAACTGTGAAAAACAGCGGTCTGGCCTATAAAAATTTAATCAGTAATCGTTAATTTATAAAAAATAATAATTTCAAATCAACAGTTTATAGGATGCGCCTGACATGGTTAGTGTAAAGGAGAAAATTGCTTACGGCCTCGGGGATACGGCAAGCAATATAGTGTTCCAGACCGTCATGTTGTTTCTGACGTTTTTTTATACCGACATCTACGGCATTTCGCCGGCTTTTGTTGGCACCATGTTTCTGGCCGTGCGTATTATTGACGCTGTGACCGATCCTATCATGGGCGCTATCGCTGACCGCACTCAAAGTAAATACGGTAAATTCCGGCCTTATTTGCTGTGGTTTGCTTTGCCTTTTGGCCTGATCAGCGTACTGGCCTTTACCACGCCGGACTTTGCTGAAGAAGGCAAAATGATTTACGCCTTTGTCACTTATACCCTGCTGATGCTGGTCTATACCGCCATTAATATTCCCTATTGTGCTTTGGGTGCTGTGCTCACTGCCGATCCAAAAGAGCGGGTGTCGGTGCAGTCGTACCGTTTTGTCTTTGCCATGCTTGGTGGCCTGATGGTGACGGCTTTAACTTTACCTTTGGTTGAGTTTTTTGGTCAGGGCGACAGAGCCAAAGGCTACCAGCTGACCATTATGGCAATGAGCGCCTTAGGCGTGCTGATGTTTTTAGCCTGTTTTTATGGCACCAAAGAGCGTATCAACCCACCAAAAGAAGCGGTCAGCCGTAGCTACATGGATAACTTCCGTCAGTTGTGGAAAAACGATCAGTGGCGTGTATTAGCCCTGGTGGCTTTATGCCTGATGAGTGGTTATGTGCTGCGTACTACGCTGGCGATTTATTATGTGAAGTATTATCTGGAAATGCCGGACAGCATCACCTTGTTTATCACTTTAGGTATGCTCGGCAGTATGGTCGGTTGTGTCATTGCCCAGCCTTTGGCAAAACGGTACTGCAAAGTAAAACTCTATATCGGCATTCAGGTTTTGGCGGCCGCCCTTTGTGCCAGCAGCTATTTTGTCGCGGCTGACAATGTCACATTAGCTATTGGCTTGTATGTGTTGTGGAATCTGGTGTTTAACACCGGCACTCCATTGCTGTGGGCAAAAATGGCGGACACTGTAGATTACGGCCAGTGGCGCACAGGTATCCGCACTACAGGCATGGTGTATTCCTCTATTATTTTCTTTATCAAAATGGGTATAGCAGTAGGCGGCGCTTTGGGTGGCTGGTTATTGGCTGGTATAGGTTATCAGGCTGATGTCACCCAAACCGAAGCAACCAAAGCAGGGTTATTACTGGCTTTTAGTTTGTATCCGGCTATTGGTTCTTTGATTGTCGCTTTTGTGATGAGCGCTTATAAACTTAACACTAAAAAAGTTGATGAAATTACCCTGGATTTGAAGAGAGCTGCAGAATAAAAGCTGATAGTATGAAGAACTTGCAGAGCAATTCAGTTTTTGCTGAATTACTCTGCTGTTTCTGATTTCTTAGACTTAACAATAAGTGACAGCACTATATGGCGACCATTTACGACGTTTCTCAGCTTGCAGGTGTATCTCTGGCGACAGTCTCCAGAGTGATGAATAAAAACACCAATGTCAGTGAAAAGACCAGACAAAAAGTATTGGCTGCTATGGCCGATTTAGGCTACAGGCCTAACACTTTTGCGCAGTCTTTGGCGTCGAATTGCTCCAATAGTGTCGGTGTCCTGGTTTCGCAACTGGATGGTCCTTATTACGGTCCTATGATGGCGGAAATTGAAGCGGCGCTGCGGGCTGATAACCGTCATGTCATTATTGCGGTCGGCCACAGTGATGCGGCTCAGGAAATCGACAGTGTAGAGTTTTTATTAAGCAAAGGCTGTGATGCGCTGATCCTCGACGTCGAAGCTATTTCTGACGACTACCTGATCAAACTGAGCCAAAGTTCTACTCCTATAGTGCTGATCAACAGATACATAGCTGAAATCAGCGACTGCTGTATTTACCTGAATAACGAGTTGGGGGGCTATCTGGCGACCCGGCATCTGATTGAGTTGGGACACCGCGACATAGCCTATATTTCAGGCCCTGCCAAAAAACACGACGCAACTGAGCGTCTTGAAGGCCACAAACGCGCTTTGGCTGAAGTTGGGGTGAGTTTTGACGCGGCCTTGTGTTTTGAAGGCGATTACAAAGAAGACAGCGGCGTCGAGGGGATGAACTATCTGCTCGGTCAACACAAAAAATTTACTGCTGTGGTCTGTGCCAACGATCAGATGGTGTCTGGTGCTATTTCGGTGTGTCTGGAACGTGGCATGAAAATCCCGCAGGATTTGTCTTTTGTTGGTTACGACAATATTCCTTTTGCCCGTTATGTCTCGCCTAAATTAACTACAGTGAATAACCCTATTCATGAAATGGGAAAAATGGCGGCTTTGTGGCTTTTGAAGAATTTATACAAAAAAGATATTGAAGTTGAAAACGTATTTGAGCCTGAGTTAGTAGTGCGTAACTCTGCGATCAGACTGTAGTTTTCGAAAGGAAGAGCCTCTGCGTAGTAGCGCAGAGGCTTTAGCAGGATTAAGGTAAAGCCGCTTCTAAAGTTAAAGTGAGGCCTTCACGGATTTGGTCGGCTAATTCAGATTCAGCTTTGGCCGAATAGGAAGCTTCAATCAAAAAGACACCAGCTTCTACCGGGGTATAAGTAAACTGACCTGTCGCATCGGTTTTATGCTGTACACGGCCTGCTTCATCACGGTAACGTTCACCTTCGTACGACACCTCCAGTTCCACACCGGCTTGTGCTTTACCATTGACTAAAAAGGTAAAGGTAACAGGCTCACCTGCCACTATGTCAGCCGGGTGCACTGAGCTTTTAAACTCTAAACCTTCGTTTTTCAGTGCCAGCACTTCAGAGCTTGGTTTGTTCACTGTGATAAAAGCCACTGAACGGCTGCGGCTTTGGCTGGTGACTACATCTGTGGCATTGGCCGGTAATTCTTTAGCCCGGGTCTTTTTATCCGCCATAATACGCTTACGCTCATCCCCTACTTTGTACATAGTGCCAAAACGCACAGGGCCGCCTAATTCCAGTTTGTAGGTGCCTTCAGCGTTGAGCTGTGCATCGACCTGCGATTTACGTTTACCCTGATATTTATGCTCAATGGCCTGCTTTTTCCCGTCCGGTGTATACAAAGCCACGTTATCGACCGGAATACCTTTGTCTGCCACAAAAGTCATATTGGCGGCGCTGACATCAGCCGAAACCCAGCTGCCTGTTTTTGACAACACAAAATGACTGGGTACTACCCATAAGGTGTGAGCCAGAGCCGGAGCGCTGATTGCAGCTGCAACCACTAATGACGCCAGAATAGATTTTTTCATTGGACTAGTTTCCCTGTACAGAAGTAAGTTGAATTTTGCCCAGCTCTTTGCTGGCTTTTATTTCGATCTGAACGGCGCTGCCGTCCCATGTAAATGCCTGTTTGGCCAGATTACGACCGCCTTGCTCACGGGCTGCTTCAACAAAAAGCACGTAGTTGCCAGCAGCCACTGCTTTGCCTTGTTCGTCTTTACCATCCCAGCGCACTTTATAACTGCCTGGCCCTTTGGTCGCGCCAGTTTTCGCATCCACT
This sequence comes from uncultured Rheinheimera sp., assembly GCA_966244125.1. Taxonomy (GTDB): domain Bacteria; phylum Pseudomonadota; class Gammaproteobacteria; order Enterobacterales; family Alteromonadaceae; genus Pararheinheimera. Next base: position 11,334 of record CBIMJC010000115.1, read on the forward strand.
AACTGAGGCTCGCTACGGCCCAGTTTGCGCCAGAAACGACGTAAGTCTTTAATCCAGTCCGGTTTTTCCAGCCAGGCTTCGATTAAACGCACAGGTTGCTGTTGTTCATTTTCAATCCATACCGCCACATAAGGTCTGTGATAAGTGCCGGTCTCTATTTTTGGCAGTTCGACCTGAATTTCCAGCTGCTGTTGTGCCAGAGCTGAGCCAC
>CBIMJC010000116.1:0-11535 GCA_966244125.1 uncultured Rheinheimera sp.
GGTTAAACTCTAATGAAGTCAGTGACATCTTCTCGTGTGCAAATTTCCCGTTGGTTTGGCTTAGGTGCTATAGCGCTGCTGAGCTTTTTTGCGACAGCAACTGAATATCAGCCGAACTTTAAAGGCACAGATATCAACGAATTTATTAATATTGTTGGTAAAAACCTGAATAAAACCATCATTGTTGACCCACAGGTGCGTGGCCGTATTAACGTGCGCAGCTATGAAATGCTGAATGAAAAACAGTATTACCAGTTTTTCTTAAACGTGCTGGAAGTGTACGACTTCTCCGTCGTTGAAATGAAAAGTGGTGTGCTGAAAGTAGTGAGGCAAAAAGACGCCAAAACCTCCAATATTCCTGTGGTCAGTGACAATGCCGCGGCTCTGGGCGACGAAATGGTCACCCGTGTGGTACAGGTCAAAAACGTCTCAGTGCGTGAATTAGCGCCATTGTTACGCCAGTTTGTGGATCAAAGTGGTGGCGGCAGCGTGGTGAACTACGATCCGTCCAACGTCATCATGATGACAGGCCAGGCTGAAACGGTGAACCGCCTGGTTGATATCATTTCCCGTGTTGATAAAGCCGGTGATCAGGATTTGGAAGTGATCAAACTGAGTTACGCTTCGTCAGCCGAAGTGGTACGGATCCTGGAAAACATCTATAAAAATCAGGGCAAACCTGAACAGCCTGAGTTTTTAATTCCTAAAATTGTAGCGGATGAGCGCACCAACAGTGTGATCGTCAGCGGCGAGCGTCAGGCGCGTGAGCGGGTGGTGGCCTTAGTGCAGCGGCTGGATGCTGAACTGGAAAGTCAGGGCAATACCCGTGTTTATTATCTGAAATATGCCAAAGCCGAAGATTTAGTCAAGGTATTACAAGGGGTCAGCGCTACTATAGCTGCAGAAGCGCAGGGCGCCGCAACTCAGGCTCAGGGCGCTGGCCGCAGCTCGGCCAGAGGCCGTGATGTCAGTATTGAAGCCCATGCAGAAAGTAACTCTTTAGTCATTACCGCTCAACCAGACGTGTTACGTTCGCTGGAAGATGTGATCCGGCAGGTGGATATTCGCCGGGCTCAGGTGCTGGTTGAAGCCATTATCGTCGAAGTAGCAGATAACTCAGGTGCCAACTTAGGGGTGCAATGGATCAGTGCTCAGGGGGGCTTAACTCAGTTTAATAACGGCGTCGTGCCTATAAGTCAGATTGCGGCTGGTGCGGCGGCGGCGCGTGAAGTCAAAGGCACGACCACAGTTACTCCAAGCACAGAGGGCCCTATTACACAAACTACACCTGATACACCTGGCGACTACACCGCTCTGGGTGAAGCCTTAGGTGGTGTGACAGGTATGATGCTGGGTGTGGTGAAAAACGACTGGGGTGCGATTTTACAGGCGGTGACCAGCGACAGTAATTCCAATATTCTTGCCACTCCTTCGTTAACCACTCTGGATAATCAGGAATCGTCCTTTATTGTTGGTGAAGAAATTCCAATTAAAACCACCACCAGTCCTGGCACTGGCGGTACTAACCCTTTTACCACGCTGGATCGTCTGGAAGTGGGTATCAAACTGAAAGTGACGCCGCAGATTAACGAAGGCAACGCAGTTAAACTGACCATAGAGCAGGAAGTATCAGGCCGTAACGGCGATATTGAAGGCAACCCTATAGTGGCGAAAAGGGAAATCAAAACCACAGTACTGGCCGATAACGGTGCCACCGTCGTCTTGGGTGGTTTAATTGATGAAGATGTACAACAAAGTGAATCCAAAGTGCCGCTGCTGGGTGATATTCCGGTGCTGGGCGCTTTATTCCGCTCAACCGCTTCGACTAAACGTAAACGTAACCTGATGATTTTTATCAAGCCTACTATTATGCGGGACGATGGCTTGCTCAGTGAAGTCAGTCAGCGTAAATACAACTATGTCAGGGCGCAACAGCTGGCACAGGGTGACAAAGGTATACATTTGATGCCTGGCGCTGAAACACCGGCTATGCCGGAGTTTGACGAAAGCTTAATAATTCCACCGAGCTTCGATGAATATTTACAAAAGAAAGATGCTCAGGACAAAGAAGCAGCGACCGGGGCAGCACAACCTGCAAAGCAGGGGAATAACTAATGTCTGCTGTTGATCTGAATGAGGTGCAGCCCGCAGCGGCCAAAGTGCGTTTGCCTTTTGGTTTTGCCAAACGTTTTGGTGTGCTGCTACAGGCTCAGGCGGATGGCTGGCTGGTGGTTGTGAATCCACAAACCCCGGCAGCAGCTTTGCTTGAAGTCCGGCGTTTATTGTCAGCACCTTTTAAGGTACAGAAACTATCGCAAACAGAATTTGATGCTTTATTAGAAGCCTCGTATCAGCGGGATTCATCTGAAGCTCAACAAATCATGCAGGATATTGGCAATGAAGTGGATTTAGCTTCGCTTGCTGATGAAATTCCTGAAACCGAAGACTTGTTAGAAAACGAAGACGATGCGCCTATCATCAAGCTGATCAATGCCATGCTTGGTGAGGCCATCAAACTCGGAGCTTCGGATATTCATGTCGAAACCTTCGAAAAAAATCTGGTAGTGCGGTTCCGGGTTGACGGTGTGCTGAGAGAAGTGCTGAAACCTAACCGCAAGTTATCCAGTTTACTGGTGTCGCGTATTAAGGTCATGGCGAAACTCGATATCGCTGAAAAACGTGTGCCACAGGATGGTCGCATCAGTTTGCGTATCGCAGGCCGGGCTGTAGATGTGCGGGTATCTACTATGCCTTCCAGTCACGGCGAGCGGGTGGTATTGCGTTTACTGGATAAAAATAACTCCCACCTGGATTTAAATAAGCTCGGCATGACAGCTGCGGTGCAGCAAAGTTTTTCACAACAAATTTTAAAACCACACGGCATTATTCTGGTCACAGGCCCTACAGGTTCGGGTAAAAGTACCACCTTGTATGCCGGTCTGACCGAGATCAACACCAAAGACCGGAATATTCTGACAGTAGAAGATCCTATTGAATACGAGCTGGAAGGTATAGGCCAGACGCAGGTCAATACTAAGGTCAATATGACCTTCGCCCGTGGTTTACGCGCTATTTTGCGTCAGGATCCTGATGTGGTGATGGTAGGTGAAATACGGGATTTAGAAACTGCACAAATTGCAGTACAGGCCAGTTTAACGGGCCATTTGGTATTAAGTACTCTGCACACCAATACAGCTGCCGGTGCTATTACCCGTCTGGAAGACATGGGGGTTGAACCCTTTTTGTTGTCCTCCAGTTTATTAGGTGTATTAGCGCAGCGTCTGGTACGGACTTTATGTGTGCACTGCAAACAAGCCCACGAGCCGGATAAAGAAGAACGGGCTCTGCTTGGCGTTACAAAAAAAGACGGAACCCTGATTTACCGTGCTGTAGGCTGTGAACATTGTAATCAGACCGGCTATCGTGGCCGGACCGGCATACATGAATTGCTGGTGGTGGACGAGCATACCCGGGAACTGATCCATAACGGTAAAGGCGAGCAGGCGATTGAAAAATACATTCGTACCCAAAGCCCCAGTATCCGTCAGGACGGTTTCAGCAAAGTATTAACGGGTGAAACCACACTGGAAGAAGTGTTGCGTGTGACCCGAGAGGATCTGTAGTGCCAGCTTTTGAATACCAGGCTATGGACGCCAAAGGGCGTCGCAGTAAAGGTGTACTGGAAGCCGATAACGCCCGTCAGGCCCGGCAGTTATTGCGTGAGCAAAAACTGACTCCTCTGAGTTTAGAGCTGGCTTCACGGCAGGAGAAACTGCTGGCATCCGGTAAAAAGTGGTTTCAATCCGGCATTAAAGCCAGCGAACTGGCGTTGATCACCCGTCAGATGTCCACGCTGATTGAAGCGGGTCTGCCGATAGAAAGTGCGTTATTGGCAGTGTCAGAACAATGTGACAAAGCCCGCTTAAAAAGCATGATGATGTCAGTGCGCTCTAAAGTGGTGGAAGGTTATAGTCTGGCTGAAGGTCTGGCCGAATTTCCTTATGTGTTTGATCACTTGTTTACGTCTATGGTGGCGGCAGGCGAAAAGTCGGGCCATTTAGATGCGGTATTAAATCGTCTTGCAGATTACACTGAGCAGCGTCAGCATATGCGCAGTCAGATTATGCAGGCTTTGTTGTACCCCGCCATTCTGACTTTTTTCGCTGTGGCAGTGATCAGTATTTTGCTGGCTGCTGTGGTGCCACAAATAGTCGGGCAGTTTGAACATATGGGCCAGAGTTTGCCCGGCTCTACCTTGTTTTTAATAGCGGCCAGCGACTTCTTGCGCTCTTATGGCTTGCTTGTGCTGCTGGCTATTTTTCTGGCTGTGGTTGCCTTTAAACGCGCACTGAAAAAGCCGGCCTTTAAACTGCAAATAGACACCAGACAGTTAAAGCTGGGACTGATAGGTAAAGTCAGCCGCGGTCTTAACACAGCCCGTTTTGCCCGCACTTTAAGTATTCTGAACGCCAGTGCTGTGCCTTTACTGGAAGCTATGCGGATCAGTGCCGATGTGCTGGACAATAGTTACATGCGTCAGGCTATAGCTGAAGCCACCTTAAAAGTCCGTGAAGGTTCTTCACTGAAAAACGCGTTGGAACAAACCAAATTATTCCCGCCTATGATGCTGCATATGATTGCCTCTGGCGAAAAAAGTGGCCAGCTCGACGGCATGTTGGAGCGTGCGGCCAATACGCAGGACAGAGAGTTTGAAACCCTTGTGACTGTTTCCTTAAAAGTATTTGAACCTGTTTTAGTTGCCGTGATGGCTGGCCTGGTTTTATTTATCGTAATGGCAATTCTGCAGCCTATTTTGGCATTAAACAATTTAGTCGGAGGTTAAAAAATGCAACAACAAAAAGGTTTTACCTTATTAGAAGTGATGGTGGTGATTGTTATTTTGGGTGTGATCGCCAGTATGGTTGTGCCTAACTTAATGGGCAATCAGGAAAAAGCCGCCAGACAAAAAGTGGTGGTTGATATTCAGCAGCTGGAAAATGCACTGGACCTGTACAAACTGAACAATGGTTTTTATCCAACCACAGAACAAGGTTTACAAGCTTTAGTCACACAAGCCAGTTCTGAGCCTGTGCCACGTTCTTTCCCTGAAGGTGGTTTTGTCAAACGCCTGCAAAAAGATCCATGGGACAATGACTATGTGTTAGTTAGTCCGGGTGAAATGGGCCGTATTGATGTGTATTCGATGGGACCGGACCGGGTTGCCGGTACTGAGGACGATATCGGCAACTGGAATCTGGATGCACCGGAAGAGCAGCAAAACTAAAACATGAAACACCACCGCGGTTTTACATTGCTCGAAATCATGTTAGTGATGCTGTTGCTTGGTTTAATGGCAGCCTACGTGGTGGTGAATTTTGTCAGCGAATCCAGACCTGCACAGATCCAAAAAGAAACCGAACGTTTGCAGCAACTGGTGCAAGTGGTGTCTGAAACGGCCATTTTAAAGCAGCAGGACTTTGGTTTGCTGCTCAATGACAAAGGTTATCAGTTTTTGGTGCACGATGGCGAACGCTGGCACGAGGTTGCTGAACCTAAGTCGCTGCAGTTTCATCCCTGGCCTGAAACAGTCAGTGCTGAGCTGGAGCTGGAAGGCTTAAGCTGGGCTGAAGACAGTATTTTAGGTCAGGAAGAATTCCGCAAACTACAGGAAGAGTTACTCGAACTGCAAGAAGAAGCCGCCAAAGAAGAAGATAAAAAGGCGGCACAGGATGGCAAGACTAAAGGTCAGGCGAACAAAGCGACCAAAGCCTTGTTGCCAAATATTTATATTTTATCGTCCGGCGATATCAGCCCTTTTCAACTGGTACTGGCTGATGAAACAGAACGTCCTTTTTGGTATCAGGCGCTCAAAGGCGAATACAGCATTCCGCTGACTAAAACTGAAGTGGAAAACGACAGGCCATGAAAAGCAAAGGTTTTACCCTGATTGAGTTGTTGATTGCCATGGCGGTGTTTGCCACTGCCGGTGTGGCGGTGATGAAAACTGCAGCAGAACATATGAACTCAATCTCCCATCTTGAAGAGATGACTTTTGCCTCTTACATCGCGGAAAACCAGCTGAATGCCGTCTTTCTGGAAAAAACCTGGCCGCTGAAAAATGAACAAAAAACAGTGGAATTCGCCAATCGCAGCTGGTTGTGGCAACAGCAAATTCAAAAGACGGCGGATGCTAATTTCAGCGCTGTGCTGGTGAAAGTCAGCCTGGCTGATAAACCGGAAAAAGTGGTGTATCAGCTGCAAACTTTTGTAGGTAAACCTAATGCTGAAGGCTAACAGCCTGCGGGGTTTTACCTTTATAGAAATGCTGCTGGCGATGGCGATTTTTGCCTTAGTCGGGCTGGCCTCTGCAAGCCTGCTATCCAGTGTGACTGAGTCTGACGCTGCATCACAACAAGCCGCTCAGCGTCTGGTGCAAATACAGCGGCTTTTTCTGATGTTAGATCGCGATCTGGCACAGATCAGCGCACGCCAGATCAGGGTTGAAGGGGAAGAGCCGGTGAAATCCCCTTTGCTGGGTGAAAAGCTGATGCTGGAAAGTGAAGAAGGGGGTTTTGCCTTTGTTCATAATGGCTGGCGCAATCCCGGCATGGTGTTGCCACGCAGTGAAATTCAGGCTGTTGGTTACCGTTTACGGGAAGGTAAAATTGAACGACTGTTTAGTTTGTTTCCTGATGCGGTAACAGGCAGCGAGCCCAAAGTCCAACCTTTGCTGGATAAGGTGACAGGCTTTAAGGTGGAGTACTTAAAAGGCGAAGAGTGGCTGGAAACCTGGAATGAAGATAAGTTACCCAAAGCCATGCGGCTCACTATAACCCATGAGCAACTGGGTGAAATGCAGCGTTTTTATACTCTGATGAACGGGTTAACCTGATGCGCCGGCAAGCAGGTGTGGCTTTAGTTGTTGTAATGATGATGGTCGCTTTTGTTGTGGTCATTGCCGTTGGTATGAGCGGCCGTTTGCAGCTGCAGCTACAAAGACAACAGAATTTGCAACAACAACAGCAGGCGTATTGGTATGGCATAGCAGCAGAGCAGGCCAGCATCCGCTTATTAAAAAGTACAGTCGCAGGCAAAGAAACAGTGAACCTGTCCCAGGACTGGGCGCAACTGGGAGCAACCTTCCCGGTCGACAGCGGCAGTATCACAGGTAAGCTGATTGATTTACAAAGCTGTTTTAACTTAAATAATTTGCAGCGGCCAGCCGATCAACAGCAGGTAGGCGCAGGGCAAACCACAAATCAAAAAGCCTTTCAGCGTTTGCTGGAATTAAAAGCGACAGATTTGTCTATGCCTGCTGAATACCTGACGGCTCGCGTCAGCGATTGGCTGGACGCAGACAGTTTATTGCAAACGGCTGGTGGCGCAGAACAGGACGACTATGCGGGTTTGCAGATGCCGTTTTATACCGCCAACAGTTTAATGGGCTCAGTCTCAGAATTGCGGGTGATGCTGGATTTGACCCCAGCCGATTATGAGCTGGTTCGGCCCTGGGTTTGTGTGATCCCTAAAGTCAGCAGCAGTAAACTGAATATTAATACCATCACAGTGGAAAATGCCGCTTTGTTATCGGCTTATATTCCTGAGCTGGATGAAGGTGCCGCCTCAGATTTGATCGGTAGCAGGCCGGAACAAGGTTTTGCTACTGTGGATGAAGTCTGGGCCAGCCAACAATTAGCGGGTATCAGTGTCACGGACGAAGTGAAGTCTATGATCACAGTGAATTCGAATTATTTTGTGCTTGAAACCACAGTGACTTATATGGATAGCATCTTTAATCTGGCGTCAGTGCTGGTCATTGATGAACAACAAAATGTAAAAGTGATAGCGCGGCGGTTTGGAGGCCAGTGGTGAACGAACAATTAATAATAAGACTGGGTAGTCAGCCACAGCAGCCTGTCAGTTGGTTGGTCTGGTCCGCCGGCAATCGGGAGATTATCGCTTCAGGTCAGTTGGCCTCTGCTGATGAACTGGCCGCATTGTCAGAACGTTTAGGCCGTCGTCCTGTAGTGGCTTTAGTACCAGCCGCTGATGTGGTGTTAAGCGAAGTGCTGTTACCTTCTAAACCCAACCGGCAAATTATTCAGGCTTTGCCTTATATGCTGGAAGAAGAGCATGCCGAAGATATAGAACAGCTGTATCTGGCTTTGGGGCAATGCCAGCAGCGGGGTAAAGAATACTGGCAACAAGTGGCTTTGTGTAAAAAGGCTCAGCTGGAGCAGTGGGTTGGGTCATTGATTGTGGCTGGTTTTCAACCCACTCAATTGATACCCGATGCCTTGTTGTTGCCGGAACATCAGGACGGCGCTTCAGCCATAGAGCTGGCGGGGCAATGGCTGTTACGCCAGGGGCCCTGGCAGGCATCCAGCGTTGAACCGGATTGGTGGCCGGACTTTTTAAGTCTGGCGAATATTGAATTAATTCATAGCTACAGCCCCTGGCCTGCCACTATTTTGCAGAATGTTGAGCTGGCAGAACCTGAATTGCCTCTGGCGTTGCTGGCGCAACAACTGCCTGAGCAGCATTTTAGTTTGTTACAAGGCCAATACGCGCCGAAAAAAGCGCAAAACCCTGTCTGGTCTGTCTGGCAGAGTTCCATTCTGTTTGGTGTTGCTTGTTTAGCTTTGTATCTGATAAGCCTGGGGGTTCAGGTCTGGCAACAAGGCCAGCAGCTGCAGCAGCAACGTGCAGAGCTGGTGACTTTGTATAAAAGTCGTTTTCCGTCTGAATCGACCCGCGATATTTCCCGTCAGCTGGCGCGTAAATTACAGGGGGCCGGCAACGGTCAGGATGCGAGCTTATTCAGTCTGCTGAACCATTTACAGCAGGAACTGGCTGCAACAACTAATGTGCGTTTAGATAATTTAAAGTACGACCAGAAAACCAGCGAACTGAGGTTTCAGGCTGAAGCCGACAGCTTCCAGCGCTTTGACAACTTAAAAACCCGGCTGGAGCAAAAAGGCTTCGAAGTAAAACAAGGGGCGTTAAGTAATGAAGGTGGCAAAGTACAAGGCACTGTAGCGATGAGGGTGAAAACATGAGCCAAATGCAACAACTCCAAAGCTGGTGGCAATCGCTGCAAAAACGTGAACAGCAACTGCTGCTTGGTGCTGCGGTCACTTTGATCATCGCCGCTTTTTATTGGCTGTTATGGGCTCCTTTGCATCAAAGTTATCAGACTCAGCAACAGCAGCTGCAGCAGGTCAGCCAACAATTACTGCAGGTACGCAGCTTCCCTGTGGTGTCCGCTCAAACCAAAGTGCAGGGCAGTCTGACCGATATTATCAGCTCCAGCGCCCGCACTCATAAAATACAGGTCAGCCGGATGCAGCCACAAAATGATCAGATGCAGGTGATGCTGAACGATATCAGCTTTGATCAGTTGTTGATCTGGTTGCACGAATTACAATACCAGCACAATGTCAGCATAGTGCAGCTGGATTTGGCTGTGGCCGATGCGCCGGGTATGGTGCGTGTCCGTCGTTTATTGGTTGAGTCGTAAATGAACTATAAAAAAATTATACCGGCTGCTGTTGGCCTTTATCTGTTGTTTTTACTGCTGTCAGCTCCTGCGGCCTGGTGGTTAAAACTGGTGACTTTGCCGCCACAGATCCAGTTAGGGCCGGTCAGCGGCACTTTGTGGCAAGGTCAGGTGCAGGCCCTGTCCCTGAGTGGTTATGTATTGCCCCAGGTCAACTGGCGCGTAAAACCATGGGCTTTGTTCAGCGGAAAACTTGCGGTTTCACTGGACATAGGCCAAATTCGACAAACGACACTGCCTTATGCCAAAGCTGATTTGGCTTATGGTTTTGCTGGTCTGGAATTAACCGAAAGTCAGTTACGCCTTCCGGTCGAACCTATAGTGCCTCTGCTGAAATTGCCTTTACCCTTTGAAGTGGCGGCCAGTGGTTCTATGCTGCTGAATATACAGAACTTCCGTATAGGGAAACCCTGGTGTGATCAGTTAGCAGGCAAAGCCAGTTGGTTGGATGCTAAGTTTAAAGCGCCTTCAGGCTGGATTGATCTCAGGGCGCTGGATGCCAGCTTGCAGTGTGAACAGGGGCAGTTACAGCTGGTGACAGACCCTGCTAATCCGCTGGCGCTGAATGTCACTGCCTTGATTGGTGAGCAAGGTAAATATCAGCTCAATGGCACTATGAAACCAGACGCCAGCCTGCCAAAAGAAGTGCATCAGGCCATGCAGTTTGTCAGCCGGCCTGATGAGCAAGGGCGCTTTACGCTGAAACTTCAGAGCCGCTGATATCCCCGTCTTACTTGAAGGCGCAACTTTGTTGACTGTGTTCTTTCGCCCCAATCACATAGTCGTCTATGTGATTGGGGACTCATTCACTGGTCGCCTCGTTGCATCTTCAATTAATTAGGGGATGTTGCCCGGATGTCAGTCAACAACACCGAATAATCTTCAATAGCCGGAAACTCAGTGATAGTTCTGCTGGGTTTTTGGCTGTCAGGATTCGCCACGGCCAATAAATGCGCTATGCCAAAACGTTGGGCGGACTGCAGAATTGGCAGGCTGTCGTCGACAAACAAAGTGCGTTTTGGGTCAAAACCAAAACGTTGCTGCAGGCGCTGCCATAACTCCTGCTGTTCTTTAGTGACACCAAATTCATGAGTCGAGACCAGGGTATCAATATAACTGGCAAGGGTGGTGCGCTCGATTTTTAACGACAAGGAATCCGGATGGGCATTGGTCACCAGTATCACTTTGCGGCCGGAATTTTTCAGAGCAGTCAGGAAAGCCGGCGTGTCCGCACGCATCTGAATTTTATCCATCACTTCGCGTTTGAGCGCTGTAATAGGCAAAGACAGTCTTTGAGTCCAGTAATCCAGGCAGTACCACTCAATTTTACCATTCAGTTCATGGTATTCAGCTTCCAGTTGTTGTTTGGCCTCGGTCAGACTGATACCGCTAAGCTCGGCCCAGCGTTTGGGCAAATGTTCCAGCCAGAAATAGTTATCGAAGTGTAAATCCAGCAAAGTGCCGTCCATATCCAGCAATACGGTGTCAATTTGTCTCCAGTCCAGCATAGGTTTTTCCGGCTATTCCATTTATAGTAAGGCGATGGCCCATTGTAGCAGAGGCAGTTTTATGGCGCAGCGCGACGGCGACAAAGAAAAACCGCAAATTCTAGAGCAAAAACTAGTCGCAGAAAGCCGGCTGTTTAAAATTGAACAGCTGGATCTGCAGTTCAGCAACGGCGAAAAACGCACGTACGAGCGGATGAGAGGCGGAGGTCGGGGAGCTGTGATGGTGGTGGCTTGTCCGGAGCCCGGCAGTTTTTATTTAATTCGTGAATACTGTGCCGGCCCTCATGATTACCAGCTGGGTTTTCCAAAGGGCTTAATAGATCCGGGCGAAACCGTGACCGAAGCGGCAAACCGTGAACTGCAGGAAGAAATAGGTTTTAAAGCGGCACGTTTAATTCCGTTAAAAACCGTAGCCTTAGCTCCGGGATACTTTAGTGCTACAATGCATATTGTCTTAGCCCTGGATTT
>CBIMJC010000117.1:0-11338 GCA_966244125.1 uncultured Rheinheimera sp.
CAAGGTTCATTGTTGCAGTTACTTTATTTGTTGGATCACTGATGCGACATCATCAGCAATCTGAATGGCTGAGTCTGGCGGACTATCAGTTGCATCTGCGGCAACTGACACCTGTCCAGCCTGATTCTGCATATCCTGTGCTGATGCTGCACGGTGCCATTGAAAACAGCAGGATTTTTTACAATGAAAAGGGCAGAGGTTTAGGCTGTTTTTTGGCGGACCATGGGTTTTATGTCAGTTGTGCTGACTTTGCCGGGCGAGGCTTATCCAAACCCACAGCGGGCAGAGACTTTAATCACAGCCAGCAGCAGCTGATTTGTTTGGATATTCCTGCTTTAATCCATCATCTGTATCAGCAGTATCAGCAACCTGTGGTCGTGATTGCCCATTCCTGGGCTGGTGTAGTACTGACTGCGAGTTTAGCCCGCTTTCCGGAGCTTTTGCCTCAGGTAAAAGCTATAGTCACTTTTGGCACTAAAAGGGTGATCAGTGTGCGGGGTCTGAAAAAACGTCTGCATATTGATCTGGTCTGGAACTGGCTGGCACCGCTGCTGTGTCGTTTCTATGGCTATCTACCGGCGAAACAATGGCGTTTTGGTGCGGATAACGAACCTGCTCAGTATTTGCTGGATACCATAGGCTGGATCAGGGGGGAAGCCTTTATTGACCCCACAGATGGTTTTGATTACGCAGCGGCCTGCGCCCAACTGAGCTGGCCGGTCAGCTGGCATTTTGCTGCTGTGAACGATAAGTTGTTAGGCCACCCGCTGGATGTACAGGCTTTTCTGGCGGAAACAGGGTTAAACAGCGGACGTTATACCTTGCTTGGCAAAGCACAGGGGCATCTGCAGGATTATGATCATATCTCTATGCTGACTGATGCCAGGGCGACGCAGGATCATTTTGCCGGACTGGTTTTGTGGTTACAGCAGTTGTAATGGAGTGGCCGGGCTCAGGCCGGCCATTTGATACCAGCCAACAGCACCAGTCGTTTTTGTTGTTGTGCCGCTATCTGTTCGTGGCTGAGGTTAAAGCGGAATAAGACTTCGTCCGTGATATCCACTACGTCTCCAACCCCGACCACACTCCAGAGCTCTTCTTCCAGTACCTTAGCTTTATGAATGGCATAGGTACTGACATAACCCAGCTCTTTGGCTATATGTTCGGTATCAGGCCGACCAGTGCGGGATAAAAAGATCTTAAAAGCAAACAACAGATCGGTATTCACCGCCTGATCCACAAAAGATTTTTTGGCACTATGGAGCTGAAAGTCAAAATCAAATTTGGTTTCAAAACTCTGTTCTATCGAGTCCTGCCCCGGAGTGAAACGGATAAACACTTCATAACTGAAGGGGACTTCCTGACGCTTCATTTTTTTCAGCTGATTGGCAAAATGCAAATTTGTGGCGTTGTTTTTCAGCAAGGGCAACATGGTGATGCCATTCACATCTTCACTGAACTGAGCCAACAATTTATGCAGTGCATTAGGTTTGGCCCCCATAGCAACCACATCCAGATTGTAACGAACCCCCTGACGATGCACATAAAAAGCGAAGGTATCCAGCGCTTTGACATACATATTACGCAGAGCGGGGCCAAGTCCCGGATATTTAGGCGTTTCCTCCGCCATGGTTAGTTTGCTTCTGTTGTTATTAATCAGCTGCTGAAAAAATACTTTTCCGGCATGATCATTGGTGGGGTCTATCACCCTCATGTTCATAATCAGCTTATTTTTGCTGACTGCCATCACTTCATAAGGCAAACCGGACAGCTGATGTTTGGTGGTGATTTTTTGCAGTTCCGGCAAGCTGATTTTTACCGTATCCCCTTTGACAAAACTGACTGGCTCCGCACACTCCAGTTGCAGGCCCTTACTGGAAAAGTCACGGCTAAAAGACTGAATATCCGGACCTTTATCCTGTTCCAGCACTACAGTGGTTTTGTATAAAAAGCGACTTTCCGAACGCAGGTTGACATATTGTACCGAAGCACTCTCAATAGCTGGCGACTGCTCAAGTTTGGCGTGACCAAACACCTTTAGTTGATTCAGTAAAGCCGCGTCGTAGGTCATGGCTTTATACAGGCCGCTGCTTTGTGCTGTACTGATATCGGTCAGCGCCACTATGTAACGTAAGTTACGGATAAAGTTAGAAATTAAAGGCGTCGGCGGTTGGTTCAGCTTTTGCACTTCCTGATCGGCGCTGTTGGGTAAGGACAACGGAATATGGGCATGAGCCGGTATGGTACGTAACACCGACATCCGGAATGCTCTGAAACTGGGTTTTGCCGCACCAAATCCAAAAAACACTGCTTTTAGCTCGGGGTATTGCTGCAGTTCTTCTGTGGTGGCCGAGTAAAAAAACAACCGGCCTTTGGCCGCATGGGTAAAGGTATAAAGCACAGTGCTGTTTTCATTGGCCTCTTTGGCCAGACACTGTTTTAAACGCCGGACATGCAACAACTGTGGCAATACATTCTGCTGCCGTTCGTCCTGAAAGTAATGCATCAGTTGCCTGTTGTTTTCGGTGGTCAAGACACAGGCTGGAGTCGCTTTGCCATCATTCACCGCCAGGAACACAGGCAAAGAACTAATACGGGGTAAATAAAACTGCTCATAACCTTTGATAAAAACAGCTTCATAGGTGTTATCCAGATTCACCTTGTAGCGTCTTTTATTGCCATGAATAAAATGATGCAAAAATTCAGAAAAGCCTTTTTCATCAGCTAATGGCAAACGTTTTAACCGTACATAATAACTTTTGTCGGCAGCTTCGCTGTCAATGACCTGATAAGGGATACCGTTATTGATCCCCAGGGCAAACTCCTGCTCTAAACCACGGAAAAATATGGCAACTTTTTGCCCGGCACTCATGGTTATGGCTTGAGGGACCTTAATTTTACAACCAGAAACGGACAGATCACTGGTGGTCGCCGGAAAACGTTCGTCATCCTGCACTACCACTTCAATATCAATAGAAAAGTTCATCCGCTCTTCACGGCGGACACTGTAACCGGCAAATTGGATCAGGTGAGCCGCTTTATCGTCGTTCGTGCCAACATCCGGCTCTGAGGGCATGGCGGCAATTTGAGCTGCATCAGTCAGCTCACCAGACAAGACATCCTGTAGTCTTTTATTGGTTTCCTGTTGATGCCTGACCCTGAAGTTGTTGCTGGTGCTGGTCACATCTTCAAAAATACCAATAGTGTACTGACCATATTGTTGCAGGCCTTTTTCAAAAGTCTGAATGGCCACATCATCCAGATAATGGGTCTGACCTTTATGCTCAAAAGGACGTACTTCACCGTCGACCCTGCCCCGTAAATCGATATAATAGCTGCAGGGTTGCGCCAGGCGTTTTAATTCCATTTTGATCAGGAACTGTTGCGATTTGGCTAAGTCTGCAGTTAATAGCCGGAACTCCTCATCAAACAACTCTGTGTTGATAAGGGGTTTCAGACGTTCCAGCACGCTGCTATGAGCTTGTAAGTCGTTTGTTGTCATGCTCGCTTAAACACTGACAGGGCAGTGGCAGGCCCTGTATACATAATTGCGTTAGAGTAAAACCAGTGCGATCTAAAAGCAATAATCGTGCCTTTTAATAAAATGAGATAAAAAATGGCAAAAACTAAAAGCGCTTATGTCTGTAATGACTGTGGGGCCGACTTTGTACGCTGGCAAGGCCAATGCACTGAGTGTGGTGCCTGGAATACGATCAGCGAAGTGCGCTTGCCCAGTGTGACAAAACAACAACGTTTTGACGGTTATGCCGGAGCTACAGCCGCAAAAGTGATCCGGCTGGATCAGGTTGACCTGCAGGACGTTCCCCGTTTTAGCTCTGGTTTTGCCGAGTTCGACCGAGTGCTGGGCGGCGGTATAGTGCCAGGCTCCGCCATATTAATTGGTGGCAGTCCCGGGGCTGGTAAAAGTACGCTGTTGTTACAAATTATGTGTGGTTTAGCCAGCACAGACAAAGCTTTGTATGTCACAGGTGAAGAGTCGTTACAGCAAGTGGCGCTCAGGGCCCACAGATTAGGTTTACCTACCCAAAATTTAATGATGCTGGCGGAAACCAACGTTGAGACTATTTGCCAGCTGGCGCAGCAGGAAAGGCCCCGCATTATGGTGATTGACTCGATTCAGGTGATGCAGATGGCGGATATTCAATCTGCGCCAGGCAGTGTATCGCAAGTGCGGGAAAGTGCGGCCTATTTGACCCGTTTTGCCAAACAACAGAATGTGGCTGTGATTATGGTGGGTCATGTCACAAAAGACGGCTCTCTGGCCGGCCCTAAAGTACTGGAGCATTGCATCGACTGCTCGATTTTATTAGATGGTGATACGGACAACAGATTCCGTACTTTGCGCGGCAACAAAAACCGTTTTGGCGCTGTCAACGAGCTGGGGGTTTTTGCGATGACAGGGCAGGGCATGCGTGAGGTGAAAAACCCTTCTGCCATTTTTTTAAGCCGGGGTAAGGAAGATACGCCTGGCTCTATCGTCATGGTGCTGTGGGAAGGAACCCGGCCTTTGCTGGTGGAGATCCAGGGCTTAGTGGATTATTCGCCGCTGAATAACCCACGTCGTGTCACTTTGGGTATGGAGCAAAACCGGATTTCAATGTTACTGGCTGTATTGCATCGTCATGCCGGTATTCAAATGGCCGATCAGGATGTATTTGTCAACGTAGTGGGTGGGGTCAAGGTGAATGAAACCAGCGCTGACTTAGCAACCTTGCTGGCATTGGTCTCCAGCTTCAAAAACAAGGCTTTGCCCAATGAGCTGGTGGTGTTTGGTGAAGTAGGTTTGTCCGGTGAAATCCGTCCCGTCCCCAGCGGGCAGGAACGCTTAAAAGAAGCGGCAAAACATGGCTTTAAACGTGCCATAGTGCCAGTGGCCAATGCACCGAAAGAAACTATTGCTGGAATGACAGTAGTAGCAGTCAGTAAGTTATCCGAAGCCTTGGATGCTTTATGAGTTGGGTCGGAGCTATCAGCTCTGACCCTCAAGTCTGATAGGGCATTCGGAAGTTTGTGTTTAAGCTGAATTCAATATGGGGGTCAGAGCCAAGGCTCTGACCCCGACTAACTTAATTCAGAGCGTTAGGGAAGTTCAGCAACAACACAGCTTTGGCATCGTCACGTAATTTCACTAAACCTAATTTGTCATAGCTGTCGACCATGATCAGCAGAGCTTGTTCTACCTGTGGTGAATCACGGTAGTACTCAACAATATACTTGCAACGGTTTGCTGCTGCTAAATGTGCGCCACGACGGGTGTAGTAATCGGCCACCAGTAATTCATAACGCACCAGCCGCTCTTTAATCGCAAACATACGTTTTTTAGCGTCGTTAGCATATTTGCTGTTTGGGTAAGTGCTGACCAGAATTTTGAAGTCATCAAAACCTTGTTTGGTACTGGACATATCGCGGTCTGCGCGGTCTATACCGACAAATTCCTGAAAAGCGTTTTCGTCCACTTTTACATTACTTAAACCACGCATGTAGTAAGCGTAATCCAAATCCGGATGATTTGGGTTTAAGCGGATAAAACGGTCAATACTGGCTAAAGACTGAGTGGTATCACCACTTTGGTAATAGGCATAAATTAAGTCTAGCTGCACCTGACGCGACAAAGGTCCGAATGGATAGCGGCTTTCCATAGCTTTTAACAGCTCTATGGCTCTGTTATACAGACCTGAATCCAGTACTTCTTTGGCTTCTTCATACATTTGCTGAGCAGACTGGTTGGTATTGACCAGTTCTTCTTCAGCTTTTTTGTTCCCCGCACAGGCGGTCAGTGTTAAAGCTAGGGCGATTATGGCTAAAAAGTTCACTTTCATTTAAAAATCCGCTACTACTTAAACCTATTGGCTATTTAGTCTGGAGTAAAACCGTTAAAATAACCTTTTATGGCCCGATTCTAACCCAGACAGTTCGGGTATGCACACAGGATAACTGGTTCCGACATGACAAAACAGATAAAACTTGCAGAAATTGTACCTGACCATCTTTTTGGTAAGCGCTTAGATCAGGTATTGGCCGAAATGTTCCCGGACTATTCGCGCTCCAGAATAAAAGAGTGGATCTTAGCCGATTGGGTTCAAATCAATGGCAAGCTCTGTAACACCCCCAGAGAAAAACTGCTGGGTGGCGAGTCTGTGTTGATCCAGGCTGAGTTACCGGACGACGAGCGTTTTGAAGCTGAAGCTATAGAGCTGAATATAGTTTACGAAGACGAGCACATTATGGTGATCAATAAACCTGCAGGTTTAGTGGTGCATCCGGGTGCTGGTAATTCAGACGGTACTTTACTTAATGCATTATTGCACCATTGCCCATCCATAGCCGAAGTGCCACGGGCCGGCATAGTGCATCGTCTGGATAAAGACACTACAGGTTTAATGGTAATTGCCAAAACTATTCCGGCTCAGACCCATTTAGTGGAAGCTATGCAGGAGCGGGAAATCACCCGTGAATACGAGGCTATTTGTCATGGCACTATGACAGCAGGCGGGACTGTGGATGAGCCTATTGGCCGTCACCCAACTAAACGCACTCATATGGCGGTGACCAGTTCAGGTCGTCCTGCGATCACGCACTATCGCGTGATGGAAAAATTCCGCGCCCATACCCGTTTGCGTCTGCGTCTGGAAACAGGCCGGACTCACCAAATCCGTGTACATATGACCTACATCAACTATCCGTTGGTCGGCGACCCTGTTTATGCCGGGCGTCCGCGTCCACCGCGTAAAGCCGATGAAGCTTTGTTAACTGTATTACGTGGCTTTAAGCGTCAGGCTCTGCATGCAGCTATGTTGCGTTTAGCTCATCCTATCACCAGTGAAATTCTGGAATGGCATGCGCCAATTCCGGACGATATGGTGCAGTTGACGCTGGCTTTACGTGAAGACACTGAGATTCACGGTCTGGATTTTGCCTGATGTTTAAAGCGGACTGGCCTGCGCCATCTCATGTAAAAACTGCGATCAGCACCCGGGAGGGCGGGGTCTCTTTAGCCCCTTATACCGGTTTGAATCTGGGCAGTCATGTCAGTGATTCAGCACAGGCCGTGGCGCAGAATCGTCAGCTTTTTATACAGCAGGCGGCCATGCCTGCTGAGCCTTTGTGGCTAAACCAGGTGCATGGCACAGATTGTGTGGTACTGGAGCAGACTGATTTTTCAGCAGGCCCAGTCACTGCCGATGCCAGCACCACCAAAACCAGAGGTCTGGTCTCTGTGGTGTTAACGGCAGATTGTCTGCCGGTGTTGTTTTGTGATGCTGCTGGTACTCAGGTCGCTGCTGCTCATGCCGGCTGGCGTGGTCTGGTTGATGGAGTGCTGGAACACAGCCTGGCACAGTTTTCTGATCCAACGACAGTGATGGCCTGGTTAGGCCCTGCTATTGGTCCCGCAGTTTTTGAAGTCGGCGATGAAGTACGCCAGGCTTTTATTGCAAAAGATGCCAAAGCCGATGCTGCTTTTATATCCGTGCCGGGTAAAAACGGCAAATGGCTGGCTGATTTATATCAGTTGGCTCGTTTACGTTTGACAGCTTCCGGTGTGAACCAGATTTATGGTGGCGGCTTTTGTACCTACACCGACAAGGACAGTTTTTACTCCTACCGTCGTGACGGCCAAACAGGCCGGATGGCGTCCTGTATCTGGATAGATTGATATAAGTCAAATTTTTGACGTTTTATCGCTTGATAATTAACCTCTGCTCCCCCATCTTAATGCCAACAGTAGTTTGAGGTGTGGGGAGATAGATAGTATGAGACTCGACAGATTCACCAGTAAATTCCAGTTGGCAATAGCCGAAGCTCAGTCTATGGCATTAGGCCGTGACCATCAGTTTATTGAACCTATCCATTTGATGTTTGCTTTGCTGAATCAGGAAGGTGGCTCCACCAAAGATCTGTTCAGCAAAATGGGCATCAACACCAATGAACTGCGTTCCAAATTATCCCAGGCCTTAGAGCGTTTACCCAAAGTTGATGGGGTAGATGCCAATGTGCAGCTGTCTGCCGCCACCATCAGCCTGTTGAATTTATGTGATAAATACGCGCAAAAGCGGAAAGACCAGTACATTTCCAGCGAGTTATTTGTGTTGGCTGCCTGTGAAGATAAGTCAGAACTGGGCCATTTGTTGCGTTTGCTGGGGGTGGATAAAGCTCTGGTAGAAAAAACCATTGAGCAAATCCGTGGCGGTCAGAATGTGGATGATCCGAACGCGGAAGACAGCCGTCAGGCCTTAAGCAAATATACGGTGGATTTAACGGCACGGGCTGAAGCCGGTAAGTTAGATCCTGTGATAGGCCGTGATGAAGAAATCCGCCGTTGTATTCAGGTGCTGCAGCGCCGCACTAAAAATAACCCTGTGCTGATTGGTGAACCTGGTGTAGGTAAAACCGCCATAGTCGAAGGGTTAGCGCTGCGTATTATCAATAAAGAAGTGCCTGAAGGTTTAAAAGACAAACGGGTTCTGTCTCTGGATATGGGCTCTTTATTGGCTGGCGCTAAATATCGTGGTGAATTTGAAGAACGATTAAAAGCCGTACTGAATGAGCTCTCCAAAGAAGAAGGCCGGGTGATTTTGTTTATCGACGAAATTCATACCATGGTTGGTGCTGGTAAAGCCGATGGTGCTATGGATGCCGGCAATATGCTCAAACCTGCGTTAGCGCGTGGTGAGTTGCATTGTTTAGGCGCCACTACCTTGGATGAATACCGTAAATACATTGAAAAAGATGCGGCGCTGGAGCGGCGTTTCCAGAAAGTGATAGTGGACGAACCTTCTGTCGAAGACACTATCGCTATTTTACGGGGCTTAAAAGAGCGCTACGAGCTGCACCATGCGGTAGAAATTACCGATCCGGCTATAGTGGCTGCTGCGACCTTGTCGCACCGTTATGTCAGCGACCGGCAGTTACCGGATAAAGCCATAGATCTAATAGACGAAGCAGCGTCCAGCATCCGGATGCAGATGGACTCTAAGCCGGAAGAGCTGGACAGATTAGAGCGGCGTATTATTCAGCTGAAGCTGGAAGATAATGCGCTGGCAAAAGAAACGGACGAGGCCACTAAAAAACGCCGTGAGATGATTTTGGAACAAATCCGCGAACTGGATCTGAAATACAACGAGCTGGATGAAGTCTGGACCTCAGAAAAAGCCGCCTTGCAGGGCACTCAGAATATCAAAGCCGATTTGGAACAAGCCCGGCTGGATATGGAAGTAGCGCGCCGTGCCGGTGATTTAAACCGGATGTCGCAGCTAAAATATGAACGTATTCCAGCGCTGGAGAAACGACTGGATTTAGCCTCTCAGGCTGAAATGCACGAAATGACCTTGCTCAGAAACAAAGTGACTGAGCAGGAAATTGCCGATGTGTTGTCCAAAGCTACGGGTATTCCGGTCAGCAAAATGCTGGAAGGGGAGCGCGATAAACTGCTGCGAATGGAGCAGGAACTGCAAAAACGTGTGGTGGGGCAAACCGAGGCGTTGGAAGCCGTGTCTAATTCCATCCGCCGTTCCCGAGCCGGTTTGGCCGATCCGAATAAACCTATAGGTTCCTTCTTATTTTTAGGGCCTACTGGTGTAGGTAAAACCGAACTGACCAAAGCTTTAGCTCAGTTCCTGTTTGATACCGAAGAAGCGCTGATCCGCATTGATATGTCGGAGTTTATGGAAAAACACACAGTCTCGCGTTTGGTCGGAGCTCCGCCTGGTTATGTGGGTTACGAAGAGGGGGGCTATTTAACGGAAGCAGTTCGGCGTAAACCTTATTCAGTGGTGCTGCTGGATGAAGTGGAAAAAGCTCATCCGGACGTATTTAACATTCTGCTGCAGGTGCTGGACGATGGCCGTTTAACTGATGGTCAGGGTCGCACTGTGGATTTTAAAAACACAGTGATCATCATGACTTCGAACCTGGGGTCGGATTTGATCCAGGAGCACTACCAGCATCAGGATTATCAGCAAATGAAAGATATGCTGATGGAAGTGCTGAGCAAACACTTCAGACCAGAGTTTTTAAACAGGCTGGACGAAACCGTGGTATTCCACCCGTTGGATAATGCCCATATCCGCCATATTGCCTCTATTCAGTTGCAGCGCTTACGTTTACGGTTGCAGGATAAAGGTTATGGTTTGTCGGTGACAGATGCCGCTTTGGATCTGCTGGCCGCTGCGGGTTTTGATGCTGTGTTTGGCGCGCGGCCACTCAAACGCGCTATTCAGCATCATATTGAAAACCCGTTGGCTCAGACGTTATTGAAGGGACAGGTTAAACCAAACTCAGTCGTGACTGTGGACGCACAGGAAGGGCAGTTTGTGATAGGTTCTGCCTGAACTTCAAATGGGGTCAGGCCTTGGATCTTGGATCTGATCCAAGATCCAAGACCTGACCCCATGCAATTACTGGCTAAAGGTTTTGCTTAAGTTGGCAATTTCAGCCGCTTGCTGGTGCAGGCGTTTGTTGTTGTCGGATACCAGCTGCATATTGTTTAAGTTTTCATCGGCAATATGCTGGATATTCTGCACGTTACTGGCGACTTCGCTGGCCATTTGGCCTTGCTGAGTCGCTGCGGTGGCAATTTGTGAAGATAACTGATCTATGGTGTCGACCATAGCCACAATATCCGACAGCTGTGCTGTACTGCGAGTGGTTTGGGTGACACATTCTTCCACCTGCTCACGGCTTTGAGTCATGGTTTTACCCCAGCTCAATAAGGTTTGCTGAATTTCACCAATAGAACGCTGAATTTGTTCTGTGGCTTTATGAGTGCGTGATGATAAGGCCCGCACTTCATCCGCAACCACAGCAAAACCGCGGCCATGTTCACCGGCCCGCGCTGCTTCAATAGCGGCGTTTAATGCCAGCAAGTTAGTCTGATCAGCAATACCCTGTATTTCCGTCATCACAGCACCAATACGCTCAGCTTCTACCGCTAAGTTGTCTGCAGTACTGGCAGCACCCTGAACTTCAACGGCCAGTTTTTTGACTGTGTTGGCGGTTAATTGCATGACCTGCTCAGCTTGTTGGCAAATTTGTTGCGCTTCGCCCACTTTCTGATTGGTTTCGCCAGTGCGCTGTGCAATATCCTGCACTGTGCTGCTCAGCTGTTGAGTGGCGGTGGCAATAGAGACCAATTGCTGGCTTTGTTGATGAATACCACGTTCGGTTAAATGCACAGCTTCTTCCAGCGTGTCGGCAATACTGGTCAGTTTGTTGGTGCTGTCTTTAGTGCGGCCTAATACTGTGCGTAACCGTGCCTGATGCATTTGGTGGCGGAAATCAGCCAGGGAAAAGGCGCTTTTGCCGCTGTAGACATAACGGG
>CBIMJC010000118.1:0-11285 GCA_966244125.1 uncultured Rheinheimera sp.
AGCACTAAAGTACCGTTGTGGTTGCCTGCCAGAGCACCTAACCTGCCTGATATAAAATTTTGTCAGCACAGGCAGTTGAAGCATGAATGTATTAATAACAGGCGGCACTGGTGGTATAGGTTTTGCGGTGGCTGAGCATTTCGGCCGTCTGGGCCATCATGTGATTTTGGCAGATATCAACAGCAGCCAGCTGGAGCTGCGCCAGCAAGAGCTTGAAGCAGCAGGTTATCAGGCCAGCAGTATAAAACTGGATTTAACAGAACAATCATCCATAGCAGCCTGCGCTCAGGCGTATCAAATCGATATTCTGATCAACAATGCCGGAATACAGCATGTAGCCCGGCTGGAAGATTTTCCTGAACAAAAATGGCAGCAACTGCTGCAGGTGATGCTGACAGGCCCTGCTATGTTAACCAAAGCTGTGTTACCCCGGATGCAGCAACAAGGTTTTGGCCGGGTCATTAATATAGGCTCTATTCATGCACTGGTGGCCTCACCTTTTAAATCTGCTTATGTCGCTGCCAAACATGGCCTGCTGGGCTTTAGCAAAGTGGTCGCCTTAGAAAACGCCAATTTTGATTTCACCATCAACACCATTTGCCCTGCTTATGTCCGCACCCCACTGGTTGATCAACAAATTGCGGCACAAAGTAAAGAGCATAACCTGACCGAGCAGCAAGTGATTGATCAGATCATGCTGGCGCCTATGCCACAAAAAGCTTTTATAGGTGTCGATGAAATTGCCAGCACTGCGGCTTTTTTATGTGAACCAGCAGCGCGGCATATCACGGCTCAGACGCTGGTACTGGACGGTGGCTGGACGGCGCGTTAAATGTCCGGGCCCGGCACTATATTCAGAACAACAGCTTGCTGGACAGCTGCTAAGACATCAGGGCAGAATGAAACTATTCCATGGCTACTGACCTGATTATGACTTTACCCGCCAGCACTATTGGTCTTGGCACCATTGCCGCTTTGTCTTTGCTGTATTTACTGGTGCTGTTAGGTGTGGGTGCTGTGGGCCGCAGACTGCAGCGCCGCCACCCAATATCTCCCTGGATTTTCAGTTTTGCCTTGTCGATTTATTGCACGTCATGGGCCTTTTATGGCGTCACAGCTCAGGCCGCCGTCAATGGCTGGTGGATACCTCCGACTTACATAGGTTCATTGATTTTATTCTGGTTTGCTTTTGGTTTAATAGGCCGTATTGCCATCGCCTGCCGTCGTTACCGTATCACCTCAGTCGCCGACTTTATCGCCACCCGTTATGGCCATTCCCGCTTATTGGCCATTCTCACCACCCTTATAGTGCTGATCGCTATTATTCCTTATATCTCCTTGCAGTTGCAGGCCATCAGCACCAGCATTCAGGCCTTAGTCGTGATGCAGGACAACAGGCCCTGGTATCAGGACACAGGGCTGTATGTCACGCTCTGGCTGGCGGTGTTTGCTTTATTGTTTTCCGGTCGCAGTGCCAAAGCGCATCAACCCAATCCCGGCCTGATGGCTGCTATAGCTTTTGAATCACTGGTGAAATTACTGGCGCTGTTAAGCATAGGTGTTTTTGTCTGCTGGGGCATGTTTGATGGCATGATGGATATTTTCAGCAAAGCGGCTGAACATCCGTCGGTGCAGCAGATTCAGCAACAAGGCCAAGCTTCTTATGTGTATTGGGTGCACGTGCTCTTGGGTTTTATCGCAACTTTATGTTTACCCCGCCAATTCCATGTCAGTTTTGTTGAAAACCAGCAACTGAGCCATTTGCATCAGGCCCGCTGGATCTTCCCGGCCTATCTGCTGCTGATGAGTGTATTCACCCTGCCTTTGGCCCTGGCTGGCATTATGATGCTGGGGCCACAGGCCAATGTGGACTTAGTGGTACTGCAACTGCCTTTGGCCGCCAACCGCACCGACATAGCCTTATTAGCCTATTTAGGCGGATTTTCTGCCGCCACCAGCATGGTGATAGTAGCCACTGTGGTGCTGGGTATAATGATCACCAACGATTTACTGACGCCGCTGATTTACCGCAAACAAAACACTGAAGACCCAGGCCAGCAAAAAATAAAAGTCGTCACCTTAAGACGCTGGTCCATGCTGGCAGTGTTGTTTTGTGGTTACCTGTATTACCGCTGGATAGGCACCAGCACTGGTCTGGCTCAGCTGGGTTTAATGGCTTTTGCCTTAATAGCCCAATTAGCACCGGCGTTAATTTTAGGTTTATTCAGTCAGCGTATTAACCGCCAAGGCGCGATAGCAGCCTTGTGCAGTGGCCTGATCATTTGGGCTTATATTTTATTGCTGCCGGAGCTGGCCAGAGCAGGTTTTATCGGCGGTGACTGGTTAACTCATGGGCCTTTAGGTATCCAGTGGCTGGCACCGACCCAGTTATTTGGTGGTCAGATCGATTCGGTCAGTTTAGGTGTGCTGTTAAGCCTGACGGTCAATACAGCGGTGCTGCTTTTCGTCAGCCATTTCAGTCAAACCCGTTTAGGCGAATGGCTGGAAAGTTACCGCTTTTTACGCCGCCCCAGCCAGCCCAGCTCCAGCAGCCAAAACCCGGTGTTAAGTGTGCAGGACGGTTATTTATTAGTGCGGCGTTTTGCCGGTGAAAAAGAAGCGAAAAAACTGCTGCAGCGTTACAGTAAAACCGGGCTGGAGATGGAACAATGGGCCAATCCGCAGTTTATCCAGGCGGTAGAACGTAGTCTGGCTGCTGTGGTCGGTGGTGCATCCATGCGGCTTTTGCTGCAGGCTTCAGGTAAACACTCACAACTGCCCATCGAATCTGTGGCCCGTTTTGTCGATGAAGCCAGTCAGGTGTTCCAGTTTAATCAGGCCTTGTTACACGCCACCATAGACAATATCAGTATGGGCATCAGTGTGGTCGATGCCGATTTACGGGTGATAGCCTGGAATCAGCGTTACCTTGAGCTTTTTGCTTATCCACCGGGTTTAGTGGAAGTAGGACGGCCGGTGGAAGAACTGATCCGTTATAACCTGCAACGGGGTTTGGCAGGTCAGGCCTTGTCTGAGCAGGAAATTTGTCAGGAAGTGCAAAAACGGCTGAACTATTTACGTCAGGGCAGCAGCTATAAATTTCAGCGCCAGCAACAGGATGGCCGTATTTTTGAAATGTTGGGCAATCCGCTGCCAGGCGGTGGTTTTGTTACCACCTACAGCGATGTCAGCTCTTTTATCGAAGTACAACGCGAATTAGAGCAAAGTAATAATACGCTGGAACAACGAGTAAAAAACCGCACCGCCGAGCTGGAGCAACTGAACCAACAGCTGCAACACACCAAACAACAACTCGAAGCCACCACAGCAGCCAAAACCCGTTTTTTCGCCGCCGCCAGCCATGATCTGATGCAACCTTTTAATGCGGCTGCCTTGTTTTGTGGCCTTATCCGCCAGCAAAGCCAGCAGGATGAAGTCAAACAGCTGGCGCAAAACTTAACTCATTCGCTTAATTCCGCCGAAGAGTTATTGGCCGCTATTCTGGAGTTGACCAAACTGGATGCCGGTGTGGTCAAAGCCCAGCCTGAAACTTTTGCACTTTGTGAGTTACTGGACCAAAGCGCACGCGAAGCCGCAGTGCTGGCCCAAAGCAAAGGCTTAGGCTTTACCTATATTCCTAGCCGTCTTGGCACTTTTAGTGATGCGAAACTATTAAAACGAGTGGTGCAGAATTTATTGGCCAATGCACTACGTTACACCCAAAGTGGCAAAATTCTGCTGGGTGTAAAACGTCAGGCTCAGCATCTGAAGATTTGTGTCTGCGACACCGGCATAGGTATCAGCGAAGCAGACCAGCAAAAAATCTTTGATGAATTCCAGCAAGGCAGTCAGGCCGACCAAAAAGGTCTGGGCATCGGGCTTGCGATCAGCCAGCGTATTTGCAGCTTATTAGGCCATCAAATCAGCTTTAGTTCAGTGCCAGGCAAAGGCAGTTGCTTTTCTATTCAGGTACCGCTGGCGCGCGTCAGCCAAAGAGTCACACCACAAGTGAAATCCAGCCAACCCAGTCGTTTTGCCGGACAACGTATTTTGCTGATGGATAACGAAGCCGTGTTGCTGCAGGCGGTGTCGCAATTACTGCAAAGCTGGCATTGTGACGTAATAGCCGTCAGCTCGCCCAGCGAGGCCTTAGGTGCAGTTCAACAGGGCTTTAAACCCGATTTGATGTTATTTGATTACCATCTGGATCATGGTGCGACAGGAGTGGAAGTGGCAGTGCAACTGGCCGAGCATTTTGGCATCAGTGCACCTGTGGTGATCAACTCAGCCGACCAAAGTGCGGATATCCGCCAACACGCACTCAACGCCGGTTTTCATTTTATGCTGAAGCCGTTAAAAGAGGTGTCATTAAAACGCTTGTTACAACGGCTGCTGAACTAAATTTTCTCAACCGTGCAGCCGGATTTTGAATACTCATCTAGGCTTAACAATTTCAATCTATTGAGGAAATTATTATGTCTGTGTTTGGTATTGTGCATACGCTCATCAGCTTAATTCCTATACTGCTGGCGGCTCTGCTGCTGTTCCGGCAAGGCCATATTAATCCGCACAGCAAACTGGGCTTCTGGTATAGCCTGAGTACTGTTGCTGCTGTGGCCACTGCTTTTACTATTATGAAAACCGGTAAGCTGAGTGAAGGCCATTTTTTAGGCATTTTGATTTTATTGCTTATTGGTGCCGCTTATTTGCTGCCAAAACTAGCAGCCCTGCAAAGCAAGGCCGCTATGCTGGAGCGGTTTTTGATGAGCACCAGCTTTTTCCTGATGTTTATTCCAACCACAGTCGAAAGCTTAAGCCGCTTGCCTGTTGGTGCGCCGCTGGCTCCGGAAGGCCCTGAATCCCCTCTGGTCAAACAAATTTTAGCTGTTATTTTCCTGCTGTATCTGGCCGGTTTATTCTGGCAATACAAGAAGTTAAAAAACACCCCTGTACTTTGACTCAACTGGTTTGCGCAAACTGCTGCTGCAAAAACTGGATCACCACCTTTAAACCCGCTTTCATATGATGGCGGTTTGGATACACCAGATGCAGCGGCAGTGGTTCAGGCATATAGTCCTGCATCACCTCCACCAGACTGCCATTTTGCAGCTCTTTTTCCACCTGATAACGGGTAACAAACAACAACCCCATATCCGCTAAAGCGGCATGTTTAAGCGCCCTGTTGCTGTTGCATAACACCCGGCCGGAGGTCAGCACTTCAATGCTTTGATCCATATAGCGAAAAAACCAGGTGCGGTCGGCAATGGACGATCCCGAGCTTAAACATTGATGCTGGCATAAATCGGCCGGGCTTTGGGGTGTGCCAAAAGCGGCCAAATAACCGGGAGACGCCACCATGGTAATAGGTAAACCTGGTAATGCCCGGGCAATCAGGCTGGAATTGGCCAGACGACCGAATCGGATACCTAAATCCATTTTATCCGCGATCAGATCTATAACCTTATCGTTTAGGTCCAGTTCCACTGATAACTTCGGATACAGCTTTAACAATTCAGGCAATAAAGGCGCAATACGCAAAGTGCCAAAGGTGACAGGCACACTGATACGGATTAAGCCTGATGGTTCATCCCGCAGTTCGGATAAATGGTGTTCAGCCTGATCGGCCTGAGTCACCACCTGCTGACAGTATTCAAAAAAAGCTTCCCCTTCTGAGGTTAAGCTCAGTTGTCGGGTGGAGCGTTGCAACAAACGCACATTTAAATGTTGCTCTAAGCGGCTGATGGCTTTACTGACTGCGCCTTTGGACATATCCAAAGCCACTGCGGCCTGGGTGAAACTGCGGCTTTCTACTACTTTGGCAAATGTGGCCATATCACTTAAACGCTGAAGCAACGACATCCCTGCACCTATTCTTATACTGTTTTCGCTGTTGATTTTAACCGGATTTTTTCATCCTGACTGTTTCTTTTAGGAAACTATCTGTCTTCGTTAATCCGGCTAATCAAAGCTTTCGCGACTGTCTACACTGCTCATTATTCAAACAACAGGAGGGCGATACTATGTTCAGACGCGATGCTATGTTCAGACAGAGTTTAATTCAGGTCTTTAAGGGCTTAGCTGAATTTCATGGTTATGTGCCGCCAGCTCCTGCTGCACAAACCGAATCCGGCAAAACAACAGCGGCCAGTCAGGCAAAACCACCAGCCACACCCAAACCTGTTGCAACAGTCAGTTGCTGCTGACTACCAGTTCCTAGCTAAAAGGCGTTGCCGCCTCTTTTGCCCACCCAAAGCGGTGGGCTTTTTTTATTCGCAGCCATCCATGGCGCTCACCCTGTCGGGCCATCGTCGCTTCGCTCCAATGTTCAAAATCGCTCCATGCGATTTTGTCTGTACTGCAATCCATACGACCGGAAAAATCTTCCTTCATTTCACAAAAACTGCACCATACTTTGTACCTGTTATTTTTCAACGACAGGGAGTGCATCATGCTTTATCAGGTCAAAGCCGGAGATACTTTAAGTAGCATAGCCGCCAATTATTATGGCGATAGCAGCAAAGCCAGTTGGATAGCCAGTCAGAATCATCTGGCTAATCCCAATCTGCTCTATCCGGGCCAGCAGTTGCAGTTGCCAGATTTACCGACCACAACATCAGCGTCACTGGTCAGCCCGGCTTTGTTATCGGCTTTATGTCCCAGCTTAAACAGTGAGGCTTTAACCAGTTTCTGCAAGGCTTTGGATTTGGATTTACCTAAAGCTCAAATTACGCCTCCTTTATGTGTCGCCCATTTTATGGCGCAAACCGCCCATGAAAGCGCAGGTTATTCACAACTGAGAGAAAACCTGAACTACAGTGCCTCAGCCCTGACTTCTTTGTTTAGTAAGTATTTTGTTGGTGTCGACGTCAACAGCTACGCCCGTCAGCCAGAGAAAATCGCCAATCGTATTTATGCCAACAGAATGGGCAATGGTGATGAACAAAGTGGTGACGGCTGGGCCTACAGAGGCCGTGGTATTATTCAGTTAACAGGAAAAGCCAACTATCAGGCCTTTAGTCAGGACTGGGGCGTGGATGTGGTCAGCCAGCCGGATTTAGTCGCCACAGATCCGGTGTTGGCTGTGGCATCAGGCTGCTGGTATTGGCAAAAGCGCAATATTAATGCTGCCGCAGAAGCGGATGATTTAACCAAAGTCACCAAACTGATTAACGGCGGCACCAATGGCATTGACGACAGAGCACATTTGCTTGGCATAGCTAAACAACAGATGAACCTGAACTAACCACAACAATAGCAGGGGCAGGGTTTATCCCTGCCCGTCAGAAATATCAGTTCAAAGCCAAGTACGACGGGGAATTAAAATTCATCAGGCAGCTTTAACTTCTCAAACATAATCCCGGCCAAAGTACGGTTATTCACATTCAGTTTGCGCAATATAGCCGACACATGCTGTTTGATAGTGGTTTCCTGCACCTGCATTTCATAGGCAATTTGTTTATTCAGTAAACCATCCGCAATCATTTTCAGCACACGAAATTGCTGGGGAGTGAGTTGCTCCAGCCGCCGGGCAAAATCCTGATCAATCAGATCCCTGGCTTTTTCCACTTCATTCACCAGTTCAGCCGGTACCCAGGTCTCCCCTGCGACGACTTGCGCTACAGCTTCAGATAATAAATCCAGCGGTGCAGATTTTGGAATATAGGCCGAAGCCCCCAGTTGCAGCGCTTGTTTAATCACAGCAGGATCTTCAATAGCAGACACCATCAGAATAGCGATATCAGGGTATTCAGTGCGCAGCGAAGTTAAACCGGCAAAACCTTCGGCATCCGGCAGTTTTAAATCCAGAAAGATCAGTTCGGTATCCGGGTGTTGCAGCAATAAAGCCCATAGCTGCGCCATGCTATTGGCCTGCAGCAATACCGCATCGGAGCCAAGAATTTGTTGGGAAGCTTGTGCCAGAGCGACACGGAATAACGGATGGTCATCAGCAATAATTGCAATCATAACAGCGCAGTATCAACTTTATAAAACCTCTTTTTACCATACTGAACCGGGGCTTTCGCCCCGGCAAGTGTTTTTTAGCCTTCGTACTTGAAGCCGCCGCTTTGTTGACTACGTGCCCTCGCCCCAGTCACATAGGACAACTATGCTTCTGGGGTCTCCATCACTTGTCGCCTCGCTGCAACTCCAATTACTTTGGCTACGCCGTTTATATCTAAAGCTGCAGATACGGGCGGGGATAACCCCCGCCGCTACAAGATCAAAAGCTTAGAAACGATATCCCAAAGTTAAACTATAAGTTCTTGGGTCGCCGTAGTAGGCGGTAATGGTTTGCTCGCCCGCCAGCAGCGGGAAGTTGTACCCGGCAATACGGGTTTCTTTATCGCCTATATTGCGTACCTGAGCCGACAAGTCCCAGTGCCCATCGTTGGAGTACCAGGTAGCACCAGCGTTAAACAGCGTATAACCACCAAAATCCAGCACGGACGGCACTTCAAAAATCTGGGTATCAGCGCGGTACGAACCCATGACGTTATACACAATTTCACCTATGCCGGCACTTTGGGTGTACTTCAGACCTAAAGTACCAGTCCACTCTGGGGTGTTGGCGAAAGACCAGATATCCGACACATCGACATTGGTTTTGGTAGCCGCATCAAAAAACACCACTTCGTTAAACTTGGCATCTGTGTAACCCAAAATACCTGTCAGTTCTAAGTTACTGGTTAACATAGAGATCATCTCTACTTCAAAACCACGGATATCAGAACTGGCGGCGTTTAATACCTGAGAAGCCACAGTATTATTCACAGCCCGCTGCACAGTCACCTGCATATCGTCATAGCTGGACGTGAATGCTGCCGCGTTTAAGCGTAAGGTGCGATCATTCCACTCACTTTTAAAACCAAGTTCAAAGGTATCAACAGTCTCTTCCTGATAAGGATCACCCGCATTAGGGTTAATCGACTGGTTGCCGCGCATATCAAAACCACCGGATTTAAAACCGTCGGTATAAGAGCCGTACCACATAAAGTTGTCGTTGCTCTGGTACTCAAAACCTACACGGGGTGAAAAATGACTGAAGGTTTCGCTGCCTTCAAAGTCTGACTGCACAGCAATAGGAGTGCCTGCATCCCGTGGTCTTTTGTAGCCTACGTAGACAAAACGATAAACTTCAGCATCTTTATCATCTTTGGTGTAACGGCCACCCAAAGTAAAAGACAGTTTGTCTGTGTACTGATAACTACCCTGTGCATAAGCGGCCACACTGTCGGTGTCGACACAACCGCCGTTTTCAGTGGTCACGCCCAAGCCCTGCACCAGCACAGTGCCAAAAGCACCACAGGCTTCGCCTTTAAAATAATACAGGCCAGAGGCCATTGTCAGTTTGTCGCCGTTAAACAACAGCTGTAGTTCTTGTGAGGTTTGTTCATCCTCATAAAAAGCGGGCACATCTAACGAAGGTAAACGGGTGGCGTCAAAATCGATATTGGTGTCGGTGACGCCTTCACGTTTGGCCGTAATAGATTTGAAAGTCCAGTCACTGTTGATATCCCAGGCAATAGTCAGTGACTGACCTTCAGTCACTACTGAGTTATCCGCCGGCATGCTGGTATTGGAATCAAACACGTTTTCCGGTGGCGGTTCTTTGGTTACCAGACTGGGGGTTAAACGATGGCCACCTTTGGAGTTTGAATCATCTTCGGTGCGATCGGCAGCAAAACTAAAACGTAAATTATCTGTCGCCTGATACTGCAGGCTGACACGACCGGTCAGAATATCTTTATCGTAGTTTTCTTCACCTGTATTGAGGTAAGTACCAAAACCATCACGATTGAGCGTGGCTAAGGCGGCACCAAAAAACAGCTTGTCTGTTAACGCGGTTTGACCGGCAATTTTAAAGTCTTTTTGACCATAGTTGCCTAAAGTGCCACGTAAACTGAGTTCATTGTCGCCACTTAACGGCTTAGTGATGTATTTCACAGCGCCGCCTATGGTGTTGCGACCATATAAAGTGCCCTGAGGACCACGCAATACTTCAATACGCTCTACGTCGTACACATCCATAGCAGCGCCTTGCGGACGGGCCATATAGACATCATCAATATAAATACCGACACCAGGTTCAAAACCCCACAATGGATCCTGCTGGCCAATACCACGGATATAAGCCGTTAAGGTGCTGTTGGTACCACGTGACACTTGTAAGGTAGTGTTCGGCGAATAAGCCTGCACTGCAGTTAAGTTTTCAATACCACGCTGCGCCAGCGCTTCTGCGCCTATAGAGGTGACAGCAACAGGCACCTGCTGCAGGTTTTCTGCTGTTTTACGGGCTGTGACCTGGATCACTTCAAGCGCCGCTTCTTCTTGTGCTTTTGTTTCATCACTGGCCTGTTCTGCCAACACCGGATTGATTAAAGCTGACCCTATCAGCACTGCTAATAAAGTGGGTTGGAATACAGTCTTCGTCTTGTTATTGTTATGGGCCATCTGGCTTCTCCTGCTAACTTGTCCAGTACCACTCTAGGCTGTCTTGTCGAAATGTTAAGCTGTACCTTAGTACTATACCCAGCACAAACTACAGGTAAGCACATGAAAATAAAAGAATAAACAAACATATCAGCGATAAGACTGTACCTTAGTACTATGGTTTGCCGCCCGGCTTTACACCAGACTGAAAAAAAACACATAAGGTTGTTTCTATGCTGAGTTTATTTGGTCTGTTGGCGGGGTTGGTGTTACTGATAGTGCTGACCATGCGCGGGGTAAACCTGTTTATTCTGGCGCCACTTTGTGCTTTATTTGTGGCTTTATTGAATGGCATTCCCTTTTGGCTGGCCGATAACCCGGCCAACTTTGTCCAGGGTTATATGTCGGGTTTTGCCGGTTTTGTCTCCAGCTGGTTTTTAATGTTTTTACTCGGCGCTCTGTTTGGCAAACTGATGGAACACACGGGCGCCGCAGATGCAGTGGCGCTTGCCATAGTGAAACGTCTGGGCAAACAACGAGCTGTACTGGCGGTAGTGTTGGCCTGTGCTGTACTGACTTATGGTGGCGTCAGTATTTTTGTTGTGGCTTTTTCGGCTTACCCTATGGCGGTGAGTTTATTTAAAGACGCCAACCTGCCCCGGCGTTTTATTCCGGCTGCTTTAGGTTTAGGTTCTGTCACTTTTACCATGACATCCGCTGGTTCGCCTGAAATTCAAAACTGGATCCCTATTCAATACCTCGGCACCAGCCCTTATGCTGGTTGGGAAGTCAGCATTATAGTCGCGCTTTTTATGGCGGTGGTTGGCTACTGCTGGTTGATGAAGATGATGCTG
>CBIMJC010000119.1:0-11197 GCA_966244125.1 uncultured Rheinheimera sp.
CATAGCGCTGATCCCAAACTGGCTGAGTCAGCAACAGGCCTTAGTGGCTTCTGCTGTGGCTGGTATGTTGTTTACTGCTGCAGTGCTGCTGTCTGACCGCAGCTCTTTTGTGGCATCAGAGCTGCTACTGGGCTGGCTTGGCATTCCGGCCGTGCCTGATCCTGTGTTGTATCTGGCTTTGTTAGGTTTAGCCAATGCTCTGGTCTGGCCCGCTGTCTGGCCTTTGGCACTGCAAGGTTTAGGCAAACTGACAGCCACAGCTTCTGCCTTGCTGATTATGGGCATAGCAGGAGGTGCAGTGCTCCCGCTTGCTTATGGCTATCTGGCGGAGCACCAAGGCAATCAAAGCGCCTACTGGCTGCTGTTGCCTTGTTACGGCATGATTTTGTTTTATGCGTTAAAAGGCCACCAACTGAAAAGATGATGTGGCCTTGGTCAATTCCGCTAACTGAGCTGGTGATTGTCTTTAGGCACAAACCAGCCAGATGTTAAAGTCTGTTACCCACCACAAGTTACAAACCTTTGGTCACAACAACTCTGAAGTTGCCGACTGGTCGGGCCAAACTGGGCTCTCAGGGGTACTGAACAAGTTCTATGCACTGCGGACAACAGCATTTTGTGTGATCACAAGGTGGCTGTTGGCATTGTTATGGCTTGTTACAGCAGCAGCTTAAGCCACGGAACTCTATGTTCTGTTCAGATACGTTTCGCACTGTTACTGAGTTAAAAGCACTGTACACACCCTATTTTTTTCAGCGCTATGGCACTGAAAACTGTTGTGTCTGCTTCGCGCCTGCAACAAAGCGCTGCAGCACAACAGTGAACTAAATCCGGACAGCTTAACTAACCAGTGTGAGGTCACCATTGAAAACCACAGTTTATAAACAAGGAGGTCTGTTGCAGCGTTTCAGACTCCGGCCGGGGCTAAGCTTAGCCGCAGCCCCTATTTGCTCATTATGCATCTTTGCTTTCACGCCTTCGTATGCGCAGGCGGTTTTGCCTGCTGACACGGCACAAAGTCAGGTTGTAAACACAGCCCCGAGCCCTGTGTATCACTGGAGTCAGTTCCCGGGTGAACCCATTCTGATTTTTTCCGGTGCCGACTCTAGCGATCCGGATGATCAGATTGTCGATTATCAGTGGGACTTTGGTGACGGCACCACAGGCTCAGGTCAGGATGCCAGTCATTGGTATGATAAGACGGGCGATTATCAGATCACCTTCACTGTCACAGATGAATTTGGTAACAGCAGCAGCACCCACTTTACAGCGACTGTCGCTGGAAAACCTGATGCAGAGCCAACAGAAAATACGCCACCAACACCAGTCTATAGCTGGAGTCAATTCCCTGGCGAACCTATTCTGATTTTTGCCGGTGGAGATTCAACAGATCCGGACGATCATATAGTCAGCTATCACTGGGATTTTGGCGATGGCACGACAGGCACGGGTCAGGACACCAGCCATCTGTATGATCAAGCCGGTGACTATCAGGTTAAATTTACTGTCGAAGACTCGTTTGGGAACAGCAGCACCAGCAGTTTTGCGGTCACAGTTGCAGGAAAACCTAACAGAGAACCAGTGGCTCAGGCCACAGCAACTGCAGTAGCGGGTACTCTGGAATTTGTCTTTAGTGCTGCAGGCTCAACAGATTACGACGGTGAAATTAGCTCTTATCTGTGGGATTTTGGCGATGGTACTACAGGCACTGGTGCTGAAAGCCGCCATCTGTATCCAGCCAGTGGCGAGTATCAGGCCAGCCTGACTGTCACAGACAATCAGGGTGCAGTTCATCGTATCAGTCTGCCTGTTAGTGTGGTGCAGCACAACCAGCAACCCGTCGCTTTGGCACAAGCCGCAGTGACACCGGGATCATTGCTGGTCAACTTTGATGGCAGCACTTCGACCGACAGTGATGGCAGCATCAGCTCTTATCTGTGGGATTTTGGTGATGGCAACACAGCAACAGGAGCAACCGCCAGTCACACTTATGCCGCTGCGGGTCAGTACTCAGCCAGTTTGACTGTGACGGATAATCTCGGGGCTCAGTCGACTTTGTTATTACCTGTTGCAGTCAATGATCAGGCAGGTGCAGGTAAGTGGGTGACTGGCTACTATGCGGGCTGGTTCTGGCAAGGTTATCAGCCACAAAACATCGATTTCAGTGCCATGACTCATGTGATCTTTGGCCGGGTAGCACCAGGATCCGGCACTTTAGGTGGTGTGGCAGGCGAAGTGATGCCAGGCGCAGGTTCAGCCCATGAAGCAGGCCAATTACCAGCAGGGCTGACCACAAAAAGTGCAGAAGACTATTTAATAGAACGGGCTCATGCTGCAGGCACTAAAGCCTTACTGATGCTGGGTGGAAACGACGATGGCAATGGTTTTTTTGCCTCCACGGCACCTGCAATCCGCAGTACTTTTATCAGTAACCTGCTGGATTATCTGGTTGAGCATAACTACGACGGTATAGATGTAAACTGGGAAGATGCCATTGATCCGGAGCGTTTAATTGCGCTGATCACCGAGCTGAAACAAGCGGCTGCCCAAAGAGCCCGTTATCAGAGCCAGCCACTGCTGGTGACCTACCCTACTTCTATTCTGAACATGAACTATGAAACAGTGCCACAGTGGAAAGTGGAAGTCGCAGCACTGGTGGATCAGTTTAACCTGATGACCTACATGATAGGTTTTGCTCACGGTGGCTGGACGACCTGGCATTTTTCGCCGATTTACGGTCAGACCGGCCTGCATCCCAGTGATGTTTCCAGTACTGTGGACGCTTATGCCCAGGCTGGCATTCCACGCAGTAAAATTGCGGTAGGTATAGGGTTCTTTGGTTACAACTTCAGAGCACCTGCCACAGGCCCGGATCAGCCAGTAACCTATCAGGACAACAATGACTGGACCTGGAGTTATGCCAATCTGGTGAATTGTGGTTTCCTGTCTGCCGGTACTTATACCTTTGATCAAAGTGCCAAAGCCGCCTACCGATCTTATGTCGGTGGCTACACAGGTTCAGGCCCACAACATAGCTGCATGAACACAGGCGAAGCAGGCTTCCTGAGTTATGAAGATCCGGCCAGTATTGCCGCTAAAGGCAAATACGTGCGCGACACTGAATTGGGTGGCGCTATGATTTGGGTTATTAACTACGGCAGTCCGGATGGTGTCAATAACCCGCTGCTGAATGCGGTCAAACAGTCTTTTATGCTGGGGTATGACAGTGTACAGCCATTTGCTGTGATCAGCTCGAAACTGACCAGCCAGACGGAATTACGTTTTCAGTTTGATGGTACAGCCTCTATGGATAGCAATAACAATCCTGTGGCCAGTTACAGCTGGAGCTTTGGTGATGGCACTTCAGCCAGCGGCGCAAAACCTGTGCATACCTATGCCAAAGCTGGCGCTTACTCTGTCAGC
Source organism: uncultured Rheinheimera sp. (assembly GCA_966244125.1). GTDB lineage: Bacteria > Pseudomonadota > Gammaproteobacteria > Enterobacterales > Alteromonadaceae > Pararheinheimera. Next base: position 3,424 of record CBIMJC010000119.1, read on the forward strand.
CTGACGGTGACAGACAACAATGGTGTCAGTAATACAGTGACTGTGGTGGTGCAAGCTGTGCAACCTCCTCCGCCTGATGTGATGCCGGAACTTGAAACTATCCCGGTTTCTGCCGGCGCAACACCTTGGGTAACAGCTTATTATGCGGGTTGGTACTGGCCTGATCATCAGCCGCAGCATGTCAAAATGGACTCTTTAACTCATCTGGTATTTGGCCGTGTGGCACCGGGCGGCGGTTCTTTACCCGGAGGTCAGCCCGGTGATGTGATTGAAGGTGCAGGCACTGCTCATGATGCAGGTGCTATCGCTCATATCACCGACAAGAGTGTGGAAGATTATCTGATAGAGCGTGCTCATGCGGCAGGTAAAAAGGCCTTGCTGATGATGGGAGGTATGGGAGATGGTTTAGGTTTCCTGGCGTCCACAGCGCCTGATATCCGCCCCACTTTTGTCAACAATATCCTGAATTATCTGGAACAGCATAACTACGATGGTTTGGATTTGGACTGGGAAGATGAACTGGATTCGCCTCTGGCTAAATTCCGTCTGACCGCCTTAATAGCGGACCTGCGTGCTGCGGCTAAATTACGTGCCCGCTGGCAGGCTCCGAATGATGCTTTCCTGATTACATTCCCGGGTTATGCGCTGAATATGAACTACGGTCAGGTGTCAGACTTTGATGTGACTATTGCTTCAATTGTCGATCAGTACAACCTGATGAGCTACGCCATGGGTTTTGCCGAGCAGGGTTGGACCAGTACCACCTTCAGCCCTATTGCAGGTCTGGACCCATCCCGTCCTATGGATTTAACCTCCAGCATGCAAGCCTATCAAAACGCTGGTGTGCCACGAGGAAAGTTAGGTGTAGGTATAGGTTTTTATTGTATGGCTTACCCTTTGCCCACCACAGGTTTTGGTCAGCCTGTGACTGGGGTCTATTCCAATGACAATACCTGGTCCTACAGCATAGTGAATGCGGCTGGTTATTTTAACGGCGGCACCAGAGTCTGGAATGATGAAGCCAAAATGAGTTTCTACTCCTATCCAAACGGCAGAACAGGCACTCATCCTTATAACAGCTCCACTATAGGTATGTTGAGTTGTGAAGACCCACAAAGTATTGCCGCTAAAGGCGAATGGGTAAAAGCAACGGGGCTGGGTGGAGCTATTATCTGGACTATCAACTACGGCAGCACCAATGGCAGCAACAACCCACTGATGGATGCCGTCAGACAATCCTTCCTGCAAACAGAATAAGCAGGACAGAGGAACCAAAACGGCGCTGCAAAGCGTCGTTTTGTTTTTTTGCATCTGCCTGTTAAAAATGCCCCACTTATCCCACTAAATAAGCCATTTACTGCAAAACCTGTTTTTTCAGTATTGCTTTTGGCATACTCGACCAGTTAACACTTAATGATTTTGATCCGAAGTTCATAACAAAAAAGCAACCAAGATACCCAGAGGGAAATATCCATGCGCAAGACCATTATTGCCAGCGCTATTGGTGCAGCCGTCGCTTTAAGCGCCTGCTCCAAGCCTGCCGAAGACGCAAAAACCACAGCAGCAGTTGAACAAACTCAAGCTGCTGCACCAGCCACGGAGCAAGCTGCGGTGACCAACCCATTGTTAGTAAAAAGCACGCTGCAATACGAAGCGCCGGAATTCGACAAAATTAAAGTTGAACATTACCAGCCAGCGATGGAAGAAGGCATCAAACAGCATATGGCTGAGATCCTGGCTATTGCTGAAAACAAAGAACCAGCTACCTTTGACAACACTATTGTGGCAATGGAAAAAAGTGGGGAGTTGTTAACCCGTGCCTCCACTACCTTCTTTAACATGACAGGCACCATCAGCAATGATGAAATCCTGAAAATTCAATCTGAAATGGCTCCTAAGTTTGCTGCTCACTCAGACAATATCAACCTGAATCCGCAGTTGTTTGCCCGCGTCAAAGCTGTATATGACGCCCGCTCTACTTTAGGTTTAGACGGCGAAGCTGTGCGTTTGGTTGAAGATTATTATGAGCGTTTTGTCCGTGCCGGTGCCAACTTAACTGAAGAGCAAAAAACCAAAATCCGCGCCTTAAACGAAGAACAATCCACTCTGACCAACAAGTTCCAGCAAAACCTGATGGCGATGAAAGATCAAATCGCGGTTTATGTGGATACCAAAGAAGAGTTAGCAGGTTTATCTGAAGCTGAAATTACAGCTGCTGCGGAAGGCGCGAAAGCCAAGGGCAAAGAAGGTAAATTTATTATTGAAATTACCAACACCACCCGTCAGCCAGCTTTAGCTTCACTGGAAAACCGCGAAGTGCGGAAGAAAGTATGGGAAGCTTCGGCGTACCGTGGCACGTCCGGTGAAACAGACAACCAGCCTATAGTCGCCCGTCTGGCTCAGTTACGTGCTGAACGCGCTAAGTTGTTAGGTTATGACAACTGGGCCGCGTACCAGTTAGAACCTACTATGGCAAAAACCCCTAAAGCTGTACTGGATATGTTCGGTTCTATGGTACCTGCTGTAGTGGAAAACACCAAAAAAGAAGCTGAAGCAATTCAGGCCATGATCAAAGAGACCGGCGGTGATTTTGAATTACAGCCATGGGACTGGGAGTTCTACGGCGAAAAAGTCCGTAAAGCCAAATACGATTTAGACGAAGCTGAAGTGCGTCAGTACTTCGAATTTGAGCGTGTACTGAACGACGGTATGTTCTACACCATGAACAAGCTGTTTGGTATTACGATGAAAGCCCGTCCGGATTTACCTGTGTATCACCCGGATGTCAAAGCTTATGAAGTCTTTGACGCTGACGGCACCAGCATTGCGATTTTCTATGCGGACTACTTTGCCCGTGACGGCAAACGTGGTGGCGCCTGGATGAGTTCATTTGTAGAACAAAGCAAGCTGTTAAACCAGAAGCCTGTGGTTGTAAACGTAATGAACATTCCTAAAGGCCCGGCAGGTGAACCTACCCTGGTCAGCTATGACAACGTCACTACTATGTTCCATGAATTTGGTCATGCGGTGCACGGCTTGTTCTCCAACGTGACTTACCTGACTTTAGCCGGTACTTCAGTATCCCGTGATTTCGTTGAATTCCCTTCAACCTTCCAGGAAGACTGGGCTGCTCACCCTGACGTGATTGGTAACTACGCCAAACACTACAAAACAGGCGAGCCAATTCCAGCTGAACTGCTGGCAAAAATCATGAAGTCACGTAGCTTCAACCAGGGGTATGACACACTGGAATATATGTCTTCTGCGCTGCTGGATATGGAATGGCACTCTCTGCCAGCCGATGCACCACTGCAGGACGTACAGAAGTTTGAAGCCGCTGCACTGAAAAAACACGGTGTGGATTTAGCAGCTGTGCCACCACGTTATAAGTCGACTTTCTTTGCTCACGTCTTCTCTGGTGGTTACTCAGCCAGTTACTACGCCTATATGTGGAGTGAAATTCTGGCGGCTGACGCTTTTGCCTATGTGCAGACTCAGGGTGGTTTAAAGCTGGAAAACGGCATTAACTTCCGTAAAAACATTCTGTCTATCGGTAACAGCAAAGACCCGATGGAAGCTTACAAAGCTTTCCGTGGTCAGGAACCAACCACTGATGCTCTGTTAATCCGTCGTGGTTTAAAGACCGGCATTAACTAAGTTCTCCGGGTCAGCAACGAATGGGGTCAGGCCTTGGATCTTGAATCAACATCCAAGACCTGACCCCCTTTTTTATTCTGCCGTTGTGGTAGGACAAGCTGAGACTAACTGCTGCAAATGTGCCCCTAAATCCTGCTGGGCAAATTGCTGACTGGCAATCACCATCTGCTTTAAGCTTTGTAATGCCTGTTCCAGCCCTTGTTGTTCAATTAAAGTTTTGGCATAAACAGCTGCATCAGCACCACGTTGTAATAAGCCCGCCATTTGTTCCAGTGAAACGTCCTGCTCCATCACTTGTTGTAAGTCCGCCAGTAACTGCGCTACTTTGGCCGATTCCACTAAAGCTCCTTCGACACTGATTAAAGAGCCAACAGGATCAGCAGCTAAGCGGGTCGCGACACATGAAGCGACAGTACCTGCTTCTGCACTTTTGGCAACAGCTTCTAAACCCTGACTGCGGATTTGTTCTACAGCCTGCTGTAATTGCTGATCTTTGGCCAGCCAGGCTTGTTCCAACTGCTGTTTTTCATCACCAGCCAGATAACCACAGCTGGTCAGCAAAAAAGATAAGGTTACAGGCACCAGAAGAGACAAAGATTTCATAACAAACTCCTGCCAGAGTCAGAGCTTCAGCTCTGACCCTAAAATCAGACTTTTATTTAAATTAAACGAAATGGCTTACTAAATCAGCACAGATCTTCGATATGGGGGTCAGGGCCAAGGCTCTGACCCAGACAGATTAGTGACCAGCTATTTGCATCTGGCCAATCAGCACTGACCCTGTCAGCACACCACCGCGAGGGTCAACGTCTTTGCCTATGGCCTGAATATCCATAAACATTTGCTGCAAAGTACCAGCTATAGTGATTTCGGACACCGGGTATTGGATTTGACCGTTTTCGACCCAGAACCCGGCAGCACCACGGGAGTAATCCCCTGTTACTGTATTGACGCCCTGCCCCATCAGTTCTGTCACCAACAAACCAGTGCCCATATCACGACAGAGCTGAGCTAAATCAGCATCGCCATGTTGCACCAGCCAGTTGTGAATACCACCGGCATGACCTGAACTGGGCAAACCTAACTTGCGGCCTGAATAACTGGTGGTCAGGTAGGTATTTAATACACCTTTATCCAGTATGGTTAAATCACGGGTTTTTACGCCTTCCCCGTCAAAAGGGGTGGAAGCCAGAGCTTTCTTTAAATGCGGACGCTCAAGAATGGTCACTTTGTCAGACATCACAGCCTGGCCCACTTTATCCAGCAGGAAGCTGGATTTACGGTAAATACTGCCACCACTGATCGCAGACACCAGATGACCAAATATACTGCTGGCGATATCAGCCCGGAAAATCACCGGCACTTTTTGCGTGCCCAGTTTGCGACCATTTAAGCGTTGTACTGTTTCCTTCGCCGCTTCACGACCAATCAAAGCCGGGTCCAGCAAGTCGCCTAATTCACGGGCCACTGTGTAGCTGTAATCCCGCTGCATATCTTCGCCTTCTTCGCCTATCACCACACAACTTAAGCTGTGACGGCTGCTTGGATAGCCCACCAGTTGACCATGGCTGTTGCCATAGACTTTTAAGCCCTGATGTGACGAAAAGGACGCACCTTCCGAGTTGGTAATACGGCCATCATAAGCAAAAGCCGCTTCTTCCGAGGCTTTACACCATTCAATAGCTTGTTCAGTAGAAACAGAAGCCGGGTGAAATAAATCCAGATCCGGCGGTGACAATTCCAGCCAGGCGGCTTCTGCCAGACCTGCATGTGGGTCTTCCGAAGTGTAACGGGCTATATCAATCGCCGCTTCGACTGTGCGTTTTAACGCGGCCGGACTTAAATCAGCAGTCGAAGCTGAACCTTTACGCTGGCCGACATAAATACTGATGCCTAAACCACCGTCCTGATTAAACTCGACGGTTTCCACTTCGCCATGGCGGGTTTCCACACTTAAACCCCGGGTGCGGTTCATCGAGGCTTCGGCGCTGGTGGCACCTAATTGTTTCGCATGCGCCAACACCTGGCTGACGGCATCTTTTACTTCGGCGATTTCTTGCCAGATTGTAACTTCGGTTTGACTCATCTGTTTACCTGAGTGTTCTGTTTTAACTGCCAGAATGTGGGCTCAGCTTACCATAGTTCGTTAAAAATTGGACGTAGGGCCGACCTTTATGCTCGCCCGTCACCGCCCCCATGCTAAACACGACAGAGTTCAGGCTATCGGGTATACTATCGGCATTAATTAAGCTGGTAAGAGAATTCTATGGCCGATATGACCGACTTTACCCATGGCGACGACTGGGATGTTGAGCATGGTAAAAGTAAAACCCAAGTCAAAAAAGAGATGACTGCGTTACAAAAGCTGGGCGAAGAGCTGGTGGCATTAAGCCCTGCAGCCCGTGCTAAATTAGATTTAGATGACGAATTAAGAGAGGCTCTGGCATTGGCCGACAAGCTGGTGAAAAAACACGAAGCTTTGCGCCGTCACATCCAGTTTATCGGCCGTTTAATGCGGACCCGCGATCTGGAGCCTATTGAACGGGCTCTGGCCGTACTGCGTAACACCAATCAGGCCGCCACCCGTAAGTTTCACTTAGTGGAAACCTGGCGCGATAAACTGATCGCCAACCCGGATGCTGTGACTGAATTTGTGGCGGCATTTCCGGATGTGGACGTACAGCAATTACGCACACTTATTCGTAATGCCAAAAAAGAACAGGAAAAGAACCAGCCGCCTAAGGCCTTCCGTGAACTGTTTCAGCTGATTAAACCTGCTATTTTAGAAGACTAGAAAAAAACGATGGGGTCAGGCCTTGGATCTTGAATCCGGATTCAAGATCCAAGGCCTGACCCCATTCCGTTACAAGGCCTGACCCCATTCCGTTATATCAACCGCTTCACCACTAAATCTGCACCTATACGGCGCAACTGGCCTAACAGCTTTTGTACTACTTCAGGGTAATCCCGCACTGTTTCGATTTCTGAATAATGCACAATCTCTTTGGCGTGAGCTGTGATCACCTCTTTCTCCTGCTCCAGCAAAGCTTTGAGTTGCTGGAGTTCGTCTTCCACATAAATACCGTTTTCAAAATCGAGTGCAAAAGCCCGCGGATTCAGGTTGTGGCCGGTAAAGAGGTGTTTGACGCCATCGACACTCAAACCTTTGAGGTGATAGCTGTTGTCTTCGTGTTTCCACAGTTTGACGTGCAGCAAACCGCTATCAATAAACTTCTGATTGGCACGGACAAACTTACGTAAAATGGTTTCGTAGAAATAGGGTAAACCACCAATTTTGCTAAAACGCTGGCCTGGCGGAATGTAGAAATCGTTAGCGGTTTTATCGCCCACTACTATGGTCACAGTGACACCACGTTTTAAACATTTACGCAGCGCTCTGGCCAAAGCCACAGGCGGATTAAAATAAGGGGTGTAAATCAGCACATCCTGCTGCGCTACAGCAAGCAAAGCTAGTACAGTGCTATTGAGCTCATTGTTGCGGCGCCCTAAGCCCATCAGCAACGAAGCACGCAAAGCTGAATCTGTTTTATCTTCATACTGATAACGGGTCGCTTTGGCGTGTTTGAGCCATAAACGCGACTGGCGTTTGACTGCCTGACTGACATAAGCTTCGTCATCCAGCAGTTCAGGGGTTTGCTCTTCATCACCAAATAACTGCTGATGCGCCTGCACTATGGCGTCTGTCATCACCTGATTTTGCAGCACCAAATAACGATCTGCACGGTAACGGCTTTGCTCCGCCAGATAAACATTGTTCAGTGAGGCACCGCTGTACAATAAGGTTTGGTCAAACACAAAACCTTTTAAATGCAGCACACCAAACAGCTCCCGCTTTTTCACAGGCACACCTATGATTTGAATAGGTAAGTCGTAATCTTTGGCTATTTCGCGGTAAAAATCGTTGTTAGTGCGGGCCCCTTCCTGACCAATCAGGCCACGCCGGGCGCGGTGGAAATCGACATAAACAGTTACCTGCAAATCAGGTTTTTGTTGTTTGGCGGCAAATAAAGCCCGCAGAATTTGTTCACCAGCTTCATCAGCCTGTAAATACAAGGCGGTGATCACAATACGATGTTGCGCGCGCTGGATCAGATCC
>CBIMJC010000120.1:0-11147 GCA_966244125.1 uncultured Rheinheimera sp.
AGAGCTGGATTCCGGCACAACGGCCACAGAACTTTTTGGTGTGTCCATCAGGTTGACACTAGTGTCGGCTGAGCCCTGATGGGACGAATGTTCTCCGGCAGAAGAAGAACCCTGCTCTGCCTGCGAGCCCAGCGCTGCGGTCTGAATTTGTTTCAGCGCTTCTTCAGTGGTCACTTTCGCTTCGGCAGCCACAGCTTTTGGCTGTTGTACTGCCGGCGCTACAACAGCTGCGGCACTTTGCACCTGCACTGAAACTTTCACATCTGTTGCTGCAGGCTCAGTGGCTGCATCTGTTTCGGCTTGAACATCTTGTTCAGCATTCAGAGTAGTCGCTACTCCAGTTTTTGACTGCACGCTGGCCTGTGTTGAAAACAACGGAGCTTTTTGAGCAGCCACTGCTACCATCTCTGTGTCCGCTTCAGCGCTCTGCTGCTGTTTTTCAGTATCAGGCAGCTTTTCTGTGCCTGAGCTCTCTGTCAGCTCAGTCCGCACTTTTAGAGTCTTTTCGATATGAGCCATGATTTTATGTTGATCAGGCCCTGTATCCTGATGAACGGGGATTCTGGACTGCAGCAGATTTTTTGTAGTTTCTACAGACTCAGCTGCGTCCTGTTCAGAGCCGGAATTTTGTTGTGCTGTCAGCTGTTTTACCCCAGGTTCTGTGACCTGACTTTTTGACGCAGCTTTTTCAGACACACTGATCAGTTTTAAGGCTTTTAATTCTTCCGCTGTTAAATGCTGCTCAGAGTTTTGTTCGGTCTGCAGCTTTTCATTCAGTACTACAGCACCATGCTGTGCTGCTGCAGTTTTTGTTTTGGCTGAGCTGGCAGAGCCGGCTTCGGTCTGTTCCGGCACTTTTGTTTTATCATGATGCGGTTTAGCTGCGGCCAGTGTTGCCAGATGCTCAGCCGCCACAGCAGCTTTTTCTGTCCCCGCTGATTCAGCAGCGCTGTCCGGTACCAGCTCCGCTGGTTCTGCAGTTGCTTTGCCAGCCGTTTCAGCTTTGCTTATACGGTCCTGCAGATTTTTTGCTTTTTCCAATAAGTGCAGCCAATGGGATTGTCCGGCCTCGTTGTTTTCATCCAAAGCCAGAACATCTTCCTGCTGCGACTTCAGCTCTGTGTCCTCAGTTTGTTCCGTCGCCGTTGTGGCACCGGCTTTCTGCTGATCGCTTTTTAGCTCTGAATGACTGTTCTGTGCAGAATCTTTGCTATCCATAGGCTCAGTGGCAGTATTCTGCCGCGTTTTTGCTGGGGTTTTGGCCGGTTTTTCCGCAGCTTTGCCATTCACTTCAGCAGCCAGAGTGGCGGCGAAACTTTGATCCGGTGCCGTTGCAGCGTCATTAGACGAGGCGGTTTGCGTCTTAGCTGCAGAGACAGGCTCAGCACTAAGCAATGTCATGGATAAGAATTCAGTCATCGATCACTCCGGTCCGGATACAAGTCTATGACTTGTTGCTGTTGTCATCTTTGCCCGCACACAGCAAACAAAATCAGTCACTACACTAGTCTTTAGAAAAAGACATACAAAATACGCGCCACACTTAACTGACTCTGCGGAAAAATTGCTGGGTTGCAATTTCGTCCAGCATTTTTTGTTCTTGTTTGTCGGCTTTGCGTTGTATTTCCGCCAGCTCACGTTCAATCAGTATTTCCATGGCCTTACGTTTTTTTTGCATCGCCAGCAGTTGCTGTAAACGCTGGTCGGCATTGGCTTTGGCCTGTTGCACATACTGTTGTTGTGCCGTTAAGGCCGCATCCAGCTTGCCGATAAAATTTAAATACTGATTAAACTGCCGGCTTGCCATCCCCTCCTGACCACGGCTCTGGGTTTGCTGCACGTATTCAATCCGATAGTCAGCCAGGCCCTGATATTTTTGCTGCATCGACTGATAGTTTTGCAAGGCAGCCCTGTACTGAGCCTGCAACTTGTCTTCTTTTTCCTGCTGCACTTTGACCAGCAGCTGAAGTTGCGCCAACGCCATAACTTATCGTCCTAAATGGGCAGGTAAAAGTTTATCCAGCTGTGTCAGACTTTCGTCATAAGGCACAACCTCTTTCATTTCCTGCTGTAAAAAACCACGGATTTTTGGCATTAGCGTCACAGCAGCATCCAATTGTGGATCGGCCCCTTTGACATAAGCCCCAATAGAAATTAAATCTTTACTTTGCTGATAGGAGGCATACAGCTGCTTGACAGCACGGGCCAGTTTTTGATGTTCCATACTGGTGACTGCAGGCATAACCCGGCTGATGGATTTTTCTATATCTATAGCCGGAAAATGGCCGCTATCAGCGAGCTGACGTGATAAAACGATGTGACCATCCAAAATAGCACGGGACGCGTCTGCAATAGGGTCCTGTAAATCGTCACCTTCAGACAACACAGTGTAAAAAGCCGTAATAGAGCCCTGACCTGCAGCACCATTACCAGCCCGTTCAACCAGAGCAGGTAATTTGGCAAAAACCGAAGGCGGATAACCTTTAGTGGCTGGCGGCTCCCCCACAGCCAAAGCAATTTCCCGCTGCGCCTGGGCATAACGGGTAATGGAGTCGAGCAGCAGTAGTACATCCAGACCCTGCTCGCGGAAATACTCAGCCACCTGTACTGCAGTTTCGCAGCCTTTTAATCGCATCAAAGGCGACACATCGGCAGGGGCTGCAACAACTACAGAACGTTTACGACCTTCTTCGCCCAAAATTTCGTCGATAAACTCTTTGACCTCACGGCCCCGTTCCCCCACCAGCCCCACTACTATCACATCGGCGGCAGTACCCCGGGTCATCATGCCCAAGAGCACTGATTTACCCACACCAGAGCCTGCAAACAAGCCCATCCGCTGGCCTTTACCTACGGTAATAATGCTGTTGATAGCACGCACTCCAACATCCAGTGGAGCGTGAATAGGCTGACGTTGTAATGGGTTAATCGGAGGTTTTTTCGTACCGCCAAATTCCTGACTTAAAATAGGGCCTTTGCCATCCAGTGGTTTACCTGCGCCGTCGATCACCCGCCCCAGCAATGCCATGGTCAGAGGTACCCCTTTAAAATCATTCAAAGGGGTAACTTTAGCGCCGGGCACTACACCAGACACATCATCTTTAGGCATTAAAAAAATACGATCGTTGGCAAAGCCTACCACTTCAGCAAACAGCTGGCCTGACGCCGTCTCGACATGACAGGTCTGGCCTATAGCTGCGGTGCAGCCAGTGGCTTCCAGCGTCAGCCCCACCACCCGGACTAAACGGCCGGCCAGATTGGGTCTGCTTTTCTGAATATGCTGCAGCTGTTGTTTTAAATGGGCGGCTAATTGGGATGACGACATCTGGATCTTTAATTCCCCTGCGAAGTATTAATCAGGTGAATGCAAGAAATGCTCCAGACTGCTCTGCACTCTGTGTTTTATACTTCTGTCCATGGAAGAAAGTGGAGTTTCCAGCAGGCAACCCCCTCGCTCAACTGCGGGATCAGCACGCAGCTGCCAATGCCGCTCAGTCAATTGCTCCGCACTAAAGTGCTGTTCAATCACAGCTATATCTTCAGGATGAAGTTTGAGCAGTACATGTTCGGTTTGCAGCGGTAATACAGCTGTTGCATCAGACAAGGTTTTTAAAATGACCTGTGGGTTGGTTTTGCATTCAACCGCTATCACAGCTTCTGCCATAGCCAGGCAAAGCTGCAGCAGCTGTTGCTCTACCTGCTGATCAACCTGAGCTAAAGGCTGTTGCAGTTGATCCAGCAAAGCCGCCAGTTCCAGCTTTTTCTGCTCTATCTCTTCGCGCCCCTGCTCCAACCCCAGCTTTTTACCCTCGGCCTGACCGTGCGCCAGACCATCAGCAGTTCCCTGCTCACGACCTTCTTCATAACCTTTGGAGAAACCTTCTTCTTTGCCCTGGGCAAAGCCTTCCTCAAAAGCAGCCTGACGAATTTGTTCAATATCCTCTGCTGTCAAAGGTTTGACTTCCAGAGGCGCTTCTTCCATAGCAACACTGGCAGCTTTGGTGAATGGCATGGTTTTATTCAGCGCATTGGTTTTACCTGGCGGCGCTTTTTTATCTGCCTCAAGCTGTGGGGTCGGCCAACGTTTGAGCAGTTCAAGCAGCTCGTCCGTGGGCGCAAAAGGTTGTTTGGTCCGGAAAGGATCCATGGTCATACTACTTTACTCCACTATCCTGTTACAGGAAGTCTTCACCACCACCACCACCCAGCATAATTTCACCGGCATCCGCCAGACGACGGGCCACCGACAGGATATCTTTTTGTGCGGCCTCCACTTCGCTGACACGCACAGGTCCCATGGCTTCGAGGTCGTCGCTCAACAGTTCTGCTGCACGTTTGGACATGTTTTTCAGGATCTTCTCTTTTAAGTCTGCGTCTGCACCTTTTAATGCTTTCATCAGCGCATCCTGTTGCACTTCGCGCAGAATAGTCTGGATAGCTCTGTCGTCGACATCCAGCAAGTTTTCAAACACGAACATCAGATCCTGAATTTGTTGTGCCATCTCTTCGTCATGTTCACGAATCGCGTCCATCAACTGACCTTCAACATTGGTATCGAGGTAGTTCATGATATCGGCAGCAGCTTTTAAGCCGCCCATTTTCGCAGCCTGAGCACCAGCCTGACCAGCAAACTGTTTCTCCATAATTTCGTTTAATTCCTGCAAGGCGGCAGGTTGTACTTCTTCCAGGTTGGCAATACGCATGGTTAAATCCAACCTTACTTTTTCCGGGAACTGCGACAGAATTTCGGCCGACTGCTCAGGTTCTAAATAAGACAATACAATAGTCTGGATCTGCGGGTGTTCGTTGCGGATGATATTCGCCACCTGCTTCGAGTCCATCCATTTCAGTGAATCCAGACCTTTGGCACCACCACCCAGAATAATCTGATCGATCAGGTTCGAGGCTTTTTCTTCACCCAAAGCAGCCGTTAAAGCACGACGGATAAAGTCTTCGCTCTGGAAGCCTATGGTACTGAAGTTCTGAATTTGTTCGATAAAGAGCTTATGCACCGCAGAAATCTTGGCCTGGTTCAGATCATCAATCTGCGCCATTGCCATACCCACCTTTTGCACTTGTTTTGGCTCAAGGTGTTTTAAAATTTGTGCAGCATCCTCTTCTGACAAGCTCAGCAACAGGATGGCGGCTTTTTCCACGCCATCTAATTTGCCTACGTCAAAACCCGGCTTGATGTTTTCAACATTACTCATCTTCGGCTAACCAATTTTTAACGACCAGTGAGGACAATTCTGGCTCATTCGCCACCAGGGCACGAACCGCTTTTAACAGATCTTCATCACCATGCAAGTCTGGCAGCATCAAAGTGCCATCTGCTGCAAAACCAACAGACTTCGAATCAAACTCGCGGGTTAACATATCCAGTGTATCATCCCCCAGATCCAGGCCAGAGCTTAATGAAGATTCATCGTAGATTTCCTGCGTATCTTCAGGGTAAATCAGTTTCTTCAGCATTGGGCGGACTACGGCCACTATCAGCACTATGATGATCAGCGTACCCATCACCAGTTTCAGCATACGGGCAAACCATTCCTGCTCATAAATAGGTGGCTCAACGGCTTCGGCCATCACACTGCGGGCAAAAGGCACAGAGACCACTTCAATAGTATCGCCCCGTTGCACATCAAAACCAATGCCGCCCTGCAATAAACGCCGGATATTGGCAAGTTCTGCCTGAGAACGGATCTGAGGTTCAGTCACAGTGCCATCTGCAGCTGTGCTACCCGGCAGATAATCCACAGCCACAGACACACTGATACGACGGATTAAACCGGATTGCTGAGTCGAATGACTGATAGTGGTATCCAGCTCATAGTTACGGGTCATCTCTTTGGTATTACGGCCCGGCACCACAGGTTTGCCGGCGTCCGCTCCAACCGCTTGTTCAGGAATAGCGCTATTGAGTGGCGGCTGATTGGTTAAAGCACCAGGAATACCACCTAAACCACCACCGACGCTGTTTTCTTCGATACTCATTTCACTGCGCACCGCAGGCAAGTCCGGGTTAAAACGTTTTTGCGTTTGTTCTACCGCAGTAAAATCCATCAATAAATCGACCTGAGCTGTATAGTTATCCACCCCCAGCACCGGGATTAAAATGGAGTCAATTTTCTGACGATATTCTTCTTCACGGGCACGTTCCATTTCATACTCTTTGCGGGTACGGGCAGAAGAAGCGTCCTGAGAACCACTATTGAGCAGGCGACCATTTTGATCCGTGACAGTCACACGGCTCGGTTCCAGCCCCTGCACAGCAGAAGCCACCAAATCCACGATAGAGTCGACTTCACCTTCTTTTAAACTTTTGCCACCTTTGACTGTCACCATCACTGTGGCTGAAGGCTGTTTTTCACGACGGGCAAAAATGTTCTCTTTTGGAATAGCCAATAATACCCGGGCTGAAGCTATGCTCTGAAATTGCTCTATGGTGCGCGCCAGCTGTTGTTCACGGCTGTGTTTTAGTCTTTCCATTTCCAGACGCTGACTGACGCCAAAACCACTGTCCTGCATCAGTATTTCGTCGCCTGTGGTTTGCTCTTGCTGCAAGCCAGCACGGGCTAACTTCAGTTTAATGTCCTGATAGTCATTACCAGACACCAGTACCACCTGCCCTTCGAGCTTGTAATCAATTTTCTGGCTGTCCAGATAATCCAGAGTTTCAATCAGCTCTTTGGTTTCAAAGGTGCCTAAAGGCCGCATATCAGGTTCGCGAGCCCACAAAATAATCAGCACAGCCAAAGCAATACAAATGGTTAAAGCGACAATCAAACTGATTTGCCGCACCATGTCCATGCCACCGCCCATAGAACCCAGGAAGCCGGATTTCTGCTCCTGTTGCACCGGGGTGTTGCCACCAAAATCGTCTGACAAAGTTGCCAGTTCAGTTGAGGTACTCTCTGCCACTTGTTATTCCCCCGCCTTAGACCGGCATCGACATAATTTCTTTATAAGCTTCGACCAGCTTGGTCCGCACATGCACTGTGGCTTCAAAAGCTAAAGAGGCTTTTTGACCTGCGATCATGGCCTGAGCCAAAGATACTTTTGGATCACCCATTTCAACAGCAGTGCTGAGCTCGCGGCTTTCGCCCTGCAGACCATTCACTTTGTCCAAAGCGCCTTTGAGCATGGCGGAAAAATCGGATTGACTGGAATTTTGTTCAGGAATAGCCGGGATCGCTAATTCTGCAGGCACACTCCGGGCTTGTGAAGCGAGGGATTGAAGTTCCTGATAAAGACTGTGACCTTGACCTTGAATATTCATCTGCTGTGACCTGTCAAAATATTGCTATTACTACGATTAACAGAGGTAAAGCAGGGATCGTGCCAGTATGTAGGGTCAGAGCCTTGGCCCTGACCCTATTATTGTCTAACCAGGGTTTTAAATTAATAATTTACAATTAAAACAGTCACTTAAAATCAAGCAAGGAAGGTTAGGCAGGGGCAGGAATACTGATCTGAAGACAGAAAACACTGGGGTCAGGCCTTGCAGAAAACACTGGGGTCAGGCCTTGGATTTTGAATTTCAATTCAAGATCCAAGGCCTGACCCCCTGATTAGATTATGCAGGTAACTGAATGCCGGATTCACGCATCCGGGCCAATTTGTATCTTAAAGTTCTGGCGCTGATACCAAGGCGTTCAGCCACTTCTTTGCGACTGTTGGCACAGGCCCGCATGGTTTCCAGAATAATACGGTGTTCCTGCTCATAGATTTCAGATTTAAACAGGCTGACATCTGCTTCAGCGCCCTGAGCCATTGGCAGATCAGGCTGGCTGTCCAGCATAGCAGGCGCAGATTCAAGCAAAATATCCGCCGCGTTGATTTGCTCTCCATCACAAATAATCAAAGCGCGCTGCACTATGTTATCCAATTCCCGCACATTACCTGGCCAGTAATGCTGCATCAGTTTGTGCTGGGCGGCATAACTTAACAATGGTTGTGGCATGCCGGTGCTGCGACAATGCCGCTCCAGCAGATGCATCGCCAGTGGCACTATATCAGCCGGACGTTCGGCCAACGCAGTCCAGGTCAGTGGAAACACATTCAGACGGTAATACAAATCTTCGCGGAATTTGCCTTCCACCACCGCCTGCTTTAAATCTCTGTTACTGGTGGCTATCACCCGTACATCCAGCTTAATGGTTTTGCGGGCACCTAAACGCTCGACTTCCCGCTCCTGCAATACCCGCAGTAACTTCGCCTGCAGGTTTAAATCCATTTCACTGATCTCATCCAGTAAAATAGTGCCCTGCTGCGCTTGTTCAAATTTGCCGGGGCACGCCTGAATAGCACCGGTAAAAGCCCCCTTTTCATAACCAAACAAGGTAGCTTCCAGCATATTTTCCGGTATAGCCGCACAGTTAATGGCAACAAAAGGCCCTTCAGTCCGGCCACTTTGCTGATGGATATAACGGGCCAGCACTTCTTTGCCTGAACCACTGGGCCCAAGCACCAGCACATTGGCATCAGAACGGGCCACTTTCGCCGCCAGTTTCACCAGCTGTTTGCCCTGTTCTGAATGCACTACAGGTTCAATAGTGGCGACTTCCGCGCCCAGGGCATAACGGCTGACCATATTGATCAACACTTCAGGAGAAAAAGGTTTTGCCAGATAGTCCACAGCGCCATTGCGTATGGCGACCACAGCATCATTGACGTTGGCATAAGCCGTCATCATCAACACAGGTAAAGACGGGTAATTGAGCTTTACGGTTTTTAGTAAATCTAAACCCGACATAGTGCCCATTTGCACGTCACTGATCAGCAAAGAGATTTTATGCTCTTTTAACAGCTGCAAGCCCTGCTCAGCACTTTGGGCTGGCAACACCTGATAATTCGCCAGACTCAGCGTGTCACACAATGCTTCGCGTAAGCCGGCATCATCTTCAACGACCAAAATACTAGTTGTTTGCATAACTTAACTCCTGACCTGCGGTCACAGGCACATAGACGGGAAACAATAATTCAAAACGGGCTCCTCCCATGGCTGAAGTACGGTAGCGGACAGAACCATTGTGAGAATGCGCAACAGCCTGCACCACAGCCAAACCAAGACCTGTGCCCTGACTACGGGTGGTAAAAAAGGGTTCAAAAATTTGTTGTTGTAAATGCTCTGGCACACCAGGGCCATTATCCTCAACAGCTATCATCACCTGCTGAGGATGAGCCGGGTCTAACTGAGCTTCGAGTTTCAGCACTGCGCCCGAGCCTCTAATTTGCATGCTGTTTTGGACTAAATTCTGAATAGCACCGGCTAAACTGCGCGGATTTCCCAGGATCTGCACATCAGGTTGTGGCAGCTGGATATGGATTAAACTTTGCTGCTGTTCAACTAAAGCTTCTACACCGGCAAACACCTCGCTGAGCAAACGTTGCAAAGATAAAGGCTCAACCTGCTGTTCCCGTCCGGCACGGGCA
Organism: uncultured Rheinheimera sp.; assembly: GCA_966244125.1. GTDB lineage: Bacteria > Pseudomonadota > Gammaproteobacteria > Enterobacterales > Alteromonadaceae > Pararheinheimera. The sequence continues at coordinate 9,436 of CBIMJC010000120.1, forward strand.
AATAACAACATGTCATTGACCTGCTGCTCTAAATCCATCAGACGGGCCACCAGCTTGTGCTGAAATTGCTCGCGTGAGTTTGGATTCAGTTTAGGGCTGGTGAGATTCTGCGCATACAACAGAGCAGAAGATAAAGGCGTACGAATTTGATGCGCCAGAGAAGCCATCATTTTGCCAAGGGTGGATAAACGCTGCAGATGCGCCAGCCGGCTTTGTAACTGCCGGGTTTCCGTCAGATCGGTTAAAACAATAAGCTGACCAGCTTCAGGTTCCAGCGAACTGATCGCCAGCTTCACTCTGCGGCCATCCAGCAATGACACTTCCATGCCATCGTCACTGCGGGGACGGAAGGAACGCGCTATCACGTCCAGCCAGCGTTGACCTGTTAAGGGCTCGCCTAACATTGAAATAGCGACAGGATTGGCTTCAGCCACATAACCCCTTTCATCCAGCACTATCACAGCTGTAGGCAGGTTATTGACCAAATGCTGCAAACGACGGGCCTGACGGGCCGTATGAATGGCAGTTGCTGCAGCATTTTCCTGCTGCACTTTTGGTTGCAGTTCTGCTGCAACATAAGCAAAAGCTTTGGCTGTACTCATAACGTCTTCGCAAATGAATTGACACTATCGATTCAAATGCACAAGACGTGCCACAATTAAATAAATTTAAAATCAATGACTTAACAAGTCATTTTTTTGACAACAAGGCTGTTAAGCCTGATTTTCATCCCGCATTAAATTGTATTTACGCATCTTCTCCACCAGGGTAGTACGACGCAGACACAAAATATCAGCAGCTCTTGCCACTACATACTCATGCCGCTCTAATGCCTGGGTGATAAGAGAAATTTCCAGTTCGGCTAAAAATTCTTTTAAATCCAGTCCCTGCTCAGGCAAGACTTCAATAGTGCCGGACACCGGGAATAACAGCTCTTCTGCAGAATCTTCTTCATCATCGCTGCTTTGAAATAATTCATTAATGGCATCCCGTTCCAGCAGCGCATCCGGATACACAGGCACATAGGTTTCCACTTCGAGGTGACGGTATTTTTGTGGTAACTCAGCCACATCCACCACCTGATTCGGGTACATAATGGCCATACGTTCAACCAGATTCGCCAGCTCACGCACGTTACCGGGCCAGGCATGCAGTTTTAAACTCTCCAGTGCCCTTTCGGTAAATTTTACTTTGGCATGGCCTTGCTGCTCAGTCCGACCAATCAGTTCCTGTACCAGCAAAGGTAAATCGTCGCTTCTGTCACGCAGCGCCGGGGTTTCAATAGGGAATACGTTCAGGCGATAAAATAAATCCTCCCGGAAACGCCCTTCTTCAATCATTTGTTCCAGCGCTCTGTGAGTGGCGGCGATAATACGCACATCAGCACGGACAGGTTGACTGCCGCCGACCCGCTCATACACCCGCTCCTGTAGTACCCGCAGCAACTTTACCTGCATCGGCAGGGGCATATCGCCAATTTCATCTAAAAACAGTGTCCCCCCCTGCGCCAGTTCAAAACGGCCTTTGCGGGTGGATATAGCGCCGGTAAAAGCGCCTTTTTCGTGACCAAACAGCTCACTTTCCAGAAGTTCCGCCGGTATAGCACCACAGTTTAATGGCACAAAAGGCCCCTGATGCCGGTTCGACAACACATGAATGTTGCGGGCGACCACTTCTTTCCCCGTGCCTGAATCGCCAAGAATTAACACGTT
>CBIMJC010000121.1:0-11141 GCA_966244125.1 uncultured Rheinheimera sp.
GTACATTCCAGCACCACATCTACTTTTAAGTCTGCCCATGGCAGGTTTGCCGGGCTACGCTCGCTTAGGATCCGGATTTCGTCTTTGTTAACGAAAATAGCTTTGTCTGAGTGTTCTACGTCACCAAAAAAGATGCCATGGGCTGTGTCGTACTTCAGTAAATGGGCATTAATAGCGGCATCGCCTAAGTCATTGATGGCTACAACTTTAATGTCATAATTCTTTTTTGATTCATATAAAGCGCGTAAAACGTTGCGACCGATACGGCCAAAACCATTAATTGCTACACGAATTGTCATAACCTATCCCCAGACTGTAATTTAATTCTGTAATAAAATTACATTTTTTGTCGTTCTTTTCAAGTGCAAAAAAGTTATGCATTCGTATTTTCTTAATCCGGCTCTTGAATCTGGAGTAGACTGTGGTAGTTAATTTCCCCTAACCATTTACTTTTCCGAGCAAAAACGGGTCGCTGGAGCCTTTATGGACAAACAATTACTTTCAGATCTGATTGCCTTCACAGGTATAGAGACAAAATTCACCGATGCCTGGGGCAATCAGTCCGAAGTCGCAGAAAAAAATCTGTTGACCTTATTATCAGCTCAGGGTTTTTCTGTTGAGAATGACGCTTTGGCGCGTGAACAATTAATTGAACGTCAACAGGATCACTGGGAACAGATGCTGGACCCTGTGTCAGTGCAAAAAGCAGGGCAAGATACTCAAATTCAGCTGAAGTTACCTATAGCCCTGGCCAATACGGCGTTACAGCTGGTGTTGACCACTGAACAAGGTAGCAGCCATGCTTTTACCCTGACTGCGACAGAGGATGCTGAACTGAATCAGGTGGCGGTATTTGACGGTGAAGAATATCAGCAGTACCAATGGACTTTGCCAGTCTTACTGGAGCAGGGTTACCACAGTTTAACTTTAACTCTGGGCGAGCTGGACTTTGTCCAGTCGCTGATCATTACGCCTTCGTCCTGTTTCCAGCCCGCTGAATTTAAAAAACAAAAACAATGGGGTGTATCGGTCCAGCTTTATTGTGTGCGTTCAGAACAAAACTGGGGTATAGGTGACTTTGCTGACTTGCGTTTTTTGTTAGGGCATTTAGCCAGACAAGGTGCTGATTTTGTTGGTCTGAATCCTATTCATGCTTTGTATCCGGCCATGCCTGAATCTGCCAGTCCTTATAGTCCTTCATCACGTCGCTGGTTAAATGTGATTTATTTGGCGGTGCCGGAAGTGCCAGGTTTTGATCAATGCCAGCAGGTTCAGCAACTGGTTCAGGCGCCGGGCTTTCAGCAACAACTCTCAGCGGCGCGTGCCGCAGAATTGGTGGATTACACTGCTGTGACCCGTTTGAAACTGCCAGTGCTAAAAGCGCTGTACCAGTGGTTTATTGAACATCAGTCGCAACATTCTGACCTTGCTGAGGCATTTTCTGTATTTAAACAACAATCCGGTGAAAGTTTATTACAATTGGCGTTGTACGATGCCATTCATGCTCATTTGATCCAAAAAGATATGCATGCCTGGGGTTGGCCTGTATGGCCCGAAGCCTGGCAAAAACCAGACAGCGAAGAGGTTCTGGCTTTTGCCAAAGAGCATGCGCATGAACTGGATTTTTACTGCTATCTGCAATTTATTGCCCGCGAACAACTGGCAAAAGCCCAGGCCTTTGCCAAAGAGCAGGGCATGTTGTTAGGTTTATACCGTGATTTAGCCGTAGGTGTCAGTGAAGCCTCCACAGAAATCTGGGGGAATCCGGATTTGTACTGCCGTGGCGCCAGCGTAGGAGCACCGCCGGATATTTTAGGACCTAAAGGCCAGAACTGGGGTTTACCTCCTATGTTGCCTTATCAGATGTTCCAGCAAGCCTACAGGCCAATGATCGATTTGTTCCGCGCTAATATGCAGAACTCCGGCGCTTTGCGGATTGACCACGTGATGGCCTTGTTACGCTTATGGTGGGTGCCTAAAGGTGCCGACAGCGCTGGTGATGGTGCATATATCTATTACCCCATTCAGGACCTGTTAGGTATTTTGGCTCTGGAATCCCATCGTCATCAGGTGGTGGTGATAGGCGAGGATCTGGGCACTGTGCCTGATGGCATCCGCGAAATACTGGCTGCTTATGGTATGTACTCCTACAGAGTGTTTTTCTTTGAAAAAGCTGAAGACGGAGGCTACGTATCGCCGGCTCATTATCCTGTGCAGGCGATGGCGACATTAACAACCCATGATATGCCAACCTTGATCGGCTATTGGCATTGCGGCGATTTAACCTTAGGTAAAGAAGTAGGGCTGTATCGCGACGATCAGTTACCGGCGTTATTCCAGTCCCGTCATGAGGACAAGCAAAAAATCCTGAATTCTTTGCATGGACATCAGATGCTGGATCCACATTTCAGTCACAATGTGGATCATGTCGGTATGACAAACGAGCTGAGTTATGCCATACAGCGTCATGTCGCCAAAGGCGCAAGCCAGTTGTTATGCCTGCAACTGGAAGATTGGATGGAAATGACTCAGCCTGTCAATATTCCGGGCACCAGTAATGAATACCCGAACTGGCGTCGTAAATTATCCATGACGCTGGAGCAACTGGTACAGCTGCAGCACGTGAATCAATTGCTGCAGGACCTGACCCGTCTGCGTCGTAGTTAAAAGCGAAAGTCGGAACAGCAGTTGATGTTATTTGAGGCTATACCAGCATATTCAGCTGATGGCCTCAAATAATTCGCCTATAAAACTGCCATACCCCCATGGCAGTTTTAGTGTAATTTGTTATCTTAGAGACCAAGACGGTAAAAAAATCAAAAGGATAGTTCATGTCCGTAACTCAGTTAGCCTCCGCCAGTTGTTCTTCTCCTTTTTCTGTATTGTCCTGGCTAAAAAGCGCAAGTAAAGGATTCATGATTAGGGCCTATTTGCCCGACGCTGCGAAAGTTGAAGTCTTTGATTTTGCTACCGGTAAATCTTTGGGACAAATGACTGCGCAGCCGGTGCTACATGGCTTATTTGAATTAGAGCTACCTGCCAAACGTAAAACCAGTCCCTATTTTTTTAGGATAGAAACGCCGCATCACCATAGTTACGAACTGGTTGATCCCTATCAGTTTGAACAGGAAGCTTATTTTGCGGTGCACTTTGTCAACAGCAAGCCTGAAAATTTGTACAAACAATTAGGGGCTCAGTTAATTGAGCTGGAGCTTGGTAAAAAAAAGCTGAACGCGACCCGTTTTGCTGTGTATGCGCCCAATGCGTCCAGTGTTAGCCTGATTGGCGATATGAACCAATGGGATGGCCGTCGTCATCCGATGCAACGCACTGAATGTGGTCACTGGGTGCTGGTTGTGCCGGGTCTGGGCGCTGGTGTGCGTTATAAATTTGAAATCAAAGACGCTTTTGGCAATCTATTGCCACACAAAGCGGACCCTCTGGCTTTTGCGGCCGAACAATATCCATCCCATGCGTCGCTGATTTATGATCACTCTAAATACAAATGGCAGGATAAAGACTGGCAGGAACGACATTTTGATCCTTACCATCAGCCCATGAGTATTTACGAATTACATCCTGGTTCCTGGAAACATAACCAGCATGGTGAACCGCTTAATTACATAGAGCTCGCGGCAGAACTTATCCCTTACGTGCTGGATATGGGGTATACCCATATTGAATTATTACCTGTGATGGAGCATCCGTATTCAGGCTCCTGGGGTTATCAACCTCTGGGGTTATTTGCCGCTACTTCAAGGTTCGGAACACCTGATCAGTTCAAAGCCTTTGTCGACGCCTGTCACCAGGCCGGCATTGGTGTGATTTTAGACTGGGTTCCGGCTCATTTTCCGGAAGATGCGCATGGACTGGCCCGGTTTGATGGCAGTCATTTGTATGAATACGAAGATCCACGCCGGGGCTGGCATCCGGACTGGAATTCCTGCATCTATGACTATGGTAAGGACTATGTCAGGCAGTTTTTAGTGGCAAGCGCCTTATTCTGGCTCGAGCATTTCCATGTTGATGGATTAAGAGTGGATGCAGTGGCATCCATGTTATATCTGGATTATTCGCGTCGTGCCGGCGAGTGGGTACCAAATATTGACGGTGGTAATCATAACTATGAAGCCATCAGTTTATTGCGCTGGCTCAATACCGAAGTCTATCGCCAATACCCCAAGGCGATGATGATTGCCGAAGAGTCGACCTCCTTTAACGGAGTGACAAGGCCAGTGGATTTGGGCGGGCTGGGTTTTGGCTTTAAATGGAATATGGGCTGGATGAACGACAGCTTACGTTACATCAGTAAAGATCCGGCCTACCGTAAGTTTCACCACAATGACCTGACCTTTTCTATGGTTTATGCTTTTACTGAAAACTTTATTTTGCCGTTGTCTCATGACGAAGTGGTGCATGGCAAAGGCAGTATCATCAATAAGATGCCTGGTGATGAATGGCAGCAGGCCGCCAATTTACGGGCTTATTACGCCTTTATGTTTGCGCATCCGGGCAAAAAACTAAACTTTATGGGCAACGAGTTTGGCCAGGGTGTTGAATGGGATCATAACCAGCAACTGCCGTGGTTTTTATTGTCTTTCGAAAAACACAAAGGTGTGCAGCAGTTATTCCGTGATTTGAACCTGACATACAAAAACTGTACACCTTTGCATCAGCTGGATCATGATCCACAAGGGTTCCGCTGGATTAATCATCAGGATGCGGATCACAGCACTTTAAGTTTTTACCGGTTGGACCAACAAGGTCAGGCTGTGTATGTGGTCAGTAACTTTACTCCTGTGCCCCGCAATGCTTTCCGTTTGTCCGTGGCAGAGCTGGGGGAATATGAAGTGATCCTCAATACAGACAGCGAATACTATTGGGGCAGTAATTACCCTGTAGGCGATTATCTGGCTGCTGTTGCAGGAGCTGCTTTTGGCTTAAATTACATGGTGCAACTGGATTTACCGCCTTTATCCACCTTGTATCTGCGAAGAAAATCAGTGTGAGCATGACATCAGAACCCTTACAAGAATGGATAAGCACAACAGGCCGCGCTTATCCGCCAGGTCCCAGCCAGACCGGTGCTTATAGCTGGAATTTTTCTGTTTATGCACCTGACGCGTCAGGCCTGTGGTTATGTTTATTTTGTCCTGACACCGAAGAGCCTTTGGCAGAACTGCAGTTTTATGCCCGTACCGGGGAATACTGGCATCTGCACATTGAAGGTATTGAAGAGGGTACTTTGTACGGCTTGCGGGCTGAAGGTGTCTGTCAGGCAAATTCTGGTTTAGTTTTTGACCGCAATCGTTTGCTGATAGACCCTTATGCGAAACAGCTAAACCGTGCTCTGGTCTGGAATGAACGGCTTTATCAGGTGCACAGTCATTATATGGTGCCTAAAGCTGTGTTAAAGCATGACAAGTTTGACTGGCAAGGCACAAAGAAACCTGCGGTAGAGCGCGAAAAAACCATTATTTATGAAGCTCATGTTAAAGGCCTGACCAAACTGCACCCGGAAGTACCACCAGAGCTCAGAGGCAAGTACCAGGGCATGTGCCATCCGGCGGTGATCCGGCATTTAAAAGATTTAGGCATTACCACAGTACAGCTGTTGCCTGTTGCCAGTTTTATGAGTGAACCGCGCTTAGAAAAACTTAAGCTCAGTAATTATTGGGGCTATAACCCCATTAACTTTTTCGCGCCTGACGCTCGTTATCAAATCGATGACGCTGTTACAGAATTTAAAGAACTGGTCCGCACTTATCATCAGCACGGGTTGGAGGTGATCCTGGATGTGGTCTTTAACCACACAGCGGAAGCTGAGGAATACAGGCTCAGTTTCAGGGGCTTGGCCAACAGGCATTATTATCTGTTTGAAAACCATGCCGACATTACGGATTATCAGCAAAACTGCAATTACAGTGGTTGTGGTAACACGCTGAATGTGGCCCATCCCGTCACTCAGCGTTTAGTGCTGGATGCGTTGCGGTATTGGGCGACAGAAATGCAGGTGGATGGTTTTCGTTTTGACCTGGCCGTGACCCTGGCCCGTGAGCACAAACGCTTTGATGCCTATGCTACGTTTTTGCAGGTGATAGCCCAGGATCCTGTGTTAAGTCAGGTGAAACTAATAGCCGAACCCTGGGATCTGGGGCCTTTTGGCTACCAGCTTGGACAATTTCCGGCACATTGGTCTGAATTGAATGATAAATGCCGCGATACCTTCCGCGCTTTCTGGCGTCAGGACCCAGGTCAGCTGCCACAATTTGCCACCCGCTTGTTAGGCTCCCGCGATATTTTCCAGAAACATCACAAACCAGCGTCCTGCAGTGTCAATTATGTCAGCTACCACGACGGTTTTACCCTGCAGGATATGGTGTGTTATCAGGAAAAACACAATTGGCTGAATGCGGAGCAAAACCGTGATGGCCATGGCCATAACTTAAGCCTGAATTATGGCGTGGAGGGCCCGAGCAGCGATGCTGTGATCCTGCACAAAAGGTACCGCCATAAACGTAATTTAGTAGCGACTCTGATGCTTAGTCAGGGCATAGTGCATTGGCTGGGAGGCGATGAACTGAGCCACAGTCAGCAGGGCAATAACAATGCCTATTGCCAGGACAATGAAATCAGCTGGCTGAACTGGCAGCTGGATTACCAGGCGACGCAGTTTTTGGCTTTTGTCAAAAAAATGATTGGGTTACGTAAGCATTTCAGCTGTTTGCAGCAATTGTCCCTGCTGGACGATCAATATCAGCTGCACGGCGATAAACACCAGGTTAGCTGGTATCTGGCGGATGGTAATCTGAAACAGGATGAACACTGGACAGATCCTTATAAAACCAACTGTGTTTTTGTGATTGAGCATTTAAAGGATCATCAAAGTTTGCTGGTCATTATCAATGCAAGTGATCAGCCGCTACAGGTCGACTTACCGAAAAAAGGTTGGCAATTGTTGATTGATACAGAGTTTGAAACAGGTGAGCCGCTGGAAAAATCAGCAATAAGAACACGTTATTTACAAAGCGAACGATCTTTATCCATTTGGCACTGAGTTTTTTCTGCTGAGCTTTTTGTTTATCTGCAGTTTTCCAGTATAATCGCGGCCACTTTTGCAGTGCCGGATTTTAAAAGGAAAATCAAATGTCTGAGACATCCGTATTATGTGATATAGGTTTTGTCGGCGCAGGTGTGATGGGGAAGAACCTCATTTTAAACCTGGCTGATCACGGTTATCGGGTTGCCGCTTTTGATTTAGACCATAAAAAACTGGAAGCTGTAATAGCGCAGGACAAAGCCGAGCGGGGCGATAAACCGGCCCGGGTGATCAGCTGCAGCTCTTATACAGAACTCCTGTCGCGTTTATCCTCTCCTCATTTAGTGATTTTATCTGTGCCTGCCGGCAAACCTGTCGATGACGTTTGTTTAAAGCTGATTGACGCTGGTATCCAGGCAGATGACATTATTGTCGATACTGGCAACAGCCTGTGGACTGACACTGTCCGTCGGGAAAAACACTACGAAGGGAAGTTTATTTTCTTCAGCACTGCGGTTTCCGGTGGAGAAGTTGGTGCCCGTTTTGGTCCTTCGTTAATGCCAAGTGGTGATCCTTATGCCTGGACCCGGATTGAACCTATCTGGCGCGCTATAGCCGCCAAAGTTGACCCGGCGACCGGCCGTCCGCTGGAAAGGCATGAGCCTGGCAATCCGGTGACAGAAGGCGAGTCCTGTGCCACTTATATTGGACCTGGTGGTTCAGGCCATTATGTCAAAATGGTGCACAACGGTATTGAATACGCTGATATGCAACTGATTTGCGAAGTCTATCAGGTGATGCGTGATGCGCTTGGCATGAGTGCAGAGCAGATATCTAAAGTATTTAAAGAGTGGAATCAGGGCATATTAAATAGCTACCTGATGGAAATCAGCGCTGAAGTGCTGGCCACCAAAGATTCAGAAACAGGTTTACCATTGGTGGATGTGATTCTGGACAAAGCTGGGCAGAAAGGCACTGGGCTCTGGACTGCGGTCAGCAGTCTGGAATTAGGTTGTCCTGCACCAACCATCAGTGAAGCTGTGTTTGCCCGCTCAATGTCGACTTTAAAAGATCAGCGGGTGTTAGCGTCTACCTTGTTATCCGGTCCGGTGCGTGAACATTGCACTAACCAAACCGCAGAGCAAATGATCAAGCAACTGCATGACGCCCTGTATTGCGCCAAAATCTGTGTTTATGCGCAGGGTTTTGATTTAATGAAAACTGCGGCGGCAGAACATGGCTGGCAGCTGAATTTTGCTGAGATTGCCAAAATCTGGCGGGCAGGTTGTATTATCCGTGCAGTATTTTTGCAGTCTATTACCGAAGCCTATGAACGTAACGACGACTTAGAAAACTTACTGTTAGATCCGTTTTTCTCTAAACAAATTTCTGTGAATCAGATGAACTGGCGTCGCGCTGTGGCTGAGGCGGCCATGACAGGCATTCCTGTGTCTGCATTGAGCTCGGCGTTAAGTTATTACGACTCCTACCGTACTGCTGTGCTACCTGCAAATTTACTGCAGGGACAACGGGATTATTTTGGTGCTCACACCTTTGAACGCACAGATAAAGCCAAAGGTAAAACTTTCCACGTCGACTGGAGTCATACCGACAGGCCGATGCAAAAAATTAAGTAAGTAAAAAAAGCTCCGGTTGGAGCTTTTTTTTTACTGTCCGACAATTTAGGGGAAGCTAATGAAAAAAACTGAACAAGAATGGCGTCAGCAGTTAAGCGATGAACAGTACAGAGTGACAAGGCAAAAGGGCACTGAATACCCTTTTAGCGGCACTTTATTGCATAACAAAGAAACCGGCTGTTATCACTGTGTCTGTTGTCAGCAGCCTTTGTTTGATTCGGCAGATAAGTTTGATTCGGGTTGCGGCTGGCCGTCTTTTAGTAAAGCTATTGAAGGCCAGGTGAAATACGAAAGGGATCTGTCTCACGGCATGAGCAGAATTGAGATTTTATGCCAGCATTGCGATGCGCATTTAGGCCATGTGTTTGACGATGGCCCGGCACCTACCGGGCAACGTTATTGTGTCAATTCAGTGTCGTTATTATTTAACCCTGACGTTAAAATTTCGGCGGAGTAAACTGTCCCAGTTGCAGCTGAGCTAAAGTTTGTTCAGCTGTTTCTTTAATTTTTTCGTGATCCAGCTGAGCCTGCTCCAGATAAATTTTTAACTCCTGTAACTCCACATTAAATGCGCCGCTTTGTTGCGCCAGTAATGCCCAGTGATAGGAGCTGGCATAATCTTTTTTCTTGTAAAACATACTACTTAACGAGGCGTAAATTTCCGGGTCCACTTGAGGTTCAGGTGGATAAAGCTCTAAAGCATGGTGCAGCAGTTGAATGCTTTTTTCCCTGTCCCTTTTACTGTAATAACTGACCAGCGCCATTTGCAATTCTGGTGTTTCCAGCCGGTTTTCTTGTTCCGCCTGCAGAAAACGTTGTAAGTGGCTGTCGCTTTTATTCCGTGACCAGTGGTAATACAACAAATGTGGGTCATCGGAGCTGACAGTATCATCACTTAAGCGTTTGATTTCTCTCAGACTTGTGATGTAACCCACCATACGGGTGCTGGTTTTTTCTTTTAGTTTAATGTGTTCAATGCCAGCGGCCAGCTCAATGCATTTTGAGTACTTTTCGAAGTTAATCAGCAACTGATACTTGTTTTTGTCTGACGGTAAATGTTTCTCTTCGTAGCGCTGCATAATCAGATCACGGCGTTGCATATTACAGTGGGAGTCGTCATTTAAGTCATTACACAGACCTGGCTCTTTTTCACAAACAGCCCGTAATGTCAGCTCGCCTTCAGAACAGGCTCCCAACATCAGCAGGCTAAGGCTTAACAGCAAATATTTCATAAGTATCTCATTCATCTTTTCTGCTTTTAGCATAACGAAGAATTCGGAAAAAATCTTTTTGTAATTCTTGTCGTAGTATTACATGTTCAATTACAATGCGCCTGCCTCAATGTGGCGATGACCACAGGCACACCTCTGAACCTACAAGACGTAAAAGGCGAAACCATGACTCTATCACACGAAGAACAGTATCAACGCAGCTGGCAGGAGCGCCAGGAATACGCTGAGAATATGCAACCTATCATAGGTCGGTTGTATCGTAATAAAGGCATTGAAGTTGTGGTTTATGGCCGTCCTCTGGTAAATGCGACAACAATTGACATTATTAAAGCCCATAAAACCGTTGAACGTTTTGAACATCAGAAGTTACGCTTAAGAGAAAGTTTCCCTGTTTTAGAGGCAATTTCCACTATGGATCTGGCCCCGGGGCGCGTCGATATTGGTAAGCTGGCATTTGCTTATCTGTATAAAAATGCCGGTGAAGGTCAAAATCTGCAGCAGTATCTGGATAATCAGCTATCTGAAATATTACATCGTGACGATCAAATCAAACCTGTGGACGTCGTGCTTTATGGTTTTGGTCGTATTGGTCGCCTGTTAGCCCGCCTGATGCTGGAGCGTTCAGGTCCAAGCAGTAAATTACGTTTACGCGCTATTGTTGTGCGTGGAGGCCGTAAAGGCGACTTAGAAAAACGCGCCAGCCTGTTGCGCCGTGATTCTATCCATGGCCCATTTAACGGCAGTATTACAGTTGATGAAGAAAATGGTGGTATTAAAGCCAATGGGACCTTTATCAAAGTTATTTATGCGGATTCGCCTGAACTGGTGGATTACACAGCCTACGGTATTCATGATGCGCTGGTGGTGGATAACACAGGTATTTGGAAAGACGATAAAGAATTGTCCATTCACTTAAAATCTAAAGGTGCAGCGAAGGTTTTGCTGACGGCTCCTGCGAAGGGTGAAGTACATAACGTGGTTTATGGTGTCAATCACAGCATGATCCGGGCGGAAGACCGTATTGTATCAGCAGCAAGCTGCACCACCAATGCGATAACGCCAGTGTTAAAAGCGCTGAACGATGAGTTCGGCATTAAAAACGGCCATGTTGAGACAGTGCATTCGTACACTAACGATCAAAACTTAATAGACAACTACCACAAAGCTGAACGCCGTGGCCGTGCTGCACCTTTAAATATGGTCATCACCTCAACAGGTGCCGCCAGTGCTGTA
>CBIMJC010000122.1:0-10997 GCA_966244125.1 uncultured Rheinheimera sp.
CCAATGACGAAGAAGGAGAAAAAGCAAAACGCAGCTGCTCACCTGGTTTTAGCCCTTTAAAACCAGCTCCGGGCGTCAGGCTGTGCAGATCTCCCTGCACATGCTGCAAAGTTAAGCCATGCAGTGTCCTGGTATCCAGTTTTCTGATGGAATGAAAATAAAGCACCCAGTTGCTGGCACCAGCGGTCAGAGTTTTGGACGACTTATTGTGCAGAATCAACTCGGCCTGGTTTTTCTTTTGAGTGTCTGAGGTGAAATTGCTGATGACTGCAAATTTTAACTCTGTGTTTTTGGCAAATTCGGCCAGCTCTTTTTGAGTAAAGGCCTGAACTTGCCCGCTAAAAAAGTAACTAATACAAAGCCATAGTGGTAAAAAATACTTCATCGTACGCTCCCCTGAATAACGGTACACTGTACCCTGAGCTATTCCCTGATGGATTTTGTCTAAATTAAACCGTCATTTTTTCAGTGATGTTTTCACTGAAATGACAGTACCGTGACAAGATAGACCAATTTTAGTTTGTTGATTTGTAAGGTTAATTTATGTTTATTTGAGCTTAAATAAAAAAATTAAGCTCGATTTTTAAACAAGGGTCTTGTTATTTGTCGAAATTATTATATGCTGAATTAAAAAAATGACAACGCTGTCAATTCGGTTTTTGATGAAATAATGGGCTGCTACAGGTGAAAGCTTAATCAGGCTGGATTAAAGCTGGCCAGCGGACAATGCAACGAGGTTGGTAGGATGACTACAGCAGTAGGCTATGATGGCCCGTTTTATTTAGGTGTAGATGGTGGCGGCAGTAAATGTCGGGTAATCATAGTCACAGCAGACAATCAGGTTATAGGTGAGGGGCTTTCAGGTCCGGCAAATCCATTACGTGGTATGAAGGTCGCTACTGACTCTATTCTGGCTGCAACTCAACAGGCGATGACCTGTGCCGGAATGGCTTTTAAAGATATGTCCAAACTTATAGTCGGCGCTGGTTTAGCCGGCGTCAATATGCCTGAATATTTCCGGATTTTTTCAGAGTGGCAGCACCCCTTTCAGCAATTGCATTTAACCAGCGATTTGCATGTGGCTTGTATTGGAGCTCATCAGGGCGGTGATGGCGCAGTAATTATTGCCGGCACCGGCTCTTGTGGCCTGGCTGATGTAAAAGGGCAACTGATTGAAGTAGGAGGCCATGGTTTTCCTTATGGTGATAATGGCAGCGGTGCCTGGATAGGTTTACAAATGGTGCACCATGTACTGTTAGCCAAAGACCAGTTAGGCCCGCAAACCTTGTTAACCGAATTGTTATGCAATGAACTAAAGCTCAGTCAGACGCTAGCTCTGGTGGATTTTTTTATGCATGCCACTCCAACCACTTATGCCAAATATGCCCCGCTGGTTTTTACCGCTGCGGAGCGCGGCGATGTGCTGGCGCAACAGATAGTGCAACAGGCTGCGGCCCATATCAGCGCTATAGCCCAAAGATTACTGAGCATTAATCCACCACGTTTATCCCTGATTGGCGGATTGGCACACAAACTACAACCTTATCTGGCTGGCGAAGTACAACAAAAAGTCACGCCGGCTTTAGAGTCGCCTGAATTTGGCGCTGTCTGGTTTGCCAAACAGTGTCAGCAAAAAGCTCAGCGTATTTCGTAACTTAATTCTTAACTAATCGTTGTGAGTAACATAAAGATGACCCGAACTATTATGGCGCAGGAAGCCGCAGAAGCACCAAGCCGGATCCGTGAACAATTAGCAGCCAATGCCAGCCGTATTGCAGAGATAGTCCGGTTGATCAAACAAAAACAGCCCCGTTATGTCTATATGGTGGGCCGTGGTTCTTCCGATCATGCAGGTGTATTTGCCAAATATCTGATTGAAATTGAAGTAGGTTTACCTGTTGCCGCTGCAGCTCCTTCTATTGCCAGCGTGTACAACAAACAACTGGATTTAACTGGCGCTTTGGTGCTGGTGATTTCACAATCAGGCCGCAGCCCGGATATTCTGGCGCAGGTGGCTATGGCCAAAGCGGCTGGTGCTTTAGTTATTGCTTTGGTCAATGATGAAAGTTCGCCTTTAGCCGAACAGGCGGATCAGGTGATCCCTTTGAATGTAGGTGCTGAAAAAGCTGTGGCTGCCACTAAAAGTTATCTGGCAACTTTAAGTGCTTTATTGCAGCTGGTGGCCGCCTGGTCTGGTAACCATCAGTTACAGGATGCGGTGATCAGTCTGCCTGAGTTGCTGGAGCGGGCTATTGAATTGCCAGCTCAGTTAACTGCAGAATCTTTAGAAGGGGTTCAGCATCTGGTGGTGTTGGGCCGTGGTCCTGGTTATGCCATCAGTCGCGAAATTGCACTGAAACTCAAAGAAGTCTGTGGCATTCATGCCGAAGCGTTCTCCAGTGCTGAATTCCTGCATGGCCCTGTCACTTTAGTCAAAGATCAATTTGCCATTGTTGATGTCAGCATAGCGGATGAAGCCAATGCAGCCCATCAGGCACAAATTGCCGAAGTGCGCAGCCGCGGCGCCAGCATTGTGCATTTACATCATGCGGATTTGTTATCCAATGCCCGCGTTTTGCCACTGGCGTTATTGCAGCGTTTTTATCTGGATGTTGAAGCTGTAGCACGCAGTCGGGGTGTCAATCCGGATGCACCTCCCGGCCTGAATAAAGTCACTAAAACAGTCTGACGAGGTGTTGATGCAACAGATTTCAGTCGCCCGGCTTTTTGATGGTCAGAACTGGCAACAGAATGTGACTTTGAGTATTGAAGCGGGTCGGGTTCATTCGATCCAGCCTGCTGTTGGCCCTGTGCAACCCGGAACTTTGGTGCCTGGTTTTATCGACGTCCAGGTGAATGGTGGCGGCGGTGCTTTATTTAATACTGATACCAGTATTGAAGCGCTGCGCACTATGGTCAAAGCCCATGCTCAGTTTGGCAGCACTGCTTTATTACCCACAGTCATCACAGATTCAGTCGCTGTGATGCAACAAGCGGCTGACGTGATAGCGCAAGCTATAGCCGATAAAGAGCCAGGTATTTTGGGCGTCCATTTTGAAGGGCCACATTTATCTGTGCCAAAACGGGGTGTGCATCCGCAGAACTTTATCCGGCCTTTATCAGAAGCAGAGCTGGCGATTTATCGCCGTACTGATCTTGGCATCAAGCTGGTGACAGTCGCACCTGAAAACATCAGCCCTGAACAGATCAAAGAGTTAGTCAAAGCCAATGTCATCGTCTGTTTAGGCCACAGCAATACAGATGCAGCGACAGTACAAGCTGCTTTAGCCGCCGGCGCTACAGGCTTCACCCACTTATACAATGCGATGTCCCCTTTAACCTCGCGTGAGCCTGGCGTAGTAGGGGCGGCACTTGCCGATCCGCATAGCTGGTGTGGTCTGATTTTGGATGGTTTGCATGTGCATCCGCTGGCGGTGAAAGTGGCTCTGGCCGCTAAGCCAAAAGGCAAATTGCTGATTGTCACAGACGCCATGTCACCTGTGGGAACCAGCCAGACGGAGTTTGATTTTTTTGATGGCAAAGTGATTCGGGACGGCAATAAGTTAACCAACTTAAACGGCAATTTAGCAGGTTCAGTACTGGATATGGCCAGTGCCGTGTCTTACGCAGTGACGGAGCTGGGCCTCGAACTTGCCGAAGCTGTGCGTATGGCATCTTTATACCCGGCTGAGTTTTTAGGCATCAGTGCAGAACGTGGACAGATCCGGAGTGGAGCCAAAGCCGATCTGGTATTACTGAATGATGAAGGTGTGGTGCAGCAGTGCTGGCTGGAAGGCCGTACTTTTATCGAATCCTGATAATATCCAATAAATTCAACATAATAACTATTAAAGCAACAGGAAGGAATTATGGAAATGACAGTCGATACCCCCAAGGCACGCAGCAGTGTGGTGCCTATGGCCATAGTGGCCATGCTGTTTTTTGTGTTAGGTTTTGCCACCTGGCTCAACGGCTCTTTAATGCCGTACTTAAAACAGATGCTGCAACTGACACCTTTGCAGGCGTCGTTAGTGCTGTTTTCATTTTATATAGCCGTGACTTTTACTGCACTGCCGTCGGCCTGGCTGATACGCCGGGTCGGTTATAAAAATGGTATGGCGCTGGGGATGGCGGTGATGATGCTGGCTGGCCTTTTGTATATTCCGGCCGCCCAAACTCAGACTTTTGCTTTATTCCTGTTGGCTCAACTGGTGATTGGGGCGGGCCAGACCTTATTACAAACTGCGGTGAATCCTTATGTGGTGAAGATAGGCCCGGAAGAAACAGCAGCAGTTCGCATCAGTATCATGGGCATATTGAATAAAACCGCTGGTGTGGTGGCGCCTATGGTGTTTACCGCCTTGATAGTCAGCGGTTTTACCGCTCCGGCTGATGCAGCGCTTAGCCCGGAGCAAATAGATGCAATGGCCGCCAGTCTGGTGTGGCCTTATCTGGGGCTGGCGGTGTTTTTAGCTTTATTAGCTCTGGCCGTTAAATATTCACCTTTGCCTGAACTGGAAAAAGAATCGGACAGAGGAACAGGCCGTGCGCAGTTAAAAGCAGTGTTGGCCAAACCTGCGCTGGTATTGGGTGTCGTGTCGTTATTTGTTTATGTCGCTGTGGAAGTGATAGCGGGCGATACCATAGGTTTGTTTGCTTTATCCCTTGGGGTTGAACGTTATACGGTGATGACCTCTTATACCATGGCCTGTATGGTGCTGGGTTATGTGCTGGGCATAGTCTTGATCCCCCGGGTGTTCTCCCAGCAAAAAGCCCTGGCTGTATCTGCCGTCTTAGGTTTAGCCCTGACACTGGCGATAGTTTTAGGAGACAGCAGTTCTTATCTGATTGCCAATACCCTGTTAGTGCCTTTTGGTGGTACAGCTTTGCCTGATACCCTGTTGTTTATTGCTGTGCTGGGATTAGCCAATGCCATTGTCTGGCCTGCAGTCTGGCCTTTGGCATTGTCAGGTTTAGGCGCTTTAACCAGCATAGGCTCTGCTTTATTAATTATGGGTATAGCTGGTGGAGCTTTTGGCCCCCTGTTTTGGGGGTTGGCCAGCAGTACAGGTTTGGGACAGCAGGGCGCCTATCTGGTGATGTTGCCTTGTTACGCCTTTATCCTGTTTTATGCATTAAAAGGCCACAAGTTAACCAGCTGGAGTAAGTCCTGATGTCCTCACCACGTTTTTACGCTCTGGATGCGCTGCGTGGTCTGGCCATAGCCCTTATGATATTGGTCAATACGCCGGGCTCCTGGCAGCATGTGTATAGTCCCTTGCTGCATGCCGCATGGGACGGTTTTACTTTTGCTGATATCGTTTTTCCTACTTTTTTGTTTGTGGTGGGTGCAGCGATGTTTTATTCGCTGAAAACTGCCGAACTTTCCAAACAGAGTGTCTGGCGGATCAGCAGCCGTGCGTTAAAGCTAATAGGTATAGGCGTACTGCTGAACTATGTACCTTTTACTGTTGAGCTGTCTGAACTGCGCCTGCCCGGAGTGTTGCAGCGTATAGGTCTGGCTTATTGGTTTGCTGCCTTACTGGTGTTAAGCGTTAAACGCAGTTATTTGCCTGTGTTGTCTGTCGCTTTGGTGTTGTTGTATTGGCTTGCTTTGGCGCTGGGTGGTGGAGAACAACCTTATAGCCTGGAACACAATCTGGTTCGGCAATGGGATTTAGCCATCTTTGGTGCTGCGCATTTGTATCAGGGCTTTGGTGTAGCTTTTGATCCTGAAGGTCTGTTAAGTACCTTACCTTGTATAGTGGCTGTATTAATTGGTTTTGGTACAGCTTCAACTTTGCAGGGTAAAGAACACAAAGAAGCACTTCGCCTGTTGTTTTTAGCCGGGGTAGTGCTGATTGTACTGGCTGCGCTGTGGCACTTTGTCTGGCCTGTGAACAAAGCCCTTTGGTCAGGTAGTTATCTGGCGCTGAGCAGTGGTTTGATCCTGGTGTTGTTAGCCATTCTGGTCTGGAGTATTGATATCAAAGGCTGGACAAGGTGGGCGGAACCTTTAAAGGTCTATGGTACTAATCCGTTGTTTATTTATGTGCTGGCCTGGTTATGGTCAGTGCTCATAGGACAACTGATTTTTATTCCTACGGATGCAGGTTCAGTATCGTTGTATCAGTGGGGCTTTGAGCAGTTAGCTTTGGTATTCCCTGCCAAACTGGCCTCTTTTGTGTTTGCTTTATTGCACGTGATTGGTTTTTGGTACCTGTCACTGCTGCTGTATAAACGTAATATAATCATTAAGTTGTAAAAAATAATTAGAGTCAAATTAAATCCGCGATTTAATTTGACTCTGACCCTAATTTTTAACCCGCGTTAAATTTCTGCTTTAATGCCTGTTCCACATGAGATGCGACAAAACGGCTGACATCGCCGCCATGGCGGGCCACTTCTTTGACTAAAGTGGAAGAGATAAAGGTATTTTTTTCCGAAGGGGTCATAAACAAACTGTCTAAATCCGGGTTTAATTGACGGTTCATGCTGGCCAGCTGGAATTCATACTCAAAATCAGCCACAGCCCGCACGCCCCGCAACAGCACCTGAGCATTATTCTGTTTAGCAAAATCAGCTAACAAACCAGAAAAACCCACCACTGTCACATTAGCAATATTGGCAAAACATTGTTCTGCCAGTTGTACCCGCTCAGCAAGAGTAAATAACGGCTGTTTGCTTGGGTTGGCTGCAACAGCCACTATGACCTGATCAAATAAAAGTGCAGCCCGTTGCACTAAGTCACTGTGGCCATTGGTTAATGGATCAAAAGTACCGGGATAAATTGCTTTAGTTTTCATTGTTTTGTGGTCATCCCTGTATTGCTTATATGAACGACTAGAGTTTTTAATCGAATTGGCGTTACTATAGCAAATTAATAAAAAATAAATAAAAAAGAAATACGCGGATGGATAAGAAGCTTCGAACTAAGGACAAAATACTGCAGGCCAGTATTGAGTTGTTTAACCAGCAGGGTGAGCGCTCGATCACCACCAATCATATAGCGGCGCATTTGGGCATCAGCCCTGGCAATCTGTATTACCACTTTCGCAACAAAGAAGACATAGTGCGGAATATTTTCCGCGAATATGCCAAGTTGCTCGATAGCAAAGTACAGCCACCCAGCCAACCCTCTGAGGCACTGGATTCGCTGGCGCAGTATCTGGATGTGGTATTTGAGCTGATGTGGCGTTTCCATTTCTTTTATGCCAACCTGCCGGATATTTTGTCGCGGGATCCCGCCTTGCAGCAGGATTACTTAACAGTACAAAAAGCTGTGTTGGCGAAAGTGATTTCGGTATTAAGTGCCTTAAAAAAAGCGGATGTGATTGCGATAGAGGATGCTGATATCGCCACTTTTGCCCATACCATCAAACTGGTGGTGACTTTTTGGATCAGTTATTTAAAAACTCAAAAGCCACAAAGCACCATGAATAAAGAGCTGGCCTACCTTGGTGTGCTAAAAGTCTTGTTGTTATTTAAACCTTACGCCACAGCTCAGGCTATGCCGCGTATAGAAAAATTACAGCAGCATTACCAGTCCTTATCAGGTGAACAAACACTTGAATCGTCGTAGTGGCAACAATTTGCTACGCAACTAATCCGATCTGCAGGCTTTTCTGACAGAAAAGCGCTGCATCCCTGACGGCTAATGATTACAATACGGTGGTTTTTACCAAGCCCTCAGCCTCTTTGGAGACAGTTATGCGAACGACTCCTTTCCTTGCACATTTACAACAACAAATAGAAGACGTAAAAGTGCAGGGCCTGTACAAAGCTGAACGAGTGATTAGCTCTCAGCAACAAGCTGCCGTGACTGTAGGTCATGAACAGGTTTTAAATTTCTGCGCCAATAACTACTTAGGTTTAGCTAATAATCCGGATCTGATTAAAGCGGCTCAACAAGGCCTGGATTCTCATGGTTTTGGTGTGGCTTCTGTGCGTTTTATCTGTGGTACTCAGGATATTCACAAAGAACTGGAACAAAAAATCAGTGGCTTTTTAGGCACTGAAGACACCATTTTGTACTCCTCTTGTTTTGATGCCAACGGTGGTTTATTCGAAACCATTTTAGGCGCGGAAGACGCGGTGATCTCCGATGCGTTAAACCATGCTTCTATTATCGATGGTGTGCGTTTATGCAAAGCCAAACGTTACCGTTATGCCAATAACGATATGGCTGAATTAGAAGCCCAGTTAAAACAAGCAGACGCAGATGGCGCCCGTTTTAAACTGATAGCAACAGACGGCGTATTTTCGATGGATGGTGTCATTGCCGACTTAAAATCCATCTGTGACTTAGCTGACAAATACAATGCGCTGGTGATGGTGGATGACAGCCATGCTGTAGGTTTTGTTGGTAAAAATGGCCGTGGTACTCACGAATACTGTGACGTGCTGAACCGTGTTGACATTATCACCGGTACTTTAGGCAAAGCTTTAGGTGGAGCTTCAGGTGGTTACACTTCTGGCAAAAAAGAAGTGATTGAGTGGTTACGTCAACGTTCACGCCCTTATTTATTCTCGAACTCTTTAGCCCCTTCTATTGTGACAGCCTCGATCAAAGTGCTGGATTTACTGGCCAATGGTGACGCTTTGCGCGCGAAGTTGTGGGACAACGTCAGTTACTTCCGTGAAAAGATGTCAGCTGCTGGTTTTACGCTGGCCGGTAAAGATCACGCTATTATTCCTGTGATGTTAGGGGACGCCAAAGTAGCAGCTGAAATGGCGCGCCGTATGCTGGCCGAAGGTATTTATGTGGTGGGATTCTCTTTCCCTGTAGTGCCTAAAGATCAGGCGCGTATCCGCACTCAAATCTCTGCTGCACATAACAAAGAACACCTGGATAAAGCCATCAGCGCCTTTATCCGTATTGGTAAAGAAATGGGCGTAATTGCCTGAGGACGCCATGATGAAAGCATTAGCAAAATTAAAAGCAGAACCGGGCATTTGGCAAACCGAAGTGGAGATGCCAAAAGTAGGTCCAAATGATGTGCTGATTAAAATCAAAAAAACCGCTATTTGTGGCACAGACGTGCATATCTACAAGTGGGACGAATGGGCGCAAAAAACTATTCCTCATGGCATGGTGGTCGGTCACGAATATGTCGGTGAAGTAGTGGACATGGGCTCTGAAGTGCGTGGTTTTGCCAAAGGTGACCGGGTGTCCGGTGAAGGCCATTTAGTCTGTGGTTTCTGCCGCAACTGCCGCGCCGGCCGTGTGCATTTATGCCGCAACACCATAGGTGTTGGCGTCAACCGCGAAGGTTCTTTTGCCGAATACCTGTCTATTCCGGCTTTTAACGTCTTTAAAATTCCGGACAATATTCCGGACAATATCGCCGCTATCTTCGACCCGTTCGGTAACGCCGTACACACGGCCTTGTCGTTTGACTTAGTAGGTGAAGACGTCTTAATCACAGGCGCTGGCCCTATCGGCATTATGGCTGTGGCTGTTGCCCGCCATGTCGGTGCCCGTCATATTGTGATCACTGATGTAAACCCGTACCGCTTGGAGCTGGCGCGTAAAATGGGTGCCACCCGTGCTGTAGACGTTAGCAAAGAAGATTTAAAAGATGTGATGAAAGAGTTCGGCATGACAGAGGGTTTTGACGTAGGTCTGGAAATGTCTGGTGTGCCTTCTGCCTTCCGTGGCATGTTAGATACCATCAACCACGGCGGTAAAATTGCCATGCTGGGTATTCCACCTTCAGATATGGCGGTGGACTGGAACAAGGTGATTTTTAAAGGCCTGGTGATCAAAGGCATTTACGGCCGTGAAATGTTTGAAACCTGGTACAAAATGGCCAGCTTAATTCAATCCGGTCTGGATTTAAGCCCTATAGTTACCCACGAAATGCCAATGGAAAACTACAAGGAAGGTTTTGAGATTATGTGCTCAGGCCAGTCCGGTAAAGTCATTCTTAACTGGTAATTGAGCGGGGTCAGAGCTTTGGCTCTGACCCTCTATCTCACTCGTTTTCTATCATTAATTTCCCGCTTGGCAGCCTAAATGCGATCTGTTATCATTTGATAATGATTCTTATCTAAGCGCTACTGCTGCAATGATCGCCCTGACTTTTGCTCTGCTGTGTTTGACATTCTTCTTATTTGGCCGTGGTTATTGGCAGCATATTGCTATGCCTAAATTACAAAACCAGCGCCTGCAGCTGCAATTGGTGCGCGTTAAACGTCAGGGTCAGTATCTGAAATTATGGCTGCAGCATCCGGACGGCCTGCTATTACCCAAAGCCAAAGCGGGTCAGCATATTCTGTTGTATGGCAAAGATTTACAGGGCAAACCTGTCAGCCGCGCTTATTCATTGGCACAGGATTGTAGTCAGCAGCGTTATTACCAACTGGTGATTAAAGCTGAAACCGATGGCCGCTTGAGTCAGGCTTTATTCCAGCATTTAAAAGTAGGCGACTTCATCGAAAGCTCTTACCCACGTGGCCATTTTTTATTAAACCGCTCACGGCGGCCTTTGGTGCTGGTGGCTGGTGGTGTCGGCATTACCCCTATGCTGGCGATGGCTTATGCCGCTATCCGGCAAAAACGTCAGTTGTTTTTGGTGTATCAGGCGCGCCGTCTGGAAGATATAGTGTTTTACCCTATGCTACGGCGTTTACCCCGTTTAGAACTTCGTATTGCACTCACTCAGCCGCCGGAAGACTGGCAGGGGTTTAAAGGCCGCATTGATGCCGGTTATTTATATAAACTCGCTGGCCCTCAGGCGCAGTATTACTTTTGTGCGTCAGCCAAAATGACAGAGCAGCTGATTTATGATCTGGGCATTTTAGGCGCACAGTATTGTTATGCTGAGCTCTTTAGCGCATCTGCAAGCGAGCAAAGTTTCCCTATAGAAATCAATGGTGTATTTGCTGACAGTCAGGGCCATAAATCAGTGCTGGACGCTATTCTCGCCGCAAGAGTGCCGCTGAATTACGACTGCAAAGGCGGCTCTTGTGGCCTTTGTAAAGTGCGGGTGGTA
>CBIMJC010000123.1:0-10966 GCA_966244125.1 uncultured Rheinheimera sp.
CAGAGTTAACAGGCCTAACGCCTTTGTAAAGTGATAGTTATAAAGCAGGGGATCTATGAAAAAAGTAGCCATTATGGTCGGTACAGTGTACGGCGGCGCTCAGTTTGTTGCCGAAGAAGCAGAAAAAATTTTACAGCGCAAAGGTTATCTGACTCAGCTGAACCTGGAGCCTAAATTGAACGACGTATTAGCTTTTGCGCCGGACATCTGGCTGGTGATCACCTCCACGACAGGCCAGGGCGATATTCCGGATAATTTGTTGCCATTTTTTATCGATGTCAAAGACAGATTCCCGCTGTTAACAGGAAAAAAATACGCTGTGATTTGTTTAGGGGACAGTGGTTATGGCGATACTTTCTGTGGTGCCGGTAAACAATTTTCAGAGTTACTCTCTGAATTACAGGGCACAGCTTTAGCTCCGGCCTTAGAGATTGATGCAGGCGAAACCCTGCAGGCTGAAGATCTGGCTTTACCCTGGGTAGAGCAGCAGTTTTAAAATTTTACATACTCTTTTAACAAAGCCATAGTGTCTTTATAAGCCAGGTTTAACGCCGCTATGGCTTCCTGCTCTGATTTGATATTGGTGTAGCCTATTACCAGGCCATACCTCTTATTTTTTTGCGAATACCAGCCCGATAACGGAAACACCTGCAGGTTAAAGGAATTCCACAATTCAGCCAGCTGCACATCCTGAACCCCTTGTTTTAAAAACACTACTATATGCATGCCGCCGTCTGTATGTTCATAGTCAAACAGGCCCGGGTAAACAGTGTCCAACGCCTTGTATACCATCATGCGTCGTTGTTGATACAAAGCCCGCATTTTTTTCAGATGTTTAAAAAAATGGCCTTCGCTTAAAAACAAAGTGAGGATTTTTTGTGGCAACAAAGGCTGGCTGGTTTCGATAATTTCACCTGTTTCTTTAAACTTCCCTATAAGCTCTGTTGGCATCACTATGTAGCTGACCCGCATCGACGGCATAATGGTTTTACTGAAAGTGCCGACATAAATCACACGATCATCAGTGTCCTGACTTTTCAGTGCAGGTATCACTTTTTTGGTGTAGTGAAACTCACCGTCGTAATCATCTTCAATGAGCCAGGCTTTGGTCTGCACCGCCCACTGCAGTAGTTGCTGGCGCCTTGGCAGAGATAAAGTAACGGCCAAAGGGCTGTGATGAGCTGGGCTTGTGATGACAAACTTAGCGTCACTATGGTGCTGCAGCAAATAATCAACATTTAAACCCTGGGCATCAACAGGGGCGTAATGCAGGTTATGCACTATACGTTTCAGCAGCTTTTGACCAAAAAAGTAGCCTGGATCTTCGAAAATACATTTGTCATTTTGCACACTCAGCGTCTGCAAAATTAACGCAATACTGCTTTTATAGCCGCTGGTGATAAAAATCTGCTCAGCTTTGCAATTTAAACCCCGTGAGATATTCAGATAATTCGCAATAGCCTGACGTAAAGGCGGGTGGCCCATAATGGGTGGGTTCAGCATTTCCTCAGGCTTCATTGCACGAATGGCTTTACCTGACAGCAGCAGCCATTTTTTATAGGGAAATTCATCCAAAGACGGAATACCCAAACGAAAATAGCCTTTGTTATCCCGCAGATCGATAATGTGTTTTAAGCTTTTATCCTCTAACACTAACTGTGGCTTTTCGGCAGGCTGTTTTTTAATAAACAGCTCCGGATTGACTATAGTGCCGCGTGCGCCACGACTGATCAGATAACCTTCGCCAATCAAAATATCGTAGGCCGCTTCGACCGTCTTTTTTGCAACCCCTAAATCTTCTGCTAATACCCGGATCGACGGTACTTTTTCGCCGGGTTTTAACGTGCCTGAGAGAATACTTTGGGTATAACGCTGATAAATTTCTTTATAGCCCATCAAGTGTCCTACTTAGTTTCTTGGTTCTTGTATCTTCTGAGTATGACATCCGGCGCTAAAATGAGCGACATCAACAGAAGATTTAATGATGAGGAAGAGAGAATGAAGCTGCTACACATCAAAGTCAGTCCAAATCTGCAAGGCTCGTCGTCACGCCGGGTAGCGCAGCATTTGCTGGAGAAATTGCAAAGCAGTTATCCAAAGCTGACAGAACAAGTGCTGGATTTGTCGGCACAGCCTCTGCCTCATCTGGATGCGCTGACGACTGGTGCCTTTCTGACCAAACCAGAAGACAGAACAGCAGAGCAAAAGCAGGCGATACAACTGTCCGAGCAGTTAGTGGATATGTTGCTGGAAACCGACATTTTGCTGCTGTCATCCCCTATGTGGAATTTAGGTCTGCCGTCTGTATTAAAAGCCTGGTTTGATCACATCACCAGAGCGGGCCGCACTTTTGCCTTTACCAAAGAAGGCACCAAAGTGGGTTTGGTGACTAATAAAAAAGTCTATGTAGTGGTCTCCAGCGGCAGTTGTTTTACAGAAGGGCCTTTTGTCAATGACGACCAGTTTACGCCTTATATCAAAGTTGCTTTGGCTTACATAGGCATAGAGGACCTGACTTTTATCAGAGTAGATGGCACTCATTTTCCTCTGACCAAAGACACAGCTTTACCCAAAGCGCTGAGTGCAGTTGATGTATTAACTGTTTGATTATTTAACCTTTAATTACTTTTAACTTAAAACCGGAGCACGACCATGAGCAACAGAGTCAATCACTTTCAAACTGTACCAAACCTGACCAAAGCATTAATAGATGCCAGTATGGCGTCTTACAAAAGCTCTATTGATGGGCTTATCAAAAGCCTGATTGATATCAGAGCTTCCCAGCTGAACAGCTGTGCTTTTTGTCTGGATATGCATATCAAGCAAGCCAAGATTAAAGGCGAAAGCGAGCTGCGTTTACACCATGTAGCCATTTGGCGTGAATCCCCATTGTTTAACGCTAAAGAGAAAGCAGCTTTGGCGTTAACTGAAGCTTTAACCCGGATCCCTGCTATTGGCATCAGCGACGAGCTGTACCTTTCTACCAAAGAGCATTTCTCTGATGTGGAAATTTCTGAGCTGACCTACGCTATAGGTTTGATTAACTTCTGGAATCGTATGCAAATTGTGGCTCAGATGGAACCAGGTTCACAAGACGCAGCTTTTGGTTTAACTAAGGCAGTGTTTAACTAGTAGGGGCGGGGCTTGCCCCGCCCGTCTTATGATACCGCGGTGCCCATTGACGGGCCGGGACAAGCCGCGGCCCCTACATACCCGTCCCAACATCAAGCGAGAGCGTGCGGTCAACAAAGCTGCAGCTTCAAGTACGACGGCTTTAATCTATGCTGCGCAGCAGAGCGTTGATACCCACTTTAGCGCGGGTCTGGGCATCTACTTTTTTGACGATAATAGCGGCGTACAGGCTGTGTGTGCCATCTTTCGATGGGATTGAACCTGGCACTACGACAGCGCCTGCTGGTACACGGCCATAAGTAATTTCGCCGGTTTCACGGTCGTAAATACGGGTTGACTGGCTGATATAAACGCCCATAGAAAGTACTGCACCTTCTTCGATGATTACACCTTCCACGACTTCAGAGCGGGCACCGATAAAGCAGTTGTCTTCAATAATAGTTGGGTTGGCTTGCAGAGGCTCTAATACACCACCAATGCCTACACCACCTGACAAGTGCACGTTTTTACCGATCTGAGCACATGAGCCCACAGTGGCCCAGGTATCCACCATAGTGCCTTCACCTACATAAGCACCTATATTGACGTACGAAGGCATCAGCACCACGTTTTTGTCGATAAAGCTGCCTTTACGCACAGCGGCAGGAGGCACAACACGCACGCCTTCAGCCACAAAACGCTCGTGGGTGTAGTCAGCAAATTTCATTGGTACTTTATCGAAGAAACGGTTTTCAGCGCCATCCATTACCTGATTGTCATTGATACGGAAAGACAATAACACCGCCTTTTTCAGCCACTGGTGTGTCACCCATTCGCCTGCGACTTTTTCGGCAACACGGGCTTTACCACTGTCCAAAAGTTCAATAGCAGCAGTCACAGCGGCTTTGACTTCAGCAGTGACTGTAGATGGAGTAATGGATGCACGTTGTTCAAACGCGGCTTCGATAATGGATTTTAAATCTGACAAAACTTTATCCCTCTGTCACATGAGTTAATTGTTCGACAAGAACACGGCGCAGCTGTGATTGTTGATCGGCATCAAGCGCCTGATCCTGTCTCGTTGAAATCATAAAAAAATCTTCGGCTTTTTCGCCTATGGTGGTGATTTTGGCGGCGTGAATGCTGATCTCACATTGCTGGAAGACAGAGCCTATATCGGCCAATAAACCCGGCATATCCAAAGCGGTAATTTCCACCATAGTGCGGTGTTTATTGGTCCCCGGAATAAAGACCACTTTGGGCGCTATATTAAAGGGCCGCATCTGGCGGGATAAACGTTGCTTAGCGCGCGATAAGTCCGGTTTGCCGCTAATATAGGTTTCCAGCGCCCGTTTCAGGCTTTGTAAACGGGATGGCGAGGTAACAGGTTCACCGTTTTGCTCCAGCACCACAAAGGTATCCATCGCATAACCATCTTTATTGGTCATGATCTGGGCATCAAAAATATTGACCTTTTTGCTGTCGAGCGCCGCCACTAAATGGGCAAATAAGTTGTCCTGATCCGGTGTATAAACAAAAACCTGGGTGCTGCCCCGGTAAGGTGTTTTATCCACCAACACCAAAGGCTCGTTTGGATCTTTGTGGCGCAAAATATGTTCACAGTGCCAGACAATTTGTTTGGGGTTGTAACGGGCAAAATAATCCGCTTTGATCCTGCCCCATAACTGCAGCACTTCTTGTTCGGTAAACCCTTGTTTTTGCAAAAGCTTCATGGCTTCAGCCTGGTTTTCGCGGATCAGATCGCGCAAATCCATCGGTTTTTCCAGGCCACGGCGGAAGGCTTTTTGGGTGCCTAAATACAGCTCGCGTAATAACGAGCCTTTCCAGTCATTCCACAAATTATCATTGGTGGCACGGATATCGGCCAGCGTCAGACAATACAGATAGTTAAGCCGGGTTTCGTCCCGCACTTTATCCGCAAATTCAGCAATTACAGCAGGGTCATGAATATCGCGGCGCTGGGCTGTCACCGACATCAATAAATGGCTTTCCACCAACCAGGCCAGCAGCTTACTGTCAAAGTCGCTTAACTTATGCAGTTTGCCAAATTCACGCGCATCCAGAGAACCAAGCTCTGAGTGGTCACCACCCCGGCCTTTGGCTATATCGTGGAAAATACCGGCCAGATATAAAATCTCGGGTTTTTCCATACGTTTGACTATGTCAGTGCAAAGCGGAAACTCGTTTTCAAACCCGGCCTGTGAGTAGCGGTATAAATTCTTCAGCACCCTGTGAGTGTGTTCATCTACAGTGTAGGCATGGAATAAATCAAACTGCATCTGGCCAACAATATTGCGCCAGGCCGGCAGGTAAGAGGCCAGAATACCGTGGCGATGCATCAGCGTAATGGCTCTGTCCATACCACGCGGATGCCGCATAATACTCATAAAAAGCTGGCGGCAGGCTTCATAATCCTGCAAATCCCCCATCAGACGCCGCCGCACTAAGCGCAGTAAACGTATGGTATCTGAGTGAATGCCGGTGATATTGGAGTTATTGGCGATATGCCAGAACAAGCGCAGGATATTTTCACGCCGCGCAAAAACAGCATTGTCGGTGGCGCGGATTAAATGGCCGGTCAGCTCAAAAAAGTCATCCAGCTTTTGCTGCTTCAGTTTACTTTGGCTATTGAGAATACTGCCGTCAAAATGCTGCAACAGCATATCGTTTAGCTCAGCGACCCGTTGCACTGTCTGGAAAAACCGTTTCATCATACGTTCAACAGAGGCTTTGCCGTCATCGCCAAAACCTAAACGTTTGGCGACAGCGGGTTGGTAGTCAAACAAGATACGGTTTTCGTTGCGGCCTGATTCAATATGCAGGGCAAAACGCATTTGCCATAAATAAGCTTCACACTCCATCAGCTCCTGATATTCATCTTCCGTCAGGTACTGATAAGCCACCAGTTCACGCATGGTTCTGGTATTAAAGTGTTTTTTCGCCACCCAGCCTATGGTCTGGATATCCCGCAGGCCACCGGGATTGGCTTTTAAGTTCGGTTCCAGGTTGTAGGCTGTACCGTGATACTGGGCATGACGCTGCTGCTGTTCGTCACGTTTGGCCTGGAAAAATGCCTGAGAAGTCCAGAAATTGTCTTTACAGACCTGAGCCTGTAACTCATCAAACAACTCTTTGCTGCCGGTCAGCAGACGCATTTCCATCAGGTTGGTGGCAATGGTGATGTCTTCTTTGCCTAAAGTGACAGATTCTTTCACGCTACGCACACTGTGGCCGACTTCTAATCGCAAGTCCCACAGCAGGGTAATAAACTGGCTGATTTGTTCTTTTTGCTGGGCGTCGAGTTTGCTGTCGGTTAATAACAATAAATCGATATCAGAGCAGGGGTGTAGTTCACCCCGGCCATAACCCCCTACGGCAATCAGACTGATTTTTTTGTGTTTATGCAGATCAAAATGCTGCCATAAAGACACCAGCACCTCGTCGATAAAACGGGCTCTGGCTTTGACCAGACTGGCGATGGTTTGATGCTCAAAGGCATTTTTCAGCCAGTCGTTAAACTCGGCAAAATGTTTTTTATAACTATCCAGAGTACATAAACCGGGTAAAGACTTATTAAACGCCAGCGCCATGTTCATTTGCTTTACCTCAGGTCTTAAGCGGCCGCCGCTTGTGCGGTATGGGCTTATTCGGCCGTGACTATCCGTTCTATGGTGTCGTCAGATCTCAACGTTAAAATTTCGCAGCCAGTGTCAGTCACTACAATAGTGTGTTCAAACTGCGCTGATAAACTACGATCTTTAGTCACAACCGTCCAGCCGTCTTTTAACAATTTACTGTGACGTTCACCTGCGTTGATCATAGGCTCTATGGTCAGACACATACCTGTTTTTAAGGTATCACCTGTACCAGGACGGCCATAATGCAAAACTTGCGGGTCTTCGTGGAAGACCTGACCTATGCCATGACCACAGTACTCACGCACTACGGAGTAGCTGTGATGCTCTGCATGTTGTTGAATCACAAAACCGATATCACCTAAACGGGCGCCGTTTTTCACTTTGCGGATGCCTTTGTACAGACATTCCTGAGTCACACGTATTAAACGGTCCGCCATAATGCTCGGCTTACCTATAACAAACATTTTTGACGTATCGCCGTGGTAACCGTCTTTGATGACAGTGATGTCGATATTGATAATGTCGCCGTCTTTGAGTTTTTTCTCTGGTGACGGAATACCGTGACAAATCACCTGATTGACTGAAGTACAGATGGATTTTGGAAACCCATGGTAATTCAGTGGAGCAGGGATAGCCTGCTGGACATCAACAATATAATTGTGGCAAATGGTGTTCAGCTCTTCGGTGGTGACACCGGCTTTGACATAAGGCTCAATCATCTCTAATACTTCGGCGGCTAACTTACCTGCCACACGCATTTTTTCGATCTGATCTGCTGTTTTAATAATCGCGGCCATGCCATCTCTCTCTGCTGTAAAAATACACATTTCATTGTGTTTCAAGGGTGCTTATGGTATAAAGCGCGCCGCGATTTGGCAAATCAGATTCTGCTAAAAACGCAAAACGCAGATTAAAACTGCAATTAACTAAACAACACACATACATCGACACATAAGCCGGGGTGCTGCAACTCATTGAGTTTCGGTCGGTTTTATGGGGTGTATGGAGGCCCAACCCCATTATTGAGGAATATTCAAATGGCTAAAGTTTCTATGCGCGATATGCTCCAGGCGGGCGTACATTTCGGTCACCAAACACGTTACTGGAACCCAAAAATGAAGCCATTCATTTTCGGCGCTCGTAACCGTGTTCATATCATCAATCTGGAACAAACTGTTCCTATGATGAACGATGCTCTGGCTTTCATTCAGTCTGTTGCTGCTAAAAAAGGCAAAATCCTGTTTGTTGGTACTAAGCGCGCTGCCTCTGAAGCGATCAAAGAAGCTGCTTCTCAAGTTGACCAGTACTATGTAAACCACCGTTGGTTAGGTGGCATGCTGACGAACTGGAAAACTGTTCGCCAGTCTATCAAGCGTTTAAAAGACCTGGAATCTCAAAGCCAGGACGGTACTTTCGACAAGCTGACTAAAAAAGAAGCTTTAGACCGTACCCGTGAAATGGACAAGCTGGAAAAAAGCTTAGGCGGTATCAAAGACATGGGCGGCTTGCCTGATGTTCTGTTTGTGATCGACGCCGACCACGAACACATTGCAATTAAAGAAGCCAACAACCTGGGTATTCCAGTGGTATCTATCGTTGATACTAACTCTGATCCTAAAGGTGTTGACTATGTGATCCCAGGTAACGATGACGCTATCCGCGCTATCCAGTTATACCTGAGCGCAGTCAATCAGGCCATCACTGAAGGCCGCAGCAAAAACATCGAAGTTCAGGCTGAAGCTGAAAACTTCGTAGCTGCTGAGTAATTGCATTGTCTCTGTAGCCTTGTCATCAAGGCTACATCTAGGACAGGTATAAAGCAGGTTTAAACATACAGGGGCATTTGCCCCTGTTTGTCCACGAAAAAATTTTGCGAGGAACTCCCCATGGCTGTAACTGCCGGTTTGGTAAAAGAATTACGCGAGCGCACTGGCGCTGGCATGATGGACTGCAAAAAAGCTTTAGAAGAAACTGCAGGTGACATCGAAGGCGCAATCGAATTAATGCGTAAAAATGGTCAGGCTAAAGCTGCCAAGAAAGCTGGCCGTATCGCCGCTGAAGGTACTGTGATCACCCGCGTTGGTAACGGTTACGCTGTTGCAATCGAATTTAACTGTGAAACAGATTTCGTAGGCCGTGACGCAAGCTTCCTGGCTTTCGCAAACGCTGCTGCTGATCTGGCTCACGCCAACAAGCTGTTCACAGTGGAAGAGCTGTCAGCTGCTCAACTGGGTGACAGCACTGTTGAAGAAGCCCGCGCTACACTGGTGACAAAAATCGGTGAAAACATCGCTATCCGTCGTATCTCTGTAGTTCAGGGTGACGTGATTGGTCAGTACACTCACTCAGGCCGTATCGGCGTGTTAGTGGTACTGGAAGGCGGTAACGAAGATATCGCTAAAGATGTGGCTATGCACGTTGCTGCCAACAACCCTTCATTCCTGACTCCAGAGTCAGTACCAGCTGAAGTTGTTGCTAAAGAGCAGGAAATCCAGATCGAAATCGCTATCAACAGCGGCAAACCAAAAGAAATCGCAGAGAAGATGGTTGCTGGTCGTATGACCAAGTTCACTGGCGAAGTTTCTTTAACTGGCCAGCCGTTCGTTAAAGATCCTTCAATCACGACTGGTGATTTCCTGAAACAAAACGGTGCTAAAGCTGTTAGCTTCATCCGTTTAGAAGTAGGTGAAGGCATCGAGAAGCAGGAAACTGATTTCGCTGCTGAAGTTGCTGCTCAAATCGCTGCTGCGAAGAAGTAATTTACGCTTTAGCAATGCTTTGAAACCAGCTAGAATAACCGCGACCTGACCTTCGTCTGTCGCGGTTTTTTTATGTACAAAATTAACCCACAGCAAGGTTATACCCAAAGTAATTGGAGTTGCAGCGCGGCGACAAGTGAGCGAGACCCCTGGAGCATAGGCCACTATGTGACAGGGGCGAGTGAGCGTAGTCAACAAAGCTGTAGCTTCAAGTAAGAAGGGTATATAACTTCCAGATAAAAGAGGACCGCATGAGCAATCCAAAACTCGCCTACAGAAGAATTTTATTAAAACTCAGTGGTGAAGCCCTGATGGGTGAAGAAGGCTTTGGTATAGACCCTAAAGTGCTGGATCGGATGGCTCAGGAAATCAAAGAGCTGGTTGAATTAGGTATCCAGGTCGCCATAGTTATAGGTGGCGGTAATATTTTCCGTGGTGAAGGTTTAGCAAAAGCTGGTATGAACCGTGTGGTTGGTGACCATATGGGTATGCTGGCGACAGTGATGAATGGTCTGGCGATGCGTGATGCGCTGCACCGTGCTTTTGTTAACGCTCGTCTGATGTCAGCAATTCCTCTGAACGGTGTTTGTGACAATTACAGCTGGGCTGAAGCCATCAGCTTGTTAAAGTCTGGCCGCGTGGTGATTTTTTCAGCAGGTACTGGTAACCCGTTTTTTACTACCGACTCAGCCGCCTGCTTACGTGGTATTGAAATTGAAGCCGATGCTGTTTTAAAAGCCACTAAAGTGGATGGTGTGTATTCAGCTGATCCGGTAAAAGACCCAACAGCTACTCTGTACAGCAAATTAAGCTACACAGAAGTGCTGGAGAAAGAATTAAAAGTGATGGATTTAGCCGCCTTCACTCTGGCCCGTGACCATAATATGCAAATTCGCGTCTTCAATATGAATACGCCAGGCGCACTGAAACGTGTGGTGCTGGGTGAAGAAGAAGGCACAGTGATCGACCACGCTGAGAAATTACAGTAAACTAACTGCCACTTTTTTGGTGTAGCAAAAAAAAGGAAAGCCAAAGTGATTAACGATATTCTCAAAGACAGCAAAATCCGGATGGAAAAAAGCGTTGAAGCGCTGAAAAACCAATTGTCAAAAATCCGTACCGGTCGTGCTCACCCAAGTTTATTAGATGGTATTCAGGTGTCTTATTATGGTGCGAATACACCATTACGCCAGGTGGCTAACGTATCGGTGGAAGATGCCCGTACTTTGACGATCAGCGTGTTTGATAAGACGTTGATCCAGCCTGTCGAGAAAGCCATCCTGCAGTCAGATTTAGGTTTAAACCCTATGAGTGCAGGCACCACAATTCGTGTACCTTTGCCTCCGCTGACAGAAGAGCGTCGTCGCGATTTAGTCAAAGTAGTACGTGGTGAAGCTGAAGGCGCCCGTGTTGCAGTACGTAATATTCGCCGTGATG
>CBIMJC010000124.1:0-10951 GCA_966244125.1 uncultured Rheinheimera sp.
AGCGGATTGAAAATCCGCGTGTCGGTGGTTCGATTCCGCCTCTGGGCACCATAAAAATAAAAAAGCCAGTCTCACAAGACTGGCTTTTTTATTTCATGTCCAACGGCGTCATCTTCGATTACAAAATACATCCATGTATTTTGCCCTTCGGGCCAGCTGAAGCTGTTCCGGTTTGCTCCTGGCAAACCTGGTCCGCCTCTGGGCACCATAAAAAACAGAAAGCCCGTCCTTGTGACGGGCTTTTTGCTTTCTATCTTGCTCAAAGCTTCAGTCAGATTTGTTTGAACCCCCAATCCCGAAAATGCTCTGGCTTAATGTCGCTAAAACACTTTAACCGGCTTTCGGCCTGATCGTATTCAGCTCTGTGCCAGTGATGTTCGGCGGGCAGGGCTACTACTTTCATGCCTGCGGCTTTGGCGGCTGTTAAGCCTGTCACTGAGTCTTCAAACACCAGGCAATGTTCTGAAGCAACGCCCAGCTTAGTGGCGGCTAAATGGTAAATCTCAGGTTTAGGTTTGCCCTGGCTGACCATTTCAATAGAGCAAAGCGCCTGAAAAAAAGGGCGGATTTGTAGTTTATCCAGCACAGTGCTCATCAGTGAGCCAGGTGAGTTGGTGGCAAGTGCTACCGGAATGTGCCAGCTTTGCAGTTGTTGCAGCAGCTCCAGTACACCTTTTTTAACCACACCACGTTCCAGCACTGCCTGCGCTACGTAATTGATCACGGCTTGTTCAGCTTGTTCAATAGTAAAACCCTGCCATGGCGAATGTTTAAACCAGAGCTCAGTCACAGCTCTGGTGGTCATGCCGCTGGTTTGTGAGGTAATGGCCGGATCCAATGTCACGCCTAACTGACGAAACACATGTTGCTCGGCTTCAGCCCAATAAGGTTCAGAATCAATCAGTACCCCATCCATATCAAAAATAACTGCCTGAACCACCTGCTTGCTCCCTCGTTAGTGCATCAGGCTTTATTATTCAACAGCCGCAAGTGCTGCACCACAGCTTTATCAGTATTCAAGGGCGAAATTCTGTGCATGGCTTTGTTTTTGCGATGAAGTGCGAAGATGTAGATTGGAGTCCGCTGTGAATTGCTCTATGGTGTTCTGCTAGTCTCTTCACAAGGATTGCATAGTGCGCCCTGTTATTACCTTGTCTTCATTTGTTTTATCTAGTTTCAGCCTGCTGGCGGCAGAAACCGCGATTCAGCCCACCGTCAGTTACCAGTTGTCTTTTGCCAACGCAGCACATCATGAAGCGGCCATTGAAGTGCGGTTTGACGCTGTCCGTTCTGCCAATTTACTCCTGAGTATGAGCAGTGCTTCGCCGGGCCGTTATGCACCTCATGCTTTTGCAAAAAATATCTATGGATTAACAGCAACAGACAGCACAGGTAAAGTTTTACCCTTGCAGCGTATCAGTCCAGGCCAGTGGTCCGTTGGGCAGCACGATGGCACTGTGATTATCAATTACCTTTTGTATGGTGATTGGGGGGATGGCACCTATAACCAGATAGACCGTACTCACGCGCATTTAAATATGCCTGCCACTTTGTTGTTCGCAAAGGATTACGAGGAGCAACCGGCCTCGTTACGTTTTGACTTACCGGACGCACGCTGGAAAGTGGCGACTCAGTTGCAGCTGCAAGCGGATGGCAGTTACGCCGCGCCTAATTTACAGTATCTGATGGACAGTCCGGTTGAGTTAAGTGCTTTTAGCCAGCGCAGCTGGAAAGTGGCCGATCAGCAGTCTGAAGCCACTATTCATCTGGTGTTGCATCATCAGGGCACAGAGCAA
Source organism: uncultured Rheinheimera sp. (assembly GCA_966244125.1). Lineage (GTDB taxonomy): Bacteria > Pseudomonadota > Gammaproteobacteria > Enterobacterales > Alteromonadaceae > Pararheinheimera. Next base: position 1,797 of record CBIMJC010000124.1, read on the forward strand.
CAGCTTGATAGCTTCGCCGAAAAAGCCAAAGCTGTAGTGGCTGAGCAGCAGAAAATTTTTGGTGAATACCCGAAGTTTGATTATGGTCAGTATCTGTTTATTGCCGACTACCTGCCTTATGTCGACGGTGATGGGATGGAACATCGCAACTCGACCATTCTGACCGATGAGCGTTCTCTGAAAGAGGCGAATTACGCTCAGATAGAAACTTTGTCGCACGAATTTTTTCACGCCTGGAATGTGGAGCGATTACGCCCGGCCGATTTAGAACCTTTTGATTTCCTTCGCGCCAATATGAGCCGCCATTTATGGTTTGCTGAAGGCGTGACTAATTATTATGGCAAGCTGACATTAAGCCGCACCGGGCATTTTGATTTAGCCACCTATCTGGATAAAACTGTGTCGGCCCTAAATAAAGTACAGCAGTCACCCGGCCGGCAGTTTTTTCCGGCCACAGGTATGAGCGAACTGGCTCCTTTTGTCGATGCGGCCGTATCTGTAGACCCAACCAATTATGCCAATAGCTATATCTCCTATTACACCTATGGCGAAGTACTGGGGCTGGCTTTGGATTTAACCCTGCGTACTGAGTTTGAAGCTTTAAGCCTGGACTTGCTGATGCGAAAGTTATGGCAGGAATTTGGCAAAGTGGGTCGTCCTTATACGGAGCAGGACCTGCAGCAGGCTTTGGCTGAACTTACAGCTAACCCGGATTTTGCAAAAAACTTCTTCAGTCGTTATATCCATGGTCAGCAATTACCTGATTTTAAAACTTTATTTGCCGCTATGGGCTTAACTTTAGCACCAGCCAAACCCACAGAAGCTTTTTTAACTGCAGCAGCTTTAGTAGAAGAGGGCAAACAGCTGAAAGTCGACAGCAATACCTTGATTGGTACACCTTTGTATCAGGCCGGGGTAGATAAAGGCGATGTGTTGCTAAAACTGGGCCGTTACAATTTAAGGTCCAAGGCGCAGTGGGACAAAGCTTTAGCCAGTTACAAAGTGGGGGATACCGCCGCACTGAGTTTTCTCAGCCGTGGTAAAACTTATACCACCACTGTGACTTTTGCGGCGGATCCAGCCTGGGCCCTGACCGAAAACAAAGAAGCAGGTGCTGACCAATTAACGAAACGGGCTTTGTGGTTAAAAGCCCAGCCTTAGCCGGGCTCCGTTTGTATTTACCTGGTGCTAAGAGACTGAGCCAGTTTAACAACCGCCTGAATTTGCTGACCTTTACGGTTGGCATAATTGGCGTCTGTATAACCCCACCAGTCCCAACAGGCTTGTGGGTTCATTGGCATCAGGTTGGACGCCCGGCTCTGTGGATACAGCACCACTATGTTGTTGCTGTCGGCATAGCGGTTAAAACCGGCTTTTTCAACATAGGCCATACCTACAGCCTCAGCATGTTGGTTACAACCATGAAAGCTGATATGCAAAGTACAGCTTTGGCCTTGTTCACAACTTTTGGGCACATAAACATAACCTTGTTCGGCCATAGTAGCGGCCAGATCCCCTGCTATTTTTTGCTGCTCAATCGGATAAACAGTGCCACTGCTGATGTCTGCCGGGGCTTTTAAACCGGCTTGAATAAACTTCAGTGCTTCACCCGCTGCATCATAATTACATTTGCCTAAAAATGGCGCTTCTGAAGTTTCACATGCACTGCCTTCGCTGACAGTCGGCATATGATGCGCGAAATTTTTATCCTGCACATAAGCCAGCTGCGCTGCCGGTAACCACTGCTGGTACTGCTGATGGAGCGCATCAGCCACTTCTTTGTTGATCTTTTGATCGGCTGTACCATGCAATAACCAGATTTTGCTTTGCTTAATTTCTGCTTCAGACGCCAGCAAACCTTGTACAGACCAGTCTTTGAGCTGCTTATTGATCTCCGCCAAAGGGATTGGGCTGCCGACTTTATTGATACAGTGATCCAGCGCTGTCATTAAATTATTCTGCGCACAATACACCGGACCCGCCGCCACTATGGCCGCACCTTTAACCCAATCGGCATGAGCAAGCTGAAACTGTGCTGCCATATAACCACCACTGGATAAACCCGATACTGTGGTCTGGTCCAAATTCAGTTTTAAAGGAGGTAAAGCTGCGTGACTGGCAAAGCTCAAAGCTAAAACAACGGCGGATAAAACAAAAGGCATGGTTTTCATCTGAACTGTCCTTGAAAAGCAATAGCTATAGTGCCGCTATTCTGATCCCTTTAATCCGGTGAAGCTATAGCACTAAGGTACAGTAAGTGATCAAGCTGGCTTTCACAAAAAGATCGGCGAAAGCAGTGATACAATGCGTGGCAAAAGCCGTACTATAAAACACTTCGTATTTGGGTAGAAATGCATGATGTTGTCCAATTCCAGTGAACTGTTAATTCTCGGTTGTGGTCATTCCGAATCCGATACCTTGTTTAATAACAATGCATTGGTGACAAACTCTGAAGGCACTTTGTTGATTGACTGTGGTTACACTATCAAACCCGCCTTGTTGGCGCAGGGATTAAAGCTGCAGGATATAGATGCGGTATTTATTACCCATGTGCATGCCGATCATATGTTTGGTCTGGAACGGCTGGCGAATGAAGGGCGTTATAAATATAACAAGAAAGCCCGGCTGATTTTGCATCATGAACTCTATGACGAGTTATGGCATCAGTGCTTAAAAGGTGTGCTGGCGAAAAATGGTGAAGGCGAAAATGAGCTTGCTGATTATTTTGATTTGGTGCTGCTGCAAAATGACGAGTTTGAGCTCTTTGGCAACTATTACCAGCTGTACCGGGTTTCTCATACACCAGGCAAAGCTTGTTTTGGTGTGATGATTAACCACAGCATTTTTTACTCCGGCGATACAGTGGCGATACCTCAGCTGCTGATGCAATTAAACCCAGGGCTGATTTTCCATGATGTGACCTTATCGGATTACAATCCGGTGCACGCTTCTGTACATTCCCTGCTGAGTTTGTACCCTGCCGAACTTTGCAAAAAAATGTATTTGATGAGTTACGAAGATCATTGGCCAGAGTACCAGCATATAGTGGAAACACATTTTGCCGGCTTTGCCCGCCAGGGGCAGCGTGTGCAGTTCAGTAAAGCGCCGCTGAAGGATACAGCAGGCTGAATCACCGGGAGTTTTATGTATTACGTCATTTCGATAGGCTCAAACATTCAGCCTGAACTGCATGTGGCCGCTGCGATCAGAGCATTGGCCAAAAGCTTTGGTTCGCTGTATTTGTACCAAAGAGTCTATACCCAGGCACAATTGGTGGAATCTGAACATGTGTTTATTAATTCGGTGCTGGTGCTGAAGTCGTCCTGGACTGCCTCTGATGTAAAGGCTCAGCTCTGCCGTATTGAAGAACAACTCGGGCGCGACAGAAGCGACCCAATGCGCAGTGTGAAAGACCGTAGCTGTGATTTGGATATTATCTGCCAACTGGAGCTTTGGTCTGAAGACTGGAAAGCACAGCTGACAGAGTCCTATATTCAACAGGTGTTTGATCCTGCCAGCAAACAGGCGCCAATCCAGTTCGATTGTCAGTTATTTTCCGAGCGACCTGCCGCCATCTATTTTCAGGCTGAGTCCAGTGACAAATTTATTGTCGATCAAAAACCGGACGCCCTGATAAATTGGCTCGAAACCGCCTTCCTCTGCAATTAAGGTTTGTTGCATCACCTGCTGCTTTTCACTGTTGCTATGCTCAGGTAAAAACATAATAGGGCCGGGCTGAATACTGTTGACGCGGATTTGTGGCGCATAAGCTTTAGCGGCCGACTTCATTAAGTTTTCCAGCCCTGCTTTGGTGCTGCAATACAGTGAAAAAGCCGGATTTGGGTTTTCACTATAAATATCAGTGATATGAACTATCAAACCACCGCCCTTAGTTTTTGCCAGTTGTGGTGCCAGCTGTTGGTTTAACAGCGCAGGCAGTTGCATATGCACTGCAAATAAAGCCTGGTAAAAACTCACTGTATCGTCGCTGTGTAACTCATCTTTTTCAAACAAAGAAGCGTTGTGGATCAAAAGGTCGATACCAGAACTTTGTTGCTTTAGCTGATTGATTGCTGCCATCACAGAATCCGCCGACTGATAATCCACAACCAGTTGTGTCAGATAACCTTGCTCTGCATTGATTTGTCTGGTCAGGCCAAACACCTGATAGCCTTCGTTGCTGAGTTTTTCTGCCAGATAAGCGCCAAGGCGACGGCTTGTGCCCGTAATTACTGCTGTCTTCATTGCCAAACTCCATCCATTTATCAGCTGGCATATACGCTGCTTCATTGTTTTAGTTCAGTCCCTGATCATTGCCGCGGCTTTACAGCGGTCAGGAACTATTTTTCCGCAAAATTTGGCGGAAAGTCATTCTGTTATTAATACTTAGTCCAGTATTACACCCGTCCAAGGACCTCATTATGAATCTGCACAGTATCAGAGTTAAAAGTAGTTTACCTATGCTTATCCTGGCTCTTACTTTATTGATCGTTGTCTCTATGTTTAGCTATTTATCAGGGTTGCAAAAAAATGCGCTGGCGGTACAGGCGGACAATTTCCTGCAAGCTATCTCTGTTGTCTTAAATGCCGACCGGGATTTATATCAGGCCAAACTGGCCTCTACCATGCATTTAAGTAAACAAGGTGACAGTGCAGCGCTTGAAGCTGATGTAGAGGAAAATGCGCAGCAGGTAAAACAACGATTTGCCGATTATCTCCAATTTTTAAAAGATTATCCTGACATCAAACAACAATTTTCCGGCTTTGAGCAGGATTATCAGCTTTGGTATCAAAGTGCTTTAGCCTTGCTGAACGCCAGTAAAACAGGCACTGCAACAGCTGAACTGATAGCCGAAGAGCAAAAACAGTTTGGTGCTTTACGCAATGTGCTGGATAAAGCAGGTGAAGCGGCCTTGAGCAAATCTGTCAGCGAACAGCAAGTGCTGACTTCTGAGATCAGTTTTTTCCAAAACACCACCTACAGCATCACTGCGATAATACTGCTGATAGCAGGCTGGTTCAGCTACAGCGTGCCTAAGTCTTTGACCACACAAATCAATACCTTAACTGCGCGTTTATCCGAGATTGCCTCAGGTGACGGTGATTTAACAGCACGGCTGGATACCAATTCACAGGATGAATTTGCTGCTTTAGCCGGGCAGTTTAATGGGTTTGTTGCCAACTTATGTCAACTGATTGCCTCAGTACTGCAGCAAGCCGCGCAGCTGAGTAAGCTGACTCAGGTATTGTCTGAATCCGCTATCAAAACCAATGACATTACCAAATCTCTGAATGTAGCTTCTGATTCCATCGTCAGTGCAGTGCATGAAATGACACTGGCCAATAAAGAAATGGCGCAGGTCGCCACAGATTCAGCACATGAAGCGGATGAAGCCAAGATCAGTGCAGAGCGCGGATTAGTGGTTGTGAACAGCGTGACTCAGAGTATGGCCAGTTTAACCCGGGATGTGGATAAAGCTCTGGCCTGTTCAGGTGAACTGGAAAACAGCTCCGAAAATATTGCGTCTGTGTTGGACGTAATACGTGGTATCGCTGAGCAAACCAATTTACTGGCGTTAAATGCTGCAATCGAAGCGGCACGGGCAGGTGAGCAGGGCCGGGGTTTTGCCGTGGTCGCTGATGAAGTCCGTACCTTGGCCTCCAGAACTCAGCAAAGCACCAACCATATTCAGGAAATGATCCAGGCGCTGCAAAGCCGTGTCAATGAAGCTGCGACCGCCATTAACAGCGGTAAAACCAATGCAGATTTGACCGTCAGCAGCTTTTCGCAGGCTGAACAGGTATTCCGCCAGTTGCAGCAGTCTTCCATTAAAGTAAATGATATGGCGACCCAAACTGCATCAGCGACTGAAGAACAAGCCTTAGTGTCTGAAGAAATTACCAAAAATCTGTACGCTTTACACGATCAGGCCAGTGCAGCAGGAGAAATTGCCAAAGACAATGATCGCTTGTCGAATGAAATCCGCTTGCTGTCTGATACCTTGTTTGGCTTAGTAGGGAAATTTAAAATCAGTTAGCAAAATGTAAAATTGAGCATTGCCAAAGGGTACGTTTTTGCATAAGCTGCGTGCCCTTTTTAATTTTTGCCACTTGTGGCTGGCGTTACCTGGCCTCATGATCACTTTAGATCCTGAGGGGTGATGTAATAGGTAGGTATGTATGTCAAAGGCAGTAATTTTAGTGATGGACAGCTTCGGCATTGGCAGTGCGCCTGATGCTGACAAGTTTGGTGATGTCGGAGCCAATACTTTTGCCAGCATCAGTAAAGCATTTTTTCAGGCTAAAGGCCGTCAACTGCAGTTGCCTCACCTGGCCAGTTTAGGTTTAGTCAAAGCAGGTTTTGCTGCCAGTGGTGAAATGGCATTGGTCGAAGATAGTCCAACCCTGGTCGGCAGTTATGGTTATGCCCGCGAATTATCCAGCGGTAAAGACACCCCAAGTGGACACTGGGAAATTGCCGGTGTGCCTGTGTTATTTGACTGGGGCTATTTCCACGATAAACAAAACAGCTTTCCTGCTGAACTGATTGATGAGTTAGTCCGCCGTACCGGTGTGCCCGGAATTTTGGGAAATTGCCACGCTTCAGGCACTGATATTCTGGTGAAGCTGGGTGATGAACATATCAAAACCGGCAAACCTATTTGTTATACCTCGGCGGACAGTGTGTTTCAGGTGGCGGCTCATGAAGAACATTTTGGTCTGGAGAAGCTGTATCAGTTCTGTGAAACCGCGCGTGAGCTTCTGGACAGTTACAATATAGGCCGGGTGATAGCCCGTCCTTTTTTAGGGACTGAAGCCACAAATTATGCCCGCACTGGTAACAGAAAAGATTATTCGGTGTTACCTCCTGCTCCGACTGTGCTGGATACCCTGACTCAGTCAGGTGGCACAGTCATCAGCATTGGTAAAATTGCGGATATTTATGCGCATCAGGGCATCAGCAAAGAAGTGAAAGCCACAGGTTTAGCTGCGCTGGTGGATAAAACTCTGGCCGAAATGGCAATAGCGCCAGAGCGCAGCATAGTGTTTACCAATCTGGTTGATTTTGACCAGAACTATGGCCACCGCCGTGATCCTATTGGTTATGGTGAAGCGCTGGAGTACTTTGATACCCGCTTGCCGGAGATTATGGCGGCGCTGGATGATGATGCCGTGCTGCTGTTAACTGCGGATCATGGTTGTGACCCAACCTGGGTAGGCACAGAACATACCCGCGAATATGTGCCAGTGCTGTTTTATGGTAAAAACCGCGCTGCCAAAGATTTAGGCGAAAGAGCAAGTTTCGCTGATATGGGCCAGACTCTGGCCGACTATTTTGATTTAGCGGCCATGCCTTATGGCCAATCCTTTTTAGCTTCTTAATTCAGAGTAACTCATGGCAACTCCTCATATTAATGCGCCTGAAGGCGCTTTTGCAGACACAATGTTAATGCCTGGCGACCCGCTGCGCGCTAAACATATTGCCGATACCTTTTTACAGGACGTAGTGTGTGTCAACACTGTACGTAATATGTTTGGTTACACCGGGACTTATCAGGGGAAAAAAGTCAGTGTGTTAGGTTCAGGCATGGGTATTCCTTCTATGTCGATTTATGCCACTGAACTGGTGAAGTTTTATGGTGTAAAAAACATTATCCGTATTGGTTCCTGTGGTGGTTTACCACTGGATGTCAAAGTGCGTGATGTTGTGATCGCTATGGGTGCCAGCACTGACTCTAACGTCAATCGTAATCGTCTGGGCGGTAATCTGGATTTTGCAGCTTTAGCGGATTTCGGTTTACTGGAGCGTGCGGTTGCTGCAGCCCGTGCAAAAAATATTGATGTCAAAGTAGGTAACTTATTTACCTCTGATTTGTTCTACAACCCGGATCCAACCTTGTTCGACCGCCTGGAAAAATACGGTGTATTAGGTGTTGAAATGGAAGCCGCTGGTTTATATGGCGTAGCGGCAGAGTTTGGTATTAAAGCTCTGGCTATCATGACAGTCAGCGATCATATCCGTACCGGTGAAGCCTTAAGCGCTGAATTACGTCAGACCTCTTTTAATGAGATGGTTGAAATCGCATTAGCTCTGGTTTAAGGAACAGTTATGTCACTAACCACCAACAAAATGTTTTATGTATCCTGGGAAGCCTTTCACAGAGCCACCAAAGAGTTAGCGAAAAACTTATTAAACCGCGATTTTGACAGCATAGTCGCAGTCAGCCGCGGTGGTTTAGTGCCTGCCGCTATTCTGGCGCGGGAACTGAATATCCGGGTGGTGGACAGTATTTGTGTCTCCAGCTACGACCATGATCAACAACGTGAATTAAAAGTGCTGAAAGACGCTGCTTTAGCGGACAGCCCACGTTTGCTGATAGTGGACGATTTAGTCGACACAGGTGAAACAGCTAAAGCGCTGCGGGAGCATTTCCCAACTGCTTGTTTTGTCACTGTGTATGCCAAACCTCAGGGTAAACCTCTGGTGGATCATTATGTGACTGATATAGAACAGGACACATGGATCCAACTGCCATGGGATATGGAGCTTGCCTACAGCACCCCACTGGCAGAGCAGAAGTAATATAGGGGTCAGGCCTTGAATTTGATTCAAAATTCAAGGCCTGACCCCATTTGTTTTTGTTTATGTTTGCAGTTTGATTATTTAACCAGCTTCAACTTTACCCACACCAATCGATGATCAGAGCTTGCAGTCCGATCCGCGACCAGTTCATAAAACGGCTGACCTTTTGCTGGCCAGAATACACCGCTGGATAACACTTTGAAGCCTTGTTTGGACGGCAATACATAATCCGCTCTCATCCGCCATCCCGCAGTATGAGTTGCTGCATAAGGACTATCCGGGCTATGAGCTTTACCGCCGGCACTTTGGGGAGTAAAGCTGCTATCCACTCTTGGATGCATCAGTAAACTACCAATACCTTCTTTATAGGCATTACCTTCTACTGGGGATGAATTCAAATCTCCAAGGATCACAAAGCTTTGATCTTCTGCCAAACCGCCTTTCTGGCCTCTGTCATCATAGATATAAGCTGATTTTGCCGGGCTTAAATAATCAGTCCAGAACCGGACTTCATCATGGTTACGTTTGCCGTTTCTATCCTCTTCACCATCAAACACAGGTGGAGTAGGGT
>CBIMJC010000125.1:0-10862 GCA_966244125.1 uncultured Rheinheimera sp.
TTGCCAATACAGATACTGAAGATTTCAGCCGCTTTGTCGAACCTTATACCAAAGCTGAACAGTTACAACGCTTTAATCAACCTGGTCCGGATTTATATCCGATAGCCACCAGTCAAAACCGTTTTGTGCTCAATCAGCAGCAGTTGTCTGCGTTTGAAAAACCCGAGCAATTATCCATAGTGCCCAGTCCACAGCAAGTCAGTTATCAGCGTGGAACCACTAAACTCAGTTCTGATTGGGTGATTTATCACAGTGGGCGTTTAACTTCTGAAGCCAGCTATTTACAACAGCAATTAAAGCAAATCACAGGCTTGTCTTTAGCCCTGACCACCAAAGCACCTGATAACAATCAGCCTCATATCGCTTTGGGCATTGCCGCAGGCAAAGAAAAATCTGAAGCTTATCAGTTGGTGATCCACGATGAGCAAATTGCCGTCAGTAGCTTTGACAATGCAGGAGCTTTTTATGCGGTACAAAGCCTGCTGGCTTTACTTCCTGTCGAAGGTGAGCGGGTTGAATTACCCAATCTGACAATCAGCGACTGGCCACGCTATAGCTGGCGCGGTTTACATTACGATATGGCGCGGAATTTCCATGGTAAAGAAGTCACTTTGCGGATGATCGACCAACTGGCGCGCTACAAGTTAAACAAGCTGCATCTGCATTTAACTGAAGATGAAGGCTGGCGTTTGGAAATTCCGGGCTTGCCTGAGCTGACTCAGATTGGTGCAAACCGTTGTTTTGATTTAACAGAGCGCAACTGCCTGTTAACCCAACTGGGAACAGGTCCGTTTTCATCAGGTAACGGCAACGGTTACTACAGCACAGCAGATTTTATTGAAATATTAAAATACGCTGCAGTCCGTCATATCGAGATCATTCCCGAAATCGACATGCCAGGTCATGCCAGAGCTGCGGTGAAGGCTATGCAAGCCCGTTATCTGACGCTGAAAGAACAAGGCAAAGAAGCAGAAGCTAAGCAGTATTTATTGTCGGATCCGGACGATCAATCCAAGTACATGACAGTGCAAAATTATACAGACAACTCAATAAACGTCTGTATGCCCTCTACTTATGCTTTTGTTGATAAAGTCATTTATGAATTGCAGCAAATGTATCGTCAGGCTGGTCTGCAGCTGCGTACTTTCCACATGGGCGGCGATGAAACAGGTGTGGGTTCATGGACCGCCTCTCCGGCCTGTCAGCAACTGATTGCAACTCAGGACAGCGGTGTTGCAGGTGTGGCTGATTTAAAACCTTATTTTGTTGCCAAAGTGGCGCAGCTGGCTGCTAACCGGCAACTTACCTTAGGCGGCTGGGAAGATGGATTAATGTACGACGCCAAAACCCCCTTTAACCGTAAGCAATTTGCCAATGAACATGTTTATGCCAACGTCTGGGATAATATCTGGGAATGGGGTGTGGCGGATCGGGCTTACCGTTTAGCCAATGCTGGTTATCAGGTGGTCTTGTCACACGGTACTCATTTGTACTTTGACCATCCGTACGAAGCCCACCCTGAAGAGCGTGGTTATTATTGGGCGGCCCGCTTTACCGATGTCGCCAAAGTGTTTGGTTATATGCCCGATGATTTATACGCCAATGCTGATAAAACACGCGAAGGCCAGGTGATTGAAAACCTTGAAACTTTATTAGGAAAAGAGCTACCAGCCTTAGAAAAACCAGAAAATATTTTGGGTATTCAGGGACAGATCTGGACTGAAACCATTCGTACCCCAGAGCAACTGGAAAAAATGTTGTACCCTCGTTTACTGGCCGTAGCAGAGCGGGCATGGCACAAAGCCGATTGGGAAGGTGCAAAGCCTGACACAGAAAAGCGGCAACAGGACTGGCAGCGTTTTGGCTGGACTTTAACTCAAAAAGAGTTGCCACGTTTAGCTGAAGCTGGTGTTGCTTTGTATCTGCCACCACCAGGTGCAGTGCTGCAGGATGGATTGTTACTGGCCAACAGTGCCTGGCCGGGGCTAACCATAGAATACAGTGAAGATCAGGGTCAAAGCTGGATACCTTACACTGAAGCAGTAAAAGTCAGCACGAACTTATTACTGCGCACCAAAGCAAAAAATGGTTCTACCAGCAGAGTCACAAAGCTGAATTAGCACCTAATGAGGGTCAGAGCAAAATTAAGTTGTATTTAATTTTACTCTGCCCCTCATTCACTTAGCTTTTTAAGATCTGCTCCATCATCCAGCTGGCTTTTAATGCTGTTTTGCCTGTAGAAGGGTGTCCCTTGCTATACAACAAATCCTGCACCATAGCCTGTATATGGTAAAACTGGATGTTTTCCGGATGAGCGATCTCCAGACTCAGTTGCTGCTCTTTTGTGAACAGCTGCACTGGGGCATTCTCAAAGACTGAAAATTCAATACGGCCAGCAGAGCCATAGATCACCACTCTATCGTTCCGCTCTGCTGCTGCAAAGTTCCAGAATCCTGTACCTAAACAACCTGACTGAAACTGCCAGACCGCAGCTACAGCATCTTCTGCCGTATACAGCTTTTGTTGGTTCTGGCTTATACCACGCACATCCACCACATCGCCCAGCAGATAGAGCAGCAAATCCAGGCCATGGCTGGCTAAATCCATAAAATAACCGCCTCCGGCTTTGGCCGGATCAGTGCGCCAGTTGTATTGCCCGCTCAAATCTGTGGTATTGGGTGTGCGGCTGAAGCTCCATTGCACCTGACGTGGTGTACCAATCAATTCTTGTTCCAGCCACTCTTTGATTTTTAAAAAACGTGGCAAAGAACGACGGTAATAGGAGACATACAAAGGTAACTGCTTCTGTTCAAAAGCCTGCAACATTTCAATACATTCAGCGGAATTCAGAGCCATAGGCTTTTCAACGCAACAAATTTTACCTGCTGCCGCTACTAACAAAGCGTAGTCTTTGTGACTGTCTGGTGGTGTAGCTATATATACCGCATCCACTTGTGGATCGTTGATCAGTTGTTGGGCGTTACTATACCAATGTGGCACCTGATGGCGTTTGGCGTAATCTTCCGCTTTAACAGCATCACGACGCATTACAGCCACTAAACCGGATTGCTCCACTTTGTTAAAAGCCGGGCCACTTTTTAATTCAGTGACATTACCACAGCCAATAATACCCCAGCGTATTTGCCGCATAAAACTCCACTATTCCTTCGCCCGACAAGGCCACACTTTAATAGGCAGCCAAAGATATAGCCAGCCTGCCATTGCATCTATGGGCTTGATGCAAATAAAAAAAGAGGATACTGCACGCAGTATCCTCAAAGATCCCTTGGGTAAGGATTGGCAAATAAAACACAACCTCCATGTTTGCTGGCAACCTCTGCTGACCAACTACCAATCAACAGGATTCTGACGACAGAAAAACAACAATCAGACCCCAGCAAACTTCTGATTGAGTGTTTACTTCACTGCTTACTGACACCAGAACAGGTCACAGAAAAGTAATTCCCTACACATGACAACGCTGTCATTTCTATATTAGTGCTTTTTTTAGCCAAATCAAGTGTTTTTTTACTCTAAACAGAGTCTGAATTTAAATTTAACAAAAGAAGAGAAAACTAAAGCCACGCAGAACAGAATGATAACCAAACAAGCAGCACATCTGTGGCTGCTTGTTCAGATACAGAAGGATCAGGCTGCTGTAGCAGCTTTATTTGCACGCTCGCCCAGACGCTGAACTTGTTGCAATGACATTAAATGTGCATAAATCGCCGGCATCATGCCGCGTTTATTTAAATCCAGTAACTGCTCATCAGACAAGGAGCTCAGTTTCTTTTCATCAACGATGTAAATCCCCGTAATTTCACGTGGTTTGCCTTCAAGTTTGATAGTTAAAGTCTGAGGAACTAATAAATCCAGATCTGCCAGGGCTTTGTTAAAAGCTCTTGTGGTTTGAGATTGCAAAAAGAACTCTTTCATTGAATCTACGCGGGATTTTAAGAAGTCAGATTCAGCACCTGTTTCGTCAAACAGAGCATGGCCTGTTTCTGTATTTACCATAGGGCTGGATTCAACCAGCGCCACCAGTAATTGACCTTCCTGAGCAGGATCATCAACAAAAATCAGCGGGTGATTCCACAACACTTTCGGCACATAAAAACCTTGCCATTTGCCTTCAGCAACCATCAGGTTTTCGCCTGTTTTTAAGCCCAGCATAGCCACAACATCAAAACGCTCTGTCGCAGGGTCTTTAATAAACACGATCGGCATTTCAGCACCAATGCGCACAAACTCCTGCACTACAACAGGCAGAATGTGCTGATCTTGGGCAAAGCCAAATGGACTGCTGATGTTAATTTTAGTTTGAGCGTGTTTTTCTTTTTGTAGTGGAGCAATTTGCAATGACATGAATAACCTCTATCACATTTTACGACTTAGCCGTCTCATTTTCCGTTGCACAGAACTTCGGCTTTCAGTTTACAGGCACTGACACTACCACTAATTGGCCCGTTGCTGCAATCAATGTCAGTCAGCTTTAATCCTGTGTTTTTATTCTGCCAGGCTGTGGCTGAGAAACTGCTTCGCCGGGCATAAATAGCTTTTGAATAATAAAACACCAGCTTGAAACAGATAACGTACATAAACTGGTATCAATACAGAGCTGCAACCAGAGTTTTGGCATACTTTCTCAACTAACACCAACGCAGGATGAAGAGTTTGACAACGCTGTCAATCGAGTGTAAAAAATACTCAGCTTTCTTCAGAGGTTGATATGACAGCATCAGTAACCAGAGTGGTCATTGCAGGCGGTGGCACTGCTGGCTGGATGGCAGCCATTAGTCTGGCACGCTTTAAAACAGCATCCCCTTTACACATCACACTGGTTGAATCCAGTCAGATTGGCACAGTCGGAGTGGGTGAAGCCACTATTCCGGGCATAGTGCATTTTAATCATAAAGCCGGTCTCAACGAGCTGGATTTTATTAAAGCAACCCAGGCCAGTTTTAAACTGGGGATACAGTTTGAAAACTGGTATCAGCAAGGCAGTCAATTTTTTCATCCTTTTGCCGATTTTGGTTTACCAGTCGATGGGGTCGCTTTTCATCATTACCTGAACCGTCTGGCAAAATCCGGGGTGCCGGTCAATTTTGAAGACTACAGTTTTGCCTGTATTCTGGCCAGGCAGAATAAATTTGCCCAGCCAAACCCAACACCTCAATCTCCTTTGGCTGATTACAGTTACGCCTATCATTTTGATGCGTCGCTTTATGCGGCCTATCTTAAAAAACATGCTCTTGCGGCAGGCGTCGCTCATTTGGATGCGGAAATAGCTCAGGTTAACCTCAAACCTGACAACGGTTTTATTGACAGCCTGGTACTCAAAGACGGCGCAGTGCTGCAAGGAGACTTGTTTATTGATTGCTCAGGGTTTCGCAGTTTGCTGCTGGGGCAAGCTCTGGGCGTGGGTTATCAAAGCTGGCAACACTGGTTGCTGTGCGACGCAGCATTTGCGGTACAGACCAAAGGACAACAGGGCATACTGCCATACACCCGCTCTATAGCTATGGATGCCGGCTGGCAGTGGCGTATTCCATTGCAACACAGGATGGGAAACGGCCATATCTTCTCCAGCGCATTTTGTTCAGACGAACAAGCCAGGCAGACTTTGCTTCATACTGTCGAAGGCGAGGTACTGACGGAACCTCGTAAGCTGTCTTTTACTCCAGGCCGACGCGATAAGATCTGGCATAAAAACTGTTTTGCATTAGGTTTAGCTTCAGGTTTTCTCGAACCTCTGGAATCAACCAGCATCTCGCTGGTGCAGACCGCGCTGGCCAAGCTGGAAGCCTTTTTCCCGGTCGATGGCTTCGCTGAGTGCGACATTAATGAAGTCAACAGACTGCATAATCTGGAATTGGAACAAATCAGGGACTTCCTGATCCTTCATTACAAACTGACCGGACGCCGGGATACCGAGTTCTGGCGCTACTGTGCCAATATGGACATACCGGATTCATTGGCCCATAAAATCGAGCTTTATCAGCACAGAGGCCATGTTGCCCTTTATGATCAGGAGTCATTTAAACACAGCAGCTGGTTAGCTATGTACAACGGTTTCAGGGTGTTGCCACAGCACTTTGATGCAAAGGCTGCTGCTGTTCCGCTTGAGGTGTTACAGCAAAAGCTTGCGCAGATGCGTGGGTCCATGGAAGCTGCCGCTTTGCAGGCAGATTCTCATCAGACCTTTATCCGCCGTCACTGTCCGGCTCAGGACAGTGACTGATAACCACAAAAGCGTTTCAGAAACTCCGGGTGAGATGGGATTTGTTGTACTGTCCGGCTAATAAAGCTTCGCATCTGCTTTAACTCATCGACCAAAGCCTGCTGTGGCAATTTCAGCGCCGCAGCAGGCAGTTGTTCAGGCAAAACGCCCATCCCGTCGTACAATGCCAGCCAGCTGTCAGCACCAAAAATTTCCCATGGCAAACGGGGAACATCAGCCTGCTGCCTGAAAGCCTGTATTTTGTCGGCCAGCTCTGTTGGGATGTCCATAGCGGCGCAGTGGCGCCACAGCTCTGCATCTGTGCGCTGGCTGGTTTTATAATGCAGGATAATAAAATCCCGGATCCGTTCGTATTCGAGTTTAGTGACTTCGTTGAAACGATCCACATCAGCATCACTATAAGCCGGCCTGTCAAAAGTCAGCAGTAAGCGTTCAATCGAAGTTTCAATCAAGGCTATGCTGGTGCTTTCCAGCGGCTCCAGAAAGCCTGACGCCAACCCCAGTGCCACACAGTTTTTATGCCAGGCCAACTTGCGCCGCCCTGGGGTAAAATTAAAGTAACGTGGACTATGCAAGGCTTTGCCATCTGTATTGGCCAGCATGGTCGCTGTGGCTTCATCATCACTGATCAAAGCACTGGAATAGACATAACCGTTGCCCTGCCGGTGCTGCAGCGGAATACGCCACTGCCATCCTGCCTTATGAGCTGTCGCTCTGGTGCGTGCCACAGGCTCCTGCTGCACTTCGGTTTGCACTGCTACGGCTTTGTCACACAACAACCATTGTTGCCAGGATTCATAGCCAGTGTTCAGCGCCTGCTCTATTAACAAACCACGAAAACCAGAACAATCAATAAACAAATCACCACGGACCACTTCACCATTGTCGAGTAACAAATCTGTGATGCCCGCCTCGTTGCTTTGCACAGAAAGCACCCGGGCGTCTGTGCGTTGTACCGCTTTTTGTTCGGCATAACTGCGCATCATGCCAGCAAATAAAGAGGCATCAAAATGCAAAGCCCAGTCAAAAATGGTCAGCATAGATTTTGGCTTTGGATCCGGCAGACAAAATTTGTTGTCACGCGCCAGAGCAACACCCAGAGAAAAATCCTGCAATGAGTCTGTCAAACCCGCCTGACAAGCGGCGAGGTAACATTGCATAAAAGGGACCTGATTAAGAGGTTGCCCAAACAAACCAAAGGGATGGATAAAGCTGTGATCCAGCTTACGCCAATTTCTGAATTCAATGCCTAACTTACAGGTGGCTCTGGTTGTCCTGATCACATCTGTATCCGTCAAGCCCAGCCGGGCGTAAAAACGCCTGATGCTTGGAATAGTGGATTCCCCTACCCCAACAGTACCCAGTTCTGAGGATTCAATTAACCGGATCGAAACTGCTTGTCCTAAAAAATGCTGACTCAAAGCCGCAGCGCACATCCAGCCAGCAGTGCCGCCTCCGACTATCACAATATTCCGAACTGAATGAGTTTTCATCCATACACCTTACTACACTGATGGGTTATAAAACTTAGGCCTGAAGTATAAAAACCGTCGTAGTTTTTACGCTACGACGGTTTTATTCACCTTCAGTATAAGGTTAAGTTGTTATCAGTACTTCACTCGTATACCAGCAGTCCAGCGTGCTTCATACACGTTTTGGAAGGCCTTTTGTGATTCAAACTCCAGATAAGTCTGCTGGAACTCTTCAGTGATGTTTGAACCGTTCAGGTACACAGACGTCATTTCGTTCACATCATAAGACAGGCTCAGATCCAACTGAGAATAGGTGTCCTGATACAAAGATTGTCCGCCAACAGCTGAACTGCCCTGAGTGATCAGACGAGGACTACGTGAGTTCCATGCCAGTCGGGTTGAGAAACCACCCTGCTCATACCACACAACAAAGTTGTAGGTATCTTCTGACATGCCCGGGAAAGGTAACTCGCTGCCGTTGATGCCTTTTTTGTCCTGCTCTGATTTGCTCAGCGTATAGTTGGCGTCTAAACCAAAACCAGACAAGAAGCTGTCATCACCGAGCATATCATTTAAGGCCAGACGACCACCGATTTCCAAACCTGTCACATCACCGCCACTACCTTGTACCTGAGTACTGAATGGCCATGGACCACGGGTCACACCATCCGGATCCGGCTCGTCAATCATCACTGTACCATCAGTAGTGAAGCTTTCGATTTCAATCTTATAAGTAGACAAATAAGCCATTGACGCACTGCCTACATAATATTCAGCAGACAATGAGTAGTTTTTCGAGCGCCATGGATTCAGCGACGGGTTACCTGTCAGACTACCGTTGCGAACACGTAAACAGTCACAGCTGCCGTCTATAGTCATACCTACAGTTTTACCACCACCCCATACCATCAGATCCAGAGGCTGCATATTTTCCGAGAATGCACCACGGAGTATCACATCATCCATCACTTGTGCATTCACGTTCAGTGAAGGCAGGTAATCGGTGTAACTACGTTCAGTGACCACATCACCTGTATCAGGAGCCAGACCGCTGTGAGGTAAGTTCGTGCCCGTCAGGTTTTGCTTCACACGCAGGTCTGTTTCAACGACTTTCATACCGAAGTTACCGCTGAAAATGCCATGCTCGAAGTTGGCCTGCAGATAGTAGTTGAACTCATCCAACGCAACATCATAAGTTGCACCGGCATTTTCAACCCGCTGTACATTACCAAAAGTCTTCTCGTGGAAAGCACGTGGATCACGGAAGTTCTCAGGATCAATAACCCATACGCCCGGAATACCGCTGACGTTACCAAAATTAGTCTGGTAAGACACTGTAGTGTATTTATCCAGGCGGGTTGGGCCTAATAAAGTGTATGGCATCCAGGTACCGGCAGGAATAGTTTGACCGTCAAACACAGTATCCACAGCCAGGTATTCACCTGCAGCAGGGTTGCCCTGACAACCTGCAGTGTTGATGTACTGGTCAACAGCTTTCCACTGTGCAATATCACAGCCATTACCAAACTCTGAGGTATAAGTGAAGTTGTCACGGTCTACTGTCCGCTCCAGCATCCGCACGCCAAAATCTACACTGCGGATAAACATGTCATCCTGGAACTCATAGTTCCATTTGGTGCTTAATGTATTAATTTCACCCGCAGTATCTGTGTTACCTTCAGAGGAGAAAGCACCCACATGATAAGAGTTGATGTCGGCCATATAATCCGCCACGCTGCGCGGACCTGCACCACCGTTCACAATCTGATCAAAACCACCAAACACCGGATATTTGCCTGAGGCATCATAAGTCAGCAGGAAATCATTGTCTTCGATACCACCTGGAGCAAAACGGCCAAAACAACCACCGTTTGCGCCGACTATAGCTTCGCCGCTAGTACAATTACTGCCCTGAGTAAACTGACCAGGACCTGTTACCAGTGTGCCTCTGTCGATACTGAGCATGTCACCTTCGCCGTATCCATGACGCATCTTATGACTTGCATTAGCACGGGTCATCCGCATGTCGCCTTTTAACGGCCCATCCAGATCGAACTTCAGTTGTAAATTCAGGTTACGGGATTTTTCTTCATTGACGTTCACCTGAGTAAAAGACTGCATACGCCAGGGTTTCATGTAAAAGGCGTTCACCGCCCCCCAGGTATCTCCGTTAGCGTCTTCAAAGGTGTCGCCTGTCCAGCCATTTTCTGTCGGGTAAGCGTAGTCATTAAAACTGTACCAGCGGTTATTTTGTGAGAAACCGCTACGGGCATTAAAACGTTCCTGATCCGTATAGAAATAGTCTGCAATCAATTCTATTTCATCGGTGATTTCAGCCTGAAATGAGCTCTGGAAAGCGTTGCGGTCACGCTCTTCAGTTTTGTTAAAAGCAGCAAAACCTTGTGGCACTACATGACGGGTCGTTTCGCCCCGTGGGTTGTCGCCCCAGGTAAAGTTGTTGTTGGCTGCGCCTATGCCACCATTTTCTGAGGTGTCAAAATAGCCGTTATAGTCTGTCGCCAGATTCGCTTCACTGGTGACTGCAGAAACCAGTAATCCCCATTTTTCATCGCGGAAAGACGCCAATGCATTAAACATAGGATCACTTTCTTTACTGATGGAGCCACGGGTTAATTCAGCACCGCCGGCAAAGGTAAAACCATCATCCATTTCAAAAGGACGGCGGGTTTTTAAATCAACAGAACCTGAAATGCCTTTGGCGCTGTGTTTGGCTTCTGAAGATTTGTAGACGTCAACACCGGAGAACAACTGAGATGGTAAGTCACTGTAATCAGCCCGTGACGCATCAATAGTGGTAGCGCTTAAAAATACTTCGCCATTTAATGTGGTATCTATTTGCGGTAAACCGCGGATCTGAACCGGACCGCCTTCACCTGCTACCCGTTCAATTTGCACACCAGTGATCCGTTGCAGAGAATCCGCAATAGTCACGTCAGGCAGCTTACCTATATCCTGGGCAGTAATGCCGTCAACCTGCGAGGTTGCAAAACGTTTGGTGTTAATTGATGCAGCGGTACTGGCACGAAGACCCCGAACCTGAATAACTTCTACCTGTTGTTCTTTTTTAGCGGTGGTTTCTTCCGCAGCCTGATCGGCCATAGCTGGAAATGCCAATGCGGCAGCTCCGG
>CBIMJC010000126.1:0-10770 GCA_966244125.1 uncultured Rheinheimera sp.
CAGCTTTCCCGGTGAGGTATGAGTTCTCCGGCCGACGTGTCAGTTTAGGTCTGCGTGCAGATTTCTAATGCGGTTTAGGCTGCTCGTCAGATGATACAAGCTTAAAAGGCCACAGCCCGCTGTGGCCTTTTTTATTCGGATCCAAAGGAAAACACCATTGATGAAAACAGTCCTTTTTTGTTCTGTACTGGCTATGTTTGCTTTACCTGTATTGGCAACCAAGCCACAGCTACAGATTGCTTTTTTGCCTGACGTGCATTTTCATGATGTCTATGCCCAATTTAATGACGGCAGCTTTGCAGGAATTAAAAGCAACAGTACGGACAAAGCCGCCACTATCCGCACTATGGCCGCTCAGCTGCAATCCACCCGGCTTTTTAACGAAAACTATTTTGCCTTGCAGGCTGCTTTGGATGATCTGGTGCGTCGTAAGGTGAAACTGGTCGTGCTGCCCGGCGATTTCAGTGACGATGGCCAAAGCGTGCATATCCGTGGCTTAAAACGAATAATGCAGCACTACAGCAAAACCCATGGCCTGAAGTTTTTACTGACTTTTGGCAATCATGATCCGGTGCGGCCTTATGCGCAGCCTGCAGGTAAAGCTGATTATTTAGGCGCAGATGGCCGGCCTTTAGCTATTTTTAGCCTGGGCTCTGAAGCTTGTGCCAGCCAAACGAATCCAGTGATTTGTACTGAAGAAGTCAAAGAGCTGGGCTACAGCGAATTAATGACAGAACTTGCAGACTTTGGTTTTTACCCCAAAGCAGAAGATCTGTACTTTGAAACACCCTACAGCTCTTATTCTGTAGCCAACTACAACCATGCCGTGGCTTTAGCTCAGTCCGATTTCAGCAAACGCCAGTTTGAAATTTGTCAGCAAGGCGCTGGCGGAACTTATAAAAAATCAGACTACAACAACTGCCATATTATCCCTGATGCCAGTTATCTGGTGGAACCTGTGAAAGACTTATGGTTACTGGCGATCGATGCCAATGTGTATAAACCCAAAGCAGGCTACAAAGGCAAGGCCAATACGGCTGAAGCCTTTGAAGGCAGTGGCAATGCCGGCTACAACGCTATGTTTGACTACAAACCCCAGGTCATGGCCTGGGTCAAACAAGTGGCAGAGCGGGCTAAAGCTCAGGGCAAAACCTTAATCACCTTCAGCCATTACCCTATGATTGAGTTTTATCAGGGCCAGACTCAGCAGATAGCGGCTTTATTGGGTGAAGATAAGGGGCAATTATCCCGCAGCCCGCAACAGCAGATCAGCCAGCGCTTAGCCGACCTTGGCGTGCAGCTGCATATAGGCGGCCATATGCATTTAAACAATACGGCAGTAGTGAAATCAGACAGCGGCCATAGTCTGGTGAATATTCAGGCCCCCTCTTTAGCTGCTTATGTCCCGGCCTATAAATTACTGACCCTGACGGATGCGCAGCAGATAAAGGTTCAGACCATAAAGCTGGAGCATGTACCGGGTTTTAATCAGTTATTTGGCCATTATCAAAAGGAATGGCAGCAGCTGAAGCAAAGCCAGCAGCCAGTCTGGGATTCAACTTTGCTGCAGGCAAAAAACTACCGCGAATTTGCCAACGGTCATTTACGTGAACTAACCCGTTTACGTTTTTTACCCCAGGACTGGCCGGATGAATTGCGCCAATTGTTGCTGGCACTCAATGGTGAACAAATGCTGATCCTGTCTCAGTTGGATAGCAAAGTGACACTGGGGCAGTTTTCACCTGCTCTGTTGCAGCAACTCAGTCAAAGCCCGCAGTGGCAACAAGCCAGCCAAAAAGCGCAAAACCAGGCTTTAGCAGCAGGCATAAAGCTGAAAGACTTAGCGCAGTGGACAGGTTTTGACTTAGTGCTGGATTTTTACCGTTTACAAAATGCCGGAGAACTGGCTCTTCCGGATATCCCGGCCACACGGCTGAAAGAATACGGCTTTTTTACCGCCAGGCTTAAACAGGCGTCTGTAACACCAGCGGCTCAAAACTGGGCCAGTTGGACTTTACCTCAGTACAGCAGATATCAGTTTGCCGCTTTATTTCAGATCATTCAGGGCTTTTTACAAGGCCCGCCGAATGGCGATTTTATGCTGAATATGCAAACAGGCGAAGTCACGGCGCTGGACAAAACTCAGACGCACTAGCGCCTGAGTTTTGCCAGAACAGCAATCACTGCGGCAGTTGTTCCAGTTGGCTCAACTGCTGTTTTAATCTGTTGATTTCGCTGGTTATTTCGTCCAGTTTTTTACGGTATTTCAGTATTTTATCTTTTTGATTGCCTTGCTCAGCCTGCTGTAAATCGGCCTGATAAAGCACCAAATCCTGATTGGCTTCAGCCAGCTTTGCAGACAAAGCAGCTTTTAGCCTGCTGTCATCACAGCTGGTTCTGGCATTATCCAGTGCCATTTGCAAACCAGCCACCTGATCTGTGTTGCCGCTTTGTTTTGCCATCGTCAGTTGCATTTCTATCTCACAGAATTTCTGTTCGCAGCCTTTTAAAACGCTGCAGTTGGCTTGCGTCTGAGCAATAGCAGGAGTAATAGCCAACACAGCGATCAGACTCAGAGAGGCAGGAACTAGGGTGAAAAAACCAGCTGATTTATGCTTCATATCAATTTCCTTCTTCAGGACTTGAGGGTGCAACACAAGGCCGCAGTACCTGTTGAAGGTAGCAATTGAGGCTGAACTCAAACTTAAGCCGGCTTAAAAAAGTGCTGCAGTTTTGCAGCACTTTGGCCAGAAGAACGAGGTAGAAGAAGGACTTAATAGCGGTCTTTAATCGTCTGATAAATGCCAGGATAGTTTGCCTGTAACTCTTTGGCTTTGGTGACTGCTATATCGTCCCAGTTAAACCAGATATTAGCCCACAAGGCATCAGAGCGAGGCACGTTGGCATTGGCCTGATCCATAATCAGCTGATCATTACGGGTTTTAAAGCTGGCTGAACCAAAGTTCGATTGCTCCAGCGCGATGCGGTACTGTGTATTGCGGTCATGACGAACTTGTTCATTCGAATCCCACTGCGCTACAGCGCGGTAATGACTGATGATATTGGGCGCATAAAACTCACCCCAGTTGCCCTGAAACTCGACATTGGCTTTGTCAGTGGCATTAGCAAAACGAAAGGCGTGAGTGCCCACACCGTCTTTGTGATACACCACCAGCGGATGACCATTGTGTTGCTGCAGCGTGTTCATTGGCCTGGTATCAAAGTTACCATGGGCACTGGTTGAGACATGACTGACATAGTCCTGGCCATGGCCTTTCACTGTCCAGACAATCACGGTTTCCACATCATGACGATGGCCGCCTAAAAAGGTTAAATGCACCGCCTGATCTTTCTCAAAATACAGCTCATAAAAATGTGCACAACGTTCCCAACCATCACTACCCTGCTGGCAAATTTGTCTGTGAATGGTATTGGAAATATTGCCCCAGCCCGCATCACGGCAACCGCCGTAATAGCTGGATGTTGCGCCTAAACCCGGGTTCTGGCGCAAAGATTCATAGCGATGAAAGGGTGTGCCCGGGTAACAGCCGTCTGAGTCAAAATCAAAGGTAGGATGAAACTTTCTGACTTGCGCTTCGTTATAGGCGGTAATGCCTGCATCCCAGGTTGGGAATTCGTCGGCGCTGGCTGCGCCTACAGTCAGAATGCTCAGAAAAACAAAAAAGCCTTTTATTATCTTTAGTTTAGTTAAGTTTAATCTATTGAACACGGTTCAGACCTCCGATGGATGATTGTTGTTTTATGCCAACTCCGCCCGATGGATAAAAAGCGAAATCAGAAACAACAGTCTAAGGTCCGAAAAATGACAGCTTCAGGTCATCATAAAAATTTAATGAGCCTGTCATAAAAAAATCCGGCCTTTCAGCCGGATCTTCAGGGGGTTGTCTGAGCCTATAAATCAGAAACTTACGCCGTAGTTTGCATCCACCAGCTCACTGACCTGCAGTTTAGCCACTGAAGGCAGGGCTTTAAACCAGTCCGTGATCACTTTGATATCTTCCTGTGTCGCTGAACCATAACGATGTGCAGACCAGATAAAAGCTTCAAACTGAGTTTTGTCACCACCACCGGCCATTACCAGCTCACGGCTTTCAATCAGAGCAATAAACTGGTCCAGCAATTTGCTGAAATCCTGCTCAGACTCCAGACCTAAGTCACAGGATAACTGAAAACCGTATTCAGTAAATTCGCCCAGATAGAGCTTTTTCTGTAAACGACGGCTTCTAGGTTTAGACATGGGATCTCCTTGGTGCATCTGCCGCAAATTCGGCCCTATGCTTAGTTAATACAAGACTGTACTGCTATAGGATCTCGTTTTCAGGGCCTGATAAGCAAGCTTTTTTTCGTCCCCTCTTCTACTCACTTATGGAGTTATACCTTTTCACTGCCTGCAGCGCTTCGCAAAAACACCGAACTGATATATGATGCGCGGCCGAAAATTTGACCAAACCAACCAGCCTATGCATTCATCCAACGCGCTTTACACAGACCTGTCCGGTTATTATGACCTGATGTGTGCCGATATTGACTATCAGGCACAAAGCCAGAGTGCGCGCAGGTTGCATCAGTTTTTTGGTGCTGATGGTCAAACTCATCTGGATTTAGCCTGTGGTACAGGGCCTCATATCCGGCATTTTTTGGATGCGGGTTATCAAAGCAGCGGACTGGATCTGAACCAGCCTATGCTGGATAAAGCACAGCAACGTTGCCCTGAAGCCAGCTTTACACTGCAGAATATGTGTGATTTTACGCTGGCAGAACCGGTCGATTTAATCACCTGTTTTTTATACTCCATTCACTACAGTGCCAGCATCAAAAACCTCAAAGCTTGTATCGCCAGTGTAGTGGCGGCGTTAAAACCTGGTGGTGTGTTTTGTTTTAATGCGGTAGATAAAAACAAAATCGACAACAGCTCTTATGTACGACACAGTGCTGTAGTTGACGATAGCCATTTTGTGTTTGAATCCGGCTGGAATTACAGCGGCACGGGCGAAAAGCAAACGCTGAACCTGAGCATTGAAAAAAGGACGACAGAGCTGAAACAGCTCTGGCAAGACCAACACCCTATGGTTGCTGTCGGTTTTGCCGAGCTGGAACTATTACTTTGCCCTTATTTTGAAGTGCATATTCTTGAACACAATTACGAAAAAATTGCGGCCTGGGACAAAGATTCCGGCAATGCGCTTTTTGTGTGCATTAAACGCTAAAGCCGCTTTAAATCAGAGTGAAATACAACAGCACTAAAGCCAGCGCCGCTGGCAAGGCCTGCACATAAAGAATTTTTTTCCCTACTGTCATAGCGCCATACAGACCTGCAGTCAGCACACACAGCAGGAAAAACACTTTGACGTCAAAGCCTGCCTCCCCCTGATACAAGCCCCACAACAAACCAGCGGACAAAAAACCATTGTATAAACCCTGATTGGCGGCCAGCACTTTAGTCACAGCGGCCTTTTCCGGCGTCAGACCAAACACCTTCATGCCTTTGGGTTTGTCCCATAAAAACATTTCCAGTACCAGAAAATACAAGTGCAGTAACGCCACCAGAAGTATCACTAAATTTGTAATCAACACCATCTCTTTGTCCTTTTTATCAATGGAATAGCTGTAGCTTACCTCAATGATCAGCCCTTTGACTGCCCTATAAAAAAACTCTGCGAAAAAATGCAAAAGGTCAGTTTTATTCAATACTGCAAAAATCCGAAAGGGCATAGTCAGCACCAGACTAAATCACTGCCGGAGCCTTTCTATGACCTTATCTGTTATCACCTCAATGGCGTTATTTGCCTTTGCCGCTTCATTTTCACCCGGACCTGTCAATCTGGTGTCTGTCAGCAATGGAGCCCGTTATGGCGTAAGCAAAGGCCTGAGCTTTATCACTGGTGCCACGCTTGGCTTTATTTTGTTGTTTTTAATCATAGGTTTTGCTTTGCGTCATGTACTGACGGCTTTGCCTGTGCTGACACAAGTACTGCAATGGCTTGGCATAGCTTTTTTACTTTATCTGAGTTATCAGTTGTACAGCGACAATGGCGGGCTTTCTGACCATCCAAAAGCCAGAGCGCCGGATTTTATCACCGGAGCCTTAATGCAGTGGCTGAACCCTAAAGCCTGGCTGGCGTCTTTGTCCGGTATAGCGGCTTATATTCCCGAAGCCCAGACCGATCAATTGCTGATCTTTGCCGGTATTTATCTGCCCATTTGCTGGTTTTCACTCGGAGCCTGGCTTTGGGCTGGCATTATGTTGCGGCCCTATTTACAAAAACCAGCCAGAATGCGGGCGCTAAACAAAAGCCTGGCTCTGTTACTTGCTGCCAGTTGCATCCTGCTTATGCTCTGACCCGGGGCGGCGATACTGATCCGGTGTTGCCGCCACCCGTTGTTTAAACACCCGCTGAAAATGCGCCTGATCACTAAAGCCTGTCGTCTGAGCCACTGCGGCTATGGCTTCGCCTTGTTTTAACGCCTGCTGCCCCAGTTGCACCCTGCGGTTTAAGCGGTAGGCATGAGGTGTGATATGAAAATGCCGTTTAAAGGCCCGCACCAGATAACCAGGGCTGTAACCAAATTCTGCACTGATACTTTCGATCGCTCTGTCTTCCTCACAGTGTGCGCTCAGATAATCCGCAACCAGATACAGAGGGTTAGGTGCTAACAATTGTTCAGGGGTTTGGCTGTGTTGATCCAGTTGTAAAAACAAGCTGACCAGATAAGACTTTAACCTTTGTTCTTTTTCCAAAGTGCCATAGTCCGCGGACATCAGCTGCTGTGCTAAAGCGACAAAATTTTCAAATAAAGCGGCCTCAGTAAGGGTATCGACTTTGGTGTCAAACCACATCGCATCCTTGCGGACACCAGCCTGCTGTAAAAAACCGGCCAGCCAGTCTTTATCCAGATGCAGCATATAATAAGCCCAGGGTGAGCCCTGACGTGGGTTACAGGCATGCACCTGATCCGGGTTCATCAGCACCAAGGCTCCCTGCTCTACATAATGCAGCCTGTCTTCACAACGAAACTCACTTTGTCCGGCCAGAATAGCGCCCACAGACCACTGCTGGTGGGAATGTGGTGCGTAGCTCACCTTGCGTCCATCCCTTACCCAACGTAATTCCAGATAAGGTAAGTCAGGATGACGCCAGAATAGCGGATGAGTGGAGGGGGTCATGGTTCTGCTTACCTGTCCTTTTATCTGAATGGCTCACAAAATCTTACCCCTGCTCTGTACCAAAAGGAAAGAGTACCCGCCTCTTTGTCGCATTTGCAGCCAGCCCTTATCCAACTCAGCACTGCCACTGCCCACAAATTGTCGCTGCACAAAGTCCTTTAAACGTATCGAGTTGCAGCAACTGCTGCCTCTTGCCATAGTGAATCGCTGCCTGAGCAAAACAACAAAAAAATAAGGAAACACTATGCGTATTCTGCCCCTCATCGGCACAGCTTTAATGCTGGCTTTGGCCATTGTGCCTGAAGCTGGCGCTGCCTCTGTGGAACGTACCCCATCGGCATCAGAGCGTGACAGAGGAGAAGGGCCTTATAAACGTCTGATTTTGCGCGGTGGTACATACATCAGCGGCGAAGGTGCTCCTCCTGTTGGCCCTGTCGATATAGTGATAGAACAGGATCGCATCACAGAGATCACTGCTGTAGGCAATCCAGGCGTCCCCGTGTTGCCTGAAGGCAGACCTAAGGCTTTGGCTGGTGATCAGGAAATGGATGTCAGTGGCATGTATATTCTGCCGGGTTTTATTGATATGCATGGCCATATTGGCGGTTCAGCCAAGGGCACTCCGGCCGAATACGTATTTAAACTCTGGCTGGCGCACGGCATTACCACAGTGCGCGAGCCCGGCAGTTTTAATGGCGTGGACTGGACTATGCGCCATGTCAAAGCCTCAGAGAAAAACCTTATAGTAGCGCCCCGTATCGTGCCTTATATCGGCTTTGGTCAGGGCCTGAGCAAACCTGTGTTCAGCCCTGAACAAGCCAGGGATTGGGTGCGGGATATCAAAAAATCCGGCGCTTCGGGTATTAAATTTTTTGGCTCTACTCCTGCTATTATTTCGGCCGCTTTGGATGAAGCGAAAAAACAACAGCTAGGCACTATGATGCACCATGCCCAGCTCAACGTAATGGGCACCAATGCACTGGACAGTGCCCGTATGGGTTTAACCTCGATGGAACATTGGTATGGTTTACCTGAAGCCCTGTTCACAGGTCAGGTGATCCAGAATTACCCTGCCAACTACAACTATCAGAACGAACAGGACAGATTCGCCAATGCAGGCTCGTTATGGAAACAGGCGGCAGCGCCGGGGTCAGAGAAATGGAATGCAGTGCGGGATGAGCTGATCAAACTGGACTTTACCATCAACCCAACCCTGACCATTTATGAAGCCACCCGCGATGCCAGCGCGCAGCGTAATGCCGAATGGCATCAGGACTATACCCTGCCGACCTTAACCAACTTCTTTAAGCCAAACCGCTATGCGCACGGCTCCTTCTGGTTTGACTGGACTACTGATCAGGAAATAGCCTGGCGCGAAAACTACCGCATCTGGTTTCAGTTTTTAAATGATTACAAAAACCATGGTGGCCGCGTCACTGCAGGTTCTGACGCGGGTTATATCTATAAGATTTATGGTTTTGCTTATATTCAGGAGCTGGAACTGCTGCGTGAAGCAGGCTTTAATCCGCTGGAAGTGATACAGGTTGCCACCTTAAATGGCGCCGAAGCTTTGGGTATGGAAAAAGACATTGGCAGCTTAGTGCCGGGTAAAAAAGCCGATATGCTGATAGTAGCGGAAAACCCGCTGGCGAATTTTAAAGTGCTGTATGGCACAGGCCATTATCGCTTAAATGCCAATAACGAGCCGGAGCGCAGCAAAGGCGTGCGTTACACCATTAAAGATGGTGTGGTGTACGATGCACAGCAGTTGTTAAAAGATGTGCGCGATATTGTTCAGAAAGCCAAAGACGCCCAAAAATCTTAAAATTAACCCGTTGTTTCGATGATAGAGGCGGGTCTTGTACCCGCTCATCTCTTCAATAAACAAACACCAAATAAGCTTCATCTTTCCCTATTCTTCGCCCTTGTTGCTTTAATCAGTGCATGCCCGTCACGAATAGGTCTATACTCGACCCACCTCAGGAAGCCAGACGCAGATGGCCCTCTGTCCGCCGTCGACTTGTGACAGCAAGCGCGGTACATGATCGTCAATCAGAACGGAGACTTATATGTCTGACTTCACTAATCCTCATCAAGATGTGACCTCATTACGCCAGCAAGCCAAAGAAAGACTCAAAGATGGCACAGCTCAGTGCAGTGACGTTGTAGCGGCAAGTTCAGAAGCTCTTGCTGTGCTCTATCAATTAAGCAGTACGCCTGATACTGCCGGTGACGGCTTGAAATTACTGCACGAGTTACAAACTTATCAAGTCGAACTTGATATGCAGCTTGAACAATTGCAGGCCAATGAACTGGAATCAAATCATGAATTAAGCTGCTACCGGATGTTTTTTGAGATGGCCGCCACCGGCTGCATGCTGCTCAGAACAGACGGTGTCATTATGGACTGCAATCTGTCCGCAGCCCGCTTGCTTAATACAGTCAAAGAGCAACTTTTAGGCCAACCAGTCGATTCTTTGCTGAGTACAGAAAGTAAGGCCCAGCTAAAAACCGCCTTAACCCGGCTACAAAGTGGCGATACCGGCACCAATAAAATTCTGACTACAAATCCCGCTCAAACAGGGTTGCATAGTCTGGAACTGAGCATCACCTTGTCGCCGGATCGACGTGCCATCATGATGATAATCACAGACGAAGAACCAAAGCTGATCAGCTAAAGCTTAAGGTTGTCTGGCCTGTTTTTTATTCCCGTCAGCAATGACGGGTTGTCCGTTTTCTGTAGTGAACCCCCTGAATGAGTACCGTCTTATTGTGAGTTCGAAACATAGCCCAACAACCACTCCCCCTCGCATCGTTGGTATAGGTGCATCGGCCGGCGGCCTTGAAGCACTGAATCAATTTCTGGCCCAGACGCCCGCTGACACCGGCTTGGCCTGGATTGTAGTCCAGCATCTGGACCCGACCAAAAAAGCCTTATTACCTGAATTATTACAGCGGGTTACCACTATGCCAGTGCAGGAAGCAGCAGATGGCATGGTGATTAAAGCGGACCATCTTTATGTGATCCGGCCCGACACAGAACTGACAGTAGCCAACGGGACTTTAAAACTGGCGCCTCCTTCAGAGCCTCGTGGTATGCGTCTTCCGGTGAATATTTTATTTTCATCCCTCGCTACCTCTTTTGGTGAACGAGCCATTGCCGTAGTGCTATCAGGTATGGGGTCGGATGGTACTCTTGGCACCCAGGCCATAAAAGCTGTGGGTGGTTTGTCCTTAGTACAAAAGCCTGATTCGGCGCAGTTTGACTCCATGCCAAACAGCGTCATTAACACTGGCTTCGCCGACATTATTGATACACCAGCCGAACTGCCGGGCCGTATTCTTGCGGTGATCGCTCATAAGCCTGAAGTGCATCAACAGCCACAAGACAACGCAGAATTAGTCGATACGCCGTCAGATGCGCTGCAACAGGTTGTGGTGCAGTTGCAGCGTCAAACCCGCCATGATTTTTCATCGTATAAAAGCAGCACCTTGTTGCGCCGTATCGAGCGGCGTATGGCAATTCACTCCATCGAGTCTTTGCCGGACTATGCCGCCTTTTTGCCCGACAACCCGCAGGAAAT
>CBIMJC010000127.1:0-10745 GCA_966244125.1 uncultured Rheinheimera sp.
GGCGCCCGGGCTCCTAAAGGCCGTGACTGGCGTAAATCTATCTATAAACAGTTAGGTACTATCACAGTGCGTGATCAGGTAGACGCGCTGGATGCCATGGCCAAACGCTGGCCTGTGCTGGACACTGAACGTGTGGGTGTCTGGGGCCATTCAGGGGGCGGCAGCTCTACGCTGAATTTATTATTCCGTCATGGTGATAAATTTAAAGTGGGTGCAGCTTTTGCACCTGTAGCGGATATACGTTTATACGACAGCATTTATCAGGAACGTTATTCCGGCAACCCCAACACAGATCCAAAAAGCTACGACACCAGCTCGCCAATCAACTTTGTCAAAGGCCTGCAGGGTAAGTTATTACTGGTACATGGTACGGGTGATGATAATGTGCATTATCAGGGCACAGAAAAGCTGGTGAATGAGCTGATAAAACACAATAAACAATTTGAGTTTATGGCCTATCCAAATCGCAGCCATTCTATCAATGAGGGCGAAGGCACCACGCTGCATCTGCAGAACTTAAAAACCAACTTCTTTGAAAAACATTTACTCAATTAAATACTTGTATCACAGGGGCCAAAAGGCCCCTGTTTGTTCTGACAATAGAAAATGGCTGTGCTGGTATTGAGTCATTCCTTAAGCCTGAAAGACAGCATTTTATAAATAACGCCATTCCTTCTTTTGGAAAAAACATAAACCACAACAGATAGAAAATTCACTGCAATGATAGAAATAAATATTGCGGTGGCAGACACCTCAAAGAAATACAAAGTAATAAAAACAAACGGAAACACCATAGCCAACGCAATTTTAATCAGGATAAATTTCATTTTATTTACTCGCTATTTGGCCCGGTGTAAGCAGTGTTCCGTCGGGCCTGCCATCATAAAAGACAACACCTGAACTTGTCAGACCCAGCGGTTACGGTTTTGCCCGAGCAGATAAACCGCTTATTTTGGTTTGGCCTCCACAATCCTCAGCCGGAACAATATGTAAAACAGGGGGCAAAAATCAGCTTTCAGTGTTGATCTTCTCAAACATCAAAAGCCCGCAACTCAGAAAAACAATCACAAAGTCGAATACCTACAAACGCAGCAAAGATTGTCGCCAGCAGAATCAAAAAGTGAGGCATTTCACTGAAAAAGTGTTTTAAAGGAACATTTACCGCTGCTCCCAACAGCATACTCAATCCAATTTTTAAAGCCCACAACGAGGTAATTCTGGGAACCAGCATATAACCGCACCATGGACAACGGGCTTCACCATGTAATAGCAAGACTTTACGCACCTGACCATTTACTTTGGTCGAGCAATGAGGGCATTGAACTTTAAGCATTTTAAGGCTCCATTTCACTGTTCAACTGCTGTATACAATGCATCCGTCTGTAGCAAGACAATATAAAAACAGATAATCCCAGCCCCAAAACAGAAGCGCCTATATCCAATACGTCAAAAGTCCGACCGGGAATAATCAATTGCAAAAACTCGTAAATAATAAGGCCTATTGTAAAACTAAGACTGGAGACGACCTTTCCATTGCCAAAGCATAAAGAAACTAAAGTTCCAAAAAATGCAGCAGAGATAAAATTTGGAGCTGACCATAAAAATACAGTCGAATACTCGTTGCGTAACGATTCTACCGACCACTGCAGGGCAAATGCACAAACCCCAATCACCACTGAAAACAGCACTGAAACTTTAGTCATAAACAACTCCAGAAGAATCCGGACATTGCTGTCTCTGCTACCTTTTGCACAAGACAGAAACCTGATCAAAACCAGCCGGACAGTTACAGCTCCTTAGGTTTTTAGTACTAAAAATCAAAGTCGTCTTCGGCGGATTCCAGCGTAAAAAAGATATCAAAGAAGCCCTGACAACACACAATAAAGAGTATCCCCAGACACAAAACAAGCATCTTAGAAACATCAGGAAAAAAAGAATCTCCGACAGAATAAATAGAGATGCCTAACATGCCTGAATTTATATCCCGGAATAATTTGTTCGACTGAACTTTTTTATGGCAATAAATACAAGGAATAAAAGGTAAAAAGACCAGCCCTTTCCTTTGTACAAGGCTAAGTTGTTTTTTACAATGCGGACATTGAACCTCAAGCATATGCATGCTCCGTTTAAGTAAACAGCTTTGTAAAAGCGTTCAGCCAAAACGAATGAGTAAGCATCAGTACACCAAAGATCAGAGGGGGATAAATCACAAACCGCCAGCCTCTATAAGTGTTTTTATCCTGATGGATCTCTTTTAAACTACGGCTGCCATACATTAAATTTAACGGCAAAATAGATAGAAGCAGAATGATAAAAAATTCTATATAGCCGAATACCATGACCCACAATGCGGCAATAAATAGTGCACTTATGCTGAAATAAATCAGATTCATAATCACCTCCTGCCTTGCAAGATTCCTTCCTGTAACAACTGCTGGCATGTTTCAGTGCTAGTTGCTAAGACTAAACATCTTATATAAACACTACGTCCCTGATCATCTAATGAAGGATGTAATCAAAAATCAAAGTCGTCTTCGGCCGATTCGAGAGAATAAAACAGATTAAAAATTCCTTGGAAAAATACGATTAGTGTTATGCCCATACAAAGAATTATCATTGGTGACACATTCGGGAAAAAACTCTTACCAACTAGAAAAGTAAAAAAGCCTAACATCCCAGAGTTAACATATCGAAAAGTTTTGTTCGTCTGAATTTTCTTCATACAGTACACGCACAAAATAAATGGACTAAATATCAGTCCTTTACGATGAGCAAGCTTTAGAATCTTCTGGCAATGTGGACAACGGACTTCAAACATAAGCATGCCCTCAGATGAAGTGCTTCCAAAGAAGCACTTCATTTTACTTAGGATTGGTTAACCGGCCCGAGCCCAACCATCAATAACTGGCTCATTTAGAGAATCCCTCCACTTGTCGTATGTTCCTTTGGCATAGCCAAGTGCATAGGAGCCACCAAAAGTAAAAACAATAGCCCACACTAGGCCTCCACTGATCTCTTCCACCTCTACCGCACTTAATTCTTTCATGATTTAGTCCTTCTAAGATTGTGAGGCTCGATATCCCTCGTCGCCACCAATATATGTAGCAACTCCAATCAAACCGTTTTCGACAAAAGGTTTGGCAATGCGTATCAGACGCACAGCAAGCATCACAGTCACTGGGTTAATAAAAATACCACCACTCACTTCTTCCACTTGTTTCGCAGTTAACTCTTTCATGGTATTTCTCCTTGAGTTAAGTAAAGCCTGTTTTCAGGCTTCTGACAGGCCAAAACAACTTGTTTTGGCTCCTTATCTGCGCTACTACCAGATGTCCGACAGCAGAGGACTGAAATGACCACAAGCGCTGATCCCGTGCGCCCCACAGCATCACTGACACAACTAAATTAACTTTAAATTAAATATAATTTAACAACAAGAAATAACAAGCCTGAAACCTGACACAACACCGGAATGGACTTTAATGTTATGACGAATAAAGAAATTTAATTTTGATTTTTATGCTGGTACAACAGAGGGAAAAACAAGCAAGGAGAAACAAACAGAGACCCGCAGGCCCCTGTTTGCCTGAGTAACACTATTTACAGCAGATCCACTTTAATTTTTGCGATGACATCCAGTGCTTTTTGTTTGGCCTGATCGACATTGTCGCCCAATGCCAAAGCTACGCCCATACGGCGTTCGCCTTGTACTTCGGGTTTACCAAAGAGTCGCAGGTCAGTGTCAGGTTGCATCAAGGCCTGAGCTAAGTTGCTATAACCAATTTGCTGCGAGTTGCCAGGAACCAGCAATACAGCTGAAGCGGCAGGGCCGTATTGGCGAATGAGCGGAATAGGCAAGCCTAAAATAGCGCGGGCATGCAAAGCAAATTCAGAGTAGTTTTGCGAAATTAAGGTCACCATGCCGGTGTCGTGTGGTCGTGGTGATACTTCGCTAAACCAGACTTCGTCGCCTTTGACAAAAAGCTCGACGCCAAATAAACCAAAACCACCTAAAGCTTCAGTGACTAAAGCGGCGTAACGCTGGGCTTTTTCTAAAGCCACAGCCGACATCACCTGAGGTTGCCAGGATTCGCGGTAATCACCTTTTTCCTGCCTGTGGCCTACAGGTTCGCAGTATTGAGTGCCGGAAATGGAACGCACTGTTAATAAAGTAATTTCGTAATCAAAGTCGATAAAACCTTCGACTATCACCCGACCTTTACCGGCACGGCCACCTTCCTGAGCATAAGCCCAGGCCGCTTCTAAATCGGCGTCGGATTTCAGCACAGACTGACCTTTACCGGAGGACGACATAATAGGTTTCACCACACAAGGGTATCCAATATGCGCCACTGCTGCTAAGTAGCTGGTTTTGTCATCGGCAAAACGGAAAGGCGAGGTAGGCAGCTGTAACTCTTCAGCCGCTAAACGGCGGATACCTTCGCGGTTCATGGTTAAATTCGCCGCTTTGGCGCTTGGGATCACAGTAAACCCCTGTTGTTCCAATTCAACCAGTGTGCTGGTGGCTATGGCTTCCAGCTCGGGGACTATCAAGGCAGGTTTTTCTTTGATCACGATTTGGCGCAAAGCGGCGCCGTCCAGCATGGAGATGACATAACAACGGTCCGCCACCTGCATAGCCGGGGCATTGGCGTAACGGTCGACGGCTATCACTTCGCAGCCTAAACGTTTGAGTTCAATACATACTTCTTTGCCCAGCTCACCGCTGCCTAATAACAGCACTTTAGTGGCGTTGGCAGCGCCCGGGGTTCCTATCTGGCTCATATTCTGCAATTCCTAACCCTGATCTAATGGCA
Organism: uncultured Rheinheimera sp.; assembly: GCA_966244125.1. Classification (GTDB taxonomy): domain Bacteria; phylum Pseudomonadota; class Gammaproteobacteria; order Enterobacterales; family Alteromonadaceae; genus Pararheinheimera. Next base: position 4,818 of record CBIMJC010000127.1, read on the forward strand.
AAGAGCATACCAAAAATCAGCAGCCAAAACTGCATGATTTCATGCCTGAAGGTTATGATTACTATATAGTTGATAGCCAAACAACACAGAGAACCACATGCCAGAGCAACGATGCCCTTTATGCCAGCAAAACAATTTATGCAAAGCTGGCACAGCTGAACAAAACCAATGTTGGTGTATGGCACAGCAATTTCCGACTGAACTGCTAGCGCAGGCGCCAGATCAAAACAGCTGTATCTGTAGCGAATGTCTGCAAAAATTTACCACGCCTGCTGCTAAGTATTATCCTGCAACCTGAGTTTTTTATTGAAATTTGTATACAAATTAATTTAATGTATATAAAAATATCTATTCAGGTGAGATTCGATGTGGCGCGACTTTAGCTTATCAGCCATAGCTGCTGGTTTTGTGGCTGTATTAGTAGGCTTTGCCAGCTCAGTGGCTATTGTATTTCAGGCCGCCGCTGCGGCCGGAGCCGATCAGGCTGTGATGGCGTCCTGGATTTTAGCCTTGGGCCTTGGTATGGGCCTGACCTGTATTGGCTTGTCTTTGTATTTTAAAGCACCAGTATTAACAGCCTGGTCCACGCCTGGCGCTGCGCTGTTAGTCAGCAGCTTGCAGGGCCTGAGTTTAGCCGAAGCTGTGGGTGTGTTTATCTTCGCTGCCGCTTTAAGTTTATTGTTGGGTCTGACGGGCTGGTTTGAAAAACTCAGCACGAAAATTCCGCTGCAAATAGCCTCTGCCATGCTGGCCGGTATTTTGTTTAACTTTGGTTTATCTATTTTTACCTCCTTGCAGCAGGATTTATGGCTGGTAGGGCTGATGTGTGTGATTTATTTGCTTAGTAAACAGTATTGGCCACGTTATGCTATTCCATTGGTGTTAGTAGTCGCTGTGCTTTATGCCAGCCTGCAAGGCCAATTGAGCATGGCACAAGTGCATTTTGACTGGCCTGCTCCGGTCTGGATTTGGCCAGAGTGGTCCCTCAGCGCTTTAATAGGTGTAGGTTTACCACTTTTTATTGTGACTTTAACCTCACAAAATATTCCGGGTTTGGCGGTATTTAAAAGCAGCGGTTATAACCTGCCGGTGTCGCCTTTGATCAATGCCAGCGCCTTTACCACTCTGGTGTTGGCACCCTTAGGGGCTTTTTCTATCAATTTAGCGGCGATCACTGCCGCTATTTGTGCCAGTCCTGAAGCTCATGCCGATCCGGCTAAAAGATACAGCGCTGGTGTGGCTGCAGGTATTTTTTATTTATTAACAGGCCTGGCTGGCGCAGCTGTGGTGGCTTTATTTGCCGCCTTTCCCACTACCTTAGTCACAGCTTTGGCAGGATTGGCTTTGCTTGGCACTATAGGCACGAATTTAGCCCTGACCACCCAGGCAGGGCCAGACCGGGAAGCCGCCATAGTGACATTGCTGGTGACAGTATCTGGCGTCAGCTTTTTTGGCATCGCCTCTGCCTTTTGGGGTTTAGTGGCTGGCTTAGTTTGTACTCTGGCGCTTAAACTGCCAAAGAAAAAGGCGGTTTAAAATGACCAAAACCAGTTTATATCAGCAGCTCAAACAGGATATCCGGCAGGGTCTCTGGCCTGCAGGTACAGTACTGAATCAGCAAAAGTTATCTGAGCATTATCAGGTCAGCCGTATTCCGGTAAGGGATGCGTTGCAGCAACTCAAAGCTGAAGCTTTAGTGGTGATGGCAGGTAAAGCCAGTTTAATGGTGCCACCTTTAACAGCAGCAGAAGCTGAAGAGTTGTATCAAATTCGTTTGCAACTGGAGCCTATGGCGCTGCGCCGGGCTTTTCCTCAGCTCAGTTTTGCTTTGCTCGGTCAGGCTGAGGACTTGTTACACCAGATTGAGCAGGATCAGCATTTATCTGCCGCCGACAGAGGCGCACTCAACTGGCAGTTTCACCTGATGTTGTATCAGGCCAGCCAGTGTCCGCATTTACTGCGTTTGCTGCATAGCCTGCACCAGCAAGTGGAGCGTTATTTAGGTTTTCAGGAAATCAGCCTGAATTATGCCGATACCAGTCATCAGGAACACTGGCAGTTGCTGGAGTTATTAAGAGCTCAGCAACTGGATGCTGCCGTCGCTTTATTACAGCAGCATATTCAACAGGCAGGTGAGTTATTAACCCGTCACTTACGACAACAGCCTGCCTGATTCGACGAAACTGTAGGGGCAGGGTTTATCCGCACCCGTCTTGAGTCCAACAGAATTCCCAACCTGTTCAGATTAAACCTTACGACGACGCCAGAAGGCTAAACCAGCCAACGCCATCAACAAGGCAGAGCCCATAGAACCACTGCCTGAGCCGTCGCCATTATCCTGACCAGCCAAAGTATTTGGCTTAGGATTTAAGTTGGCTGCTGTAGTTGGGCTGTCGTTCACAATAGTCACCCGCTCGATCAACACAATGTTGGCTGTGGTCACAGGGATGTTGTTTGCCCAATCTGTTGCACTGTAATTACGCAGCGGCGTTTCTCTTAACGGCGAATTTCCACCTGGTACATACAGATTATTAATATTGTCCACAATAGACATACCGGTGCCAGTCACTACACCAAATACCGTATAGCCGCCGTTGTCTTTGTCCAGGTTAGCTGAGTTATCTTTGACATTAACAAACCAGTGAGTCGTAGCACTATTTGCGTTATTTGCCTTTTTTGCCATAGCCACAGTGCCACGTACATTCGACAGTTTTGGCTCATTATCGACCGGGCCCCGTGCCGGAACATCAACGAAAGGCGCAGCATTATTGCCGCTGTAACGCATGCCGCCACCTTGTATCACAAAGTCTTTGATGGAACGATGCACCATAGAATTGTTAAAAGCGCCACTTTTCACATAAGTCAGGAAGTTGGTGACTGTTTCTGGTGTGGTTTGATCAAACAGGTTGATTTCAAAATCACCCATATTGGTTTCAACTAAAACAATAGTAGCGGCGGCGTTATGGCTGACAGCTAAAGTGGTGGCAAAAGTTGCTGCAAGTACAGATTTTTTCAACATGGTATGGCTCTCTGATTATTAAGTGCACCGACTTTAATCTAACAAGCAGAGCCCAATCCAGCGTCATTACAATTGGTAACGAACTAAGTAATTTTGTTAACCCTTTTATTCGCTGTTTTACCCGTTGTCCCGGCAGCTGAAAAACGTCTTTGCTTTTTGTAAGCTGGTTTTTGTTGAGGAGCCGTTTTAGCTATGTCGGCTGAAACCTGTGCCTGTTGCACTAGCTTGATAATTTCCGGCTGCAACTGTGCCATAAACTGCGGGTAATCTTGTTGCTGATGGCAAATCTGCTCCAGCTGAGCTTCCCATAATGCTGTTAAATCCGGTGCTGTAATACGCTCTGGCAAACTTTGAATAAAAATCCGCCCCAACTGGCTGGCGCGAATTTGTTTGCCTTGCCGCTGCAGATAACCGCGTTTAAACAACAATTCCAGAATACCAGCCCGGGTGGCTTCAGTGCCTAAACCCGCCGTTTCTTTTAAGATACGTTTTAATTCCGGATCGCTGACAAAACGGCTGATCCCCGTCATGGCAGCTAATAAAGTGGCATCGGTGAAATAAGCTGGGGGCTGGGTTTGTTTGGCCAGTAATTCCGACTGCCCCGACTGCAACTGCTGGCCCTGGCTTAAAGGTGGCAAACTTTGTTGCTCGTCAGCGTCTTCGTCCTGCTGCTCTTTTGGACTGGCTTTATAAAAAGCCTTCCAGCCCAAAGACTGCACCAAACGAGCCTGGGCTTTAAATAAACCACCGGCAATTTTCAGCAGTGCCTGTTGCTCTAAATAACAAAAAGGCGGGAAAAACTGCCATAAAAACTGTCGCGCTATTAACCAATAAAGTTTGGCTTCAGAGCTGTTCAGGCTGGCTGATTTCAGCGCTTTGTCGGTAGGAATAATAGCGTGGTGGGCGGTAATTTTACTGTCATCCCAGGCTTTGCTGCGCAGGCTCAGATCAGCTTGCTGTTGCATATCGCCAAGCTCCGGGCTGTTAGCCACTATGGCGCGGCACACAGCCGCAGACTGACTAAATTGCTGCTCTGGTAAATGCCGGCAATCCGAACGCGGATAAGTAATCAATTGATGGCGTTCATACAACTGCTGACAGCTATCCAACACTTGTTGTGCCGTCATGCCATAAAGTTTGGCCGCTTCAATCTGCAAAGCCGACAAACTAAAAGGCAAAGGCGCATAGTGTTTTTTTGGCTGCTGTTGCACTTGTTCTACTACAGCGGGCTGAAAACTGGTTTTGCGTTGCACCAGTTCCGCCAGCTCGCGATTAAGCACCCGTCCTTCTTCGTCCTGATAAGGAGCGCAAGCCTCACTGGGTTGCCAGATGGCAGTAAAAGGCCAATCGGCTCCTGTTACATGCGCTTTAACCTGATAAAAATCACGGCTGACAAAGTTCTCTATTTGTAAGTCACGTTGTACCACTAAACCCAGCACCGGAGTTTGCACCCGGCCGACAGACAATACCCCCTGATAGCCTTGTTTCTGACCATGTAAGGTGTAAGTCCGGGTTAAGTTGATGCCATACAACCAGTCAGCTCTGCTGCGAGCCAACGCACTTTGCGACAAAGGTGCAAAGTCAGTATTGGGCTTTAACTGTTGCAAAGCCAAACGCACAGCAGCAGGGGTTAAATCGTTTAACAACAACCTTTTGGTTTGTTTCAGTTTGCTTTGACTGATTTTGCTGTGCTGCAGCACTTCATCCACCAGCAACTGGCCTTCCCTGTCCGGATCGCCTGCATGCACCAGTTCGGTCGCATCCTTCATCAGTTGGGTCAGAATTTTCAGCTGAGCTTTGCTTTGTGTTTTTGGCACCAGTTTCCATTGCTCTGGCAAAATAGGTAAATGCTCCAGCCGCCAGCTTTTAAATGCCGGATCGTAAGCTTCAGGTTCAGCCTGCTCTAATAAATGGCCAAGACACCAGCTGACTTTATCGCCATTGCTAAGCTGCAGATAACCCTGCTGTTTTTGATGGGGTCCAAAGGCGTCGGCTATAGCACGGGCCATACTGGGCTTTTCGGCAATATACAATCTCATCGGCAGATCACTGTATGAAAACACAGTTAATTTAACCGCAATTTTTCCAAAAAAGCAAAGGAAGGAGCATTTGTTTTCTCTGTGTCACGGAGTAAGCTAAGGTTTTGCCGGATAAACCGGTCGCTGCTTTGGTGAACTGTCAGCATTGATTAAAATTTCAGACCCAACTTTAACTCTGTTGCGGATCCTTCTGCTGGCTCTGGCTTATTTTGCTTTTGCTCAATTGGCTATGGTGCTGGCGATATCGCCGGGCATGGCCACCTCTGTGTTTCCCTCTATTGGTATAGCCATAGCCGCGGCCTTGTTGTGGGGTTATCCCATGCTGGCGGGCGCCTTTTTAGGTTCGCTGCTGTTTAAACTGGTGCAGCCGGACTGGCCAGAAGCTTTAACCTGGGCCGATAAAGTAGAATTCAGCCTCAGTATGGCTGCAGTGACGGCTCTGACCGTGGCCTTTGCCTTATGGACTGTGCGTCGTTTTGGCAATTTTCACAGCGCTCTGACCTTTGAAAAAAGCATACTCTGGCTGTTTGTACTGTCGGGCCCTTTTGCCTGTTTAATCAGTTCAGGTTTATCTACTTTGGTACTGCGTCAGTTTGGCATAGTGACGGCCGACAACTCAGGCTTAAACTGGTTTACCTGGTGGGTGGGCGACATGATAGGGGTGATGATCGCTATACCGCTGGTATTTATGCTGTTTGCCAAACCCCGGCCTTTATGGCGAACCCGCTGGCTGACTGTAGGTTTACCTTTGCTGGTCTGTACTGCTTTGGTGGTCGCTTTGTTTGTGCTGGCCCGCTTTCAGAATAGCCAGGCGTTGCAGCAAAAGTTTTTTGATCAGTCCGAACAAATCAGTGCCACCTTTCAGTTCAG
>CBIMJC010000128.1:0-10714 GCA_966244125.1 uncultured Rheinheimera sp.
CAACAGTAGCTTTTGGTTCTGTTGCCTTAACTGCTGCGCTCAGCAACACATAATGGATACTGCTGCCATCCTGCAATTTTAACTGTTGAGGCTGCGCACCTTGCCAGAACGGGGCGATTTGTTGCTGATAACGCAGATTAAACTCATCTGCGCCCAGCACCGGGGCCGCCAACACAGTGCCTGTCAGTGCGACACAAAGCAGAGAATAGGTCAGTTTCATACGTCATCCTTTTTGGTTTTGGCTCAGCATCTTGATCAGAGCCGTTCTTAAGCTGTCATGGTAATAAGCCGCTCTGGCAAAATCAGCCGGGTCCAGCGATTGATTCTCCAGCACCACCAATGTCAGTTGGTGCTCCGGGTAATAGTTAAATACCGAAACATAACCCGGAATATAACCACCATGACTCCATTCAGTACCAGCTGCAGTTTCTGTCACCTGCACACCATAACCATAATAGACCTGGCCCCAGCGATGTTGACGTAACAGCTGAGGCGTGGTCATTTGCTGCACACTGGTTTTACTGAGCTGTTGCTGCATACACAGAGGCAATACCGCCACATCGGCAGCAGATGCAATCAGACCACCACTGGGTTCAGCTTCTACCGGCATAAAGCCGCTGATCGCTTTCAGTTGCCCCTGCTCTTCATTCCAGCCTCCGGTTGCGGTAGCGGCTTTGCCGGCAAAGCCGGAGTTATTCATCTGGCATTGCTGCAACAGCTGGCTGGCCAGCTCAGCATAAGGACGTTTTGTGACAGCTGTCAGAATTTGCCCCACTAACTGGAAATTTAAATTGTTATAACGAAACTGCCCATAGTTTTGCTGAGTGGACATATCCACCAGACCAGAGCCATGACTCAGTAAGTCAGCCAGCCGCACTGAGGCTGCCCAGGGCTGTTTCAGTTCAGGTAAATACTGTTTGACTGGAGCCTGTAAATCCAGAACACCAGATTGCACCTGCTGCATCACCAACACAGCGGCCAGAGTTTTGCTGATAGAGCCCACAAAAAAAGCCGTGTTCTGATCAAAAGCCGGGCCTGCCGCTAAAGAACCCCGTTGATACTGCCACAGGATATCTTTTCCCTGCATCACCACAGCAGTCCCCTGAAACTCAGGCCGGCCTGCTATTTTTTTCTGCATGCTTTGTGTGAACAGATCCAACTCCGACGCAGAAAAAGCTGTCTCAGCAGCCAGTAGATGGCCTGATAAAAAGATGAAAGGAAGACCAAAGATTTTGTACATAAGTTACTGACTCAAAAGGAGGATAAAAACAAAGGCTAAGTCTACCTTTAGCCTTTGCTGTTGTAACCAAACTAAGGAGGTATTTATTTTGCAGGCAAGGCCAGTAACCAGTCCACCGCCTGAATGATCAGCCCGGGCTGCTGAAAAGGCACCAGATGATCGGAGTTTTTTAGCTCAAGATACTGGCCACCCGATTTTTTGGCCTGCAGCTGACTCCAGTCATCACCTTCCTGCTGCCAGGCCTTTAACTCTGCGTTTTTTTCCGGGTTTTGTTGGATTTGTTGTTGCTCAAAATCGGAGTTAATCACAGAAACCGGGCTTTGGGTATACAAAGGTAAGGTCTGGTAGAGGTCCAAATCGTCGGCATAGGCGGCAATTTCTTTGGCCCTGCTTTGCTGACGTTCGATTCGCAGTCGTTGCTGTGCCATAAAATCATAATATATCCAGTCCATCTGATTGGCATAGTCTGCAGCTAACAGCTTCTGCACCAGCGCCCGCTCCTGTTGCAGCTTTTTGGCCGTGCGCTCTGTCCAGACACCTTTGTGTAAGGCGGGCAACAACTCTGCCAGATTCGCTTTATACCAATCAGCCGGATACCCCTTGTATAAGGCTACTGAAGCTGGCCCTGGAATATCAGGATCAATCAGCAGCAGCCCCTGCACACTAAATTCAGGGTTCTGCTGCACAAATAATAAAGTGGACACTGAAGCACTGGCAAAACTGAGCAGTACAATACGGGGTTCGTTCAGAGCCTGCAGTACCGGCAGCAGATCCCTGGCAAAGCGCCTGTAAGAAGGGTCCGCCACGTCAGAACTCAGTCCCTGACCTAATCTGTCTATGCTGTAAGTCCGGTACTTTTTTGCAAGCAGAGGTTGCAGTAAAGCAAACCAGCCGCTGTCGCTGTGCCAGTGTTCGTTTGGGCCAGACAACAACACAAGGGCGGGCCCCTGATGTTCAAGCCCTAACGCCCTTAACTGAAACTCAGCACCGGCCACTTTAACCAGGCTCACTCCAAGGGGCACGGCATCGGGAGATCCGGCCAGGGCCGGATTTAACCCGCAGCTTAACATAGCTATCAACAACCACTTCACTTGACTCATCATTCTGCTCCATCAGTAAAACCCTGATGTTGCATCAGAAAAAGAACAGAACAACACAAGAGTTCCGGACATTTTTGTGATAAAAAGCTTACCTTTAGTCAAAGCTAGTTTGCGGACCTTTCTGACATGCCTCAACACCACTCTTCTCAGCAATTTTTAATTGGTCAATTGACACTGGATACCAGCAGCCGTGAGCTGAGCTCTGCGACTGATACTTTGTATCTGGAACCTCAGACTTTTGAATTGTTGTCGCATTTTATAGCCGCAGACCAAGGCCAATTAAGCCGCGACCAGCTGATAGCACAATTGTGGGCTGGCCGGGTCGTCAGCGAAAGCGCTATTAATAAAGCCGTGTCTTTGTTACGTAAGGCTTTCGCCCGGCTGGACCCTGATACCAGTTATATTGAAACCTTACCTAAAGTAGGCTACAGATTGTGCCAGCCATTGGCAGCTCTGCCAGCTCAGACTGAACTGGTAGTTTCAGAGCCAGTGCCTGTCAAAGCTGAAGCCCAGGCCACTGGCATAAAAACCAAACTGATACTGGCACTGGTGTGGACAGCCCCTTTATTGTTTTTTGTGTTGTGGTTTTTTATTACGCTCTCGCCAGAGCCAGAAAAATTGCCTACGCCTTACATCAACGAACCTGTGCCTTTGAGTCACGCTCAGGGCATTGACTATGATCTGAGCCTGAGTCAGGACGGCACTAAGCTACTGTATTTATCTGCTCAAGAAGGTAAAACTCAGCTGATACTGCAGCAAAAACCCGGGAAACAACAGCTGTTGTCTGAACATAAGGACATCTCCACTGCAGCTCTGAGTCCGGATGGCACGCAGGTACTTTGGGTAAAACAAAAACCAGAAAGCTGCAATGTCGAATGGTTTCTGCTGGAAAGTCCGGAGCAGATAAAAACAGTGGCACCCTGCAATACGGATTCAGTGGTGAAAATCGCCTGGCAAAACGACAGCAAAGGGTTTTATCTGCGCGACAGAGCCGATAAAACCCAGCCTTATGCTTTAAGCCGTTACCGTCTGGATACAGCGGAAAAGCAGCAAATCACCAACCCGCTCATAGCACAAAGCCCTACCGGAGAGCTGGCATTTGCCGAATCGGATGACGGTAAAACACTGGCGGTAGTACGTTACCTGGAGAACCAGCAGAGCTTAGTGCTGCTGCTCGATAGCAGCAGTTTTGCTGTGATAAAACAAAACATCTTGCCGTTTCAGGCAAGTAGCATCGACTGGTTAGCCAACCACTTAGTGTTAAGCAAAGAAGCTGAACTACTGCAATACAACACAGCAACAGAGCAGCTGGAATTTTTGTTTTATACAGGCCGTACAGTTCAATCTCTTGCTGTGGTGAACCAACAGATTTATTACGCTGACTATGAGCAGGATGCTGATATCTGGCAGCATGATTTCAAGACGGATAAAGCCAGAATTCGTATCGGCAGTAGCAAGGTCGACCGCATGCCACGCGTCAATCAGAAAGGCGATCTGGCCTTTTTAAGCCAGCGCAGCGGTAAAGAACAAATCTGGTTGCAGCCTTCAGGTCAAAACGAGTATCAACTGGCTGATTTGCCAGGCCCCCCTGCTTTTGTCCGGCTGCAGTGGTCACCGGATGGCGAGTCACTGCTGTTTAGCAAGGACGGCGCTTTGTGGCAACTGATGATCGCCTCAGGTCAAAGCCGTGTTCTGGTTAGCGCGGATAAACAAGTCGAAGTAGCTAACTGGACGGCTGATGGCACAAAAATTATTTACAGCAGTAAACAAAGCGGTGACTGGCAGTTATGGCAACTGGATTTGGCCACAGCAAAATCCACTCAGCTGACCCAACAAGGTGGCTACAGTGGTTATCTGCAAGGGACACAACTGTATTTCAGCAAGTTTTATCAGGACGGGTTATTTGTACTGGATCTGGCAACGGGTCAGGAACAGCTGCTGTTGGCCGATTTTGATAAAATCAACTGGCTGAACTGGCGCCTGGCTGACGGGAGCATTTATTACTATCAACCCGATCAGGGCATTCGCCAGTACCAGTTGCAGACAAAAAACAACAGTCTGCTGCTGGCCACGCCGGAGCGTTTTGTTCATCACTACGATATCCAAAACCAGCAGCTGTTTTATGTCAAAGCCGGAGTACCTAAAGGCGATATTTATAAGCTGGAACCTGTCACTGAAAAAACAAAGTGACAGGCTAGAATAACCTAAGGCGTTTTAACGCCGTTGTTATTCAAATAGCTCAGGCTGACCCAACTGAAACAGGGCTTTGACAATCAGGCCCTGTTTCACCTGATAAAGACACAACATCTCCACCTGACCACGGCCTTTGGGGAAATTACGCTGAATAAGTTCGTGGTCTGTGACCCAATCCCCCATCACCATACGGTTTAACAGTTGTGCATGCAGATCAGGTTCTGCAAAACGCAGGCGGATCCGCTCACGCATCTGATCGTGGCCGCTGGCCAGCACAGCCCCATGAAAATCCAGTTGCACTGCATCCGGATGGTAACAAGAAAGCCAGGCCTCAAGGTTTTTACTGTTGTAGGCATCCAGCTGTCGTTGAACCAGTTGCTCTGCTTCGGTTAGTGGTCTTTGTGCTGTCATCAGAGTTTTCCCCAAAGTTAAAAAGCTGATGATCGGCAAAAGCAGCACAAAACACCAGCTTTGCTCCGGAAACTCAGAGTTGCCGCATCAGCAGTGTTTTATCCCCGGCTTTTATTAACCGGCTGGCCAGACGGGCAACCCGCTGGCCTAAATAAAACCCGGTCTGCAGATCACACTCTGCTACTGCACCATCAACAGCTCTGACAATAACCCCGGCCTGAGCGCCCAGTCTGTTGGGAGCTTTTGCATCACCAGCACCAGCCAAATCCAGACCAGCCCAGAGCATACCCTGCTGTGCCGCCAGAATTTGTAAATAATGCAGGCTATGCAAAGTGTCACCGCAGTAACCAGTTCCGACAGTAAAACCTGCGGCAATTTTGTCGGCCCACAGCTGTTTGCCCCAATACTCGCCTGCTGTTGCATCGGCAAAAGCTTTAAATTGTGCGGATACCGAGCCCATAAAAGTGGGAGAGCCAAAAATCACTGCATCGGCCTGATCTATGCTCTGTAGCACTACAGTGTTGTGATAACGGCCTTGGGTTATATCAGCCCCTTCAATACGAAGTAATACAGCGCTTGTTTGCGGAACAGAATTGCAGCCAGCCGCAACAGCTTCAGCCAATTGCGCTGTGGTGCCTGTGACTGAGTGATACACAATAGCTATTTTCATAAGCGGGCCTCAGTTTTTACCTGTATAGCTGCGGCTTTTGCCTGCCCCAGCCAGACACCAGCCAACACCAACACCATGCCCAACCCCTGCACCAGAGTCAGATGTTGCCCCAGCACAACCAGACCAAGCACTGTTGCACTTAACGGGCTTAATAAACTAAAACCTGTGACAGCACTGGCTGACATCTTCATCACCCCCCGCAGCCAGATCACATAAGTCAGGCCTGTGCCAATAAGCCCCAACCAGAGATAACCTAACAGATGGGTCAGACTGATACTTTGAGGCAGGCTTTCCACACTAAGGGCCAAAGGCAATAAAAATACCCCGCCTGCAGTCAACTGCCAGCTGGTCAGCACCAGAGCACTGACAGGAGGTTGCCATTTTTTGGTTAACAGAGTGCCGCAGGCCATAGCCAAAGCACCACCCGCTGCAGCCAGTACGCCTATGCTATCCAATTGAGCGGTCGGCCCCAGCACCAGCAGAGCAACCCCCAGTAAACCGGACAACGCAGCAACCCAGCTCAGCCACAAAGTCCGGCCGCCCAGCACAGCCCAGCTTAAGATCACCACCACTAAAGGCTGAATGGCCCCCACAGTGGCAGCGACACCGCCGGGTAAACGATAAGCAGCCACAAACAACAGCGCCTGAAATACGCCGATATTTAACAGGCCTAAGAGAAAGATTTTTCCCCACCAGCCCCGCGCAGGTAGCTGCCTTAACCAGAACAGCATCAACAGCCCAACCGGCAAAGTGCGTAAAGCGGCGGATAACAAAGGTACATCAGGGGGTAAAAATTCGGTGGTGACTATATAAGTGCTGCCCCAAATCAGCGGCGCTAAAGCGGTTAACCAGGGATCATACCAGGGGGATACAACTGAACTCATTCCAACATACTCCTTTTACAGTGCCATTGCACAGACTTAAAATCTGCCGCCACTGTAAAAGCTCAGGTTAACTTGAGGTCAAGAAGAATTTAAATGATTTTTTAATAGCTTAGAGTTTCAGCCACATCAGATAACCAGCCAAAGCCCTGCCCTGCACTATCGCCACTCTGGGGATAGTTTCCATTGGTTGAAAACCGGCTTTTTTCAGCACCCGCTCCGATGCCTGATTTTCGGTCGATACACAGGCCAATAACAGCTTGAGTCCCTGCTGTTTCGCCTGCTGTATCAACTCCTTAAGCGCAAAACTGGCGACCCCTTTGCCAGACCAGTGCTGCGCAATACGGTAGCCGACATAAGCCGATTGGCTGACTCTGTCTATGTCTTTAAGGTTAGCTCTGCCAATCAGCTCCTTTGCTGCATTAAAAATCAGGCAGGGCCAGGCCTGTCCCTGCTGTTTTAACTGTAAAAATTCAGCTATATGCTGCTGCACAGCCGCAGATTGATAAAATTCATCCGGTCTGGCTTCAATACTTTGCTCAAAAAAACTTTTGTGAGCCAACTCAAACTGAAACACAGCGTCAACATCATCTGGCTGTAAAGCCCGGATAGAATAGCCAGGCATTTAAACAGGCCCAGTCGCGGGTAGCACCGCTGTGCCCTGATGAAACAGCATTTGCCAGCCAAGGCTATTGAGTTGCCATAAAGAACTGCGCAGCGACAGTTTAGTTTGCATCTCGCCTGCTTTACGTAATTTGGCTTTGTAGAGCACCTGAGCCAAATCTTTAGATAATAAACGCACTTCAAAATCAAAGGCTTCTACCGAAGGCGCTTGTTCTTCCGGCAAGCGCTGCAACACATGGGCTTTATCAAAACGTGCACCGGATGATGCAATCTCTTCAAAATCCTTGGCGATCAACAGATTTAACAGCGCTTTACTCCGTCTTGTTTCTGGTTGCTGTAACTGTAATTCCAGTGCAATCAGTTGCTCTGTTAACGCTTTATGTTGTCCTGATATCACAATGGCCAGCCCTGTCATTTATGCTAATTCGCCGTTTTACCTTAGTTCGCCAAACCGACGCAAGTAACAGATGTAAGTTTTTCTGAAAGCATGAGGAAATCAGGTTCGTTAGCGCACAGACTCCCCAGAGACAAAAGGCCACTATCAAGCTACCCGACCTCCACGCAGTTCGGCCCAACGGAGACTTTGATATGCGCTTATCTACTGGTTTTACATCATCTTTGATACTGCTGGCGGTTTTTACATTGGCCGCCTGTGATAAATCAACACCAACTTATCCTACCTCTACTACAGCTGCGGATGATAAGAGTGCAGTTGCAACTGTAGCCGACAGCCCTGTTCCGGTCGCCATTTCAGACGCAAACATCAGTAATGATGTAAAAACAGCCTTATTACGTGATGACGATTTAAAAAACTTCCAGATCACCGTTGTTTCGACCAAAGGTGATGTGCTCCTGACCGGTGTATTAAACAGTCAGAGTCAGATTAATCAGGCCATTCTGACCACCGAAGGTGTTATTGGTGTAAAAGCTGTCCACGACGAATTGACGTTGCGTCCATAATTTGGTCCCTGCCACCTTTTGAGGTGGCTCCCCCCTTTCCTTCAGTATTACCTAATACCAGTTCAGACCTGCTAATTTGTTGTTTTAACTCAGAACTCTTGCAACAACATAACCTTTGACTGATTGTTAGTTCAGAAAATAATCATATAAAGGAAAAGCTATGCGCTTATCTTTGCTCAGCCTGCTGATGGTCTGCTCTGTGGGTCATACGGCCCAGCCGCTGAAGGAAATCACTGTCGAACACGCCAGCCAGCTGATGCAACAACAGCGGTTAAGCTCTGTTGAACTCACTCAGTATTATTTACAACAAATCAGCGCCATCGACGATTCAGGGCCAGAACTGAACGCCATAGTGGATATTAACTCAGATGCCCTGCAACAGGCCGCTGCTATGGATGCCGAACGTAAAGCCGGTAAAGTCCGCTCCGCTTTGCATGGTATACCTGTGGTGTTAAAGGCCAATATAGCCACAAAAGATCAGCTGCCCACCACAGCGGGTGCTTTGGCGTTAAAAGATTTTAGAACCAGTACAGATGCCACCCTCGTTAGTCAATTGCGCGCCGCCGGAGCTGTTATTCTGGCCAAATCCAACTTATCCGAATGGGCTAATTTTCGCGGTGAAGGTTCTGCCAGTGGCTGGTCAGCTTTGGGCGGACAAACTAAAAATCCTTATCTGACCACTCATAGCCCTTGTGGCTCCAGCTCAGGCTCAGGCGTTGCAGTGGCCGCCGATTTAACTTTAGTGGCGGTAGGCACTGAAACGGACGGCTCTATTGTCTGCCCTGCCTCAATGAATGCAGTCGTAGGACTCAAACCAACCCGCGATTCAGTGCCGGGTCAGGGTATTATTCCTATAGCCCATGCCCAGGATATCGCAGGTCCTATGGCCAGAACAGTGGCCGATGCCGCAGCCCTGCTTGAGGTGTTACAAACTGCAGAAGCAAAACAAAAAACCGGCCCGGTATTGGATAAAAGCTGGTTGCCGAAAAAAGTCGTGCTGGTTCGCGCTTTTGACAAAGACTTCCCTGCTATCAAACTTATGCTGGATAAAGCCGAAGCCGCCTTATTAGTGGCTGGTGTTCAGGTGCAAACAGTAACAAGCTGGCAGTTGCCGGAGCAGCTCTACAAAGATGAATTTGATGTGCTGCTGTACGAATTCAGCCGTGATTTAGCGGCCTGGCTGAAAGACTATCAGGTGCCGGACAAGGTCAACACTGTGCAAAAGCTGGTGGACTTTAATCAGCAACAAGGTAAAAAAGCCCTGGCTTTTTATGGTCAGGAGTATTTGCAACAGGCTGCAGCTCTGGATCTGGCCAAACAACAGCAGGCGTATCAGCAGGCCTTAGCCAACAGCAGGGCTTTGGCTGAGCAGCATCTGGATCAGTATTTAAAACAAGCAGGTGCTGACCTTATCCTGCTGCCAACCTATGGCCCGGCCTGGCCTATTGATCATGTCAAAGGGGACCAGTTTAATTTTGGCACCTCAACAGCAGCTGCAGTCGCAGGTTACCCTAACCTGAGTTTACCTGGTGGTTTTGCCGCTGATTTACCTTTGGGTCTGAGCCTGACAGGCCTGCCATGGTCTGAACAAAAACTGCTGGCTACAGCCTCCTTTCTTGAGCAAAAACTGCAAGGCCGCAAAGCACCACAATTTCTGAGCGCAGCCCGCTAATGCGCTCTTGTTGTGCTGCCTTTAGAAGTTAAATAGCATCACCCCAAGACCTATACTGTTTTGGCGGAAATTGTAGTCCAGCAAAGTTTCGCCATAACCGGAAAACAGCTGTAAATGCCAGCGTAAGCCGTCCAGCTTAGAGCTGTCGACCGGATAGGTCAGGTCCAACTGCCAGGAGCCACGACTAAGGTAAGAAAAGTCATTCCGCCAGGTCAGCTGGGCTGTGGCATCACCAGGCAACCAGTTAGCACTGATCTCGTGACTGCCAATGTAGTCAATCAGGTCCGGGTTATCGTCATCGTCGCCTGTTTCAGAGATGCGCTGATTGTAACGCCAGTTCAGCCCAAACTCGCCTTTATCCACAGCTAAACCTGCATAGAGCTTGTTCCAACTGCGTGACAACGGCTTAGCCTGACCATTGGACTGATGGGCTACCCCAAACTGCAGCATACGGACTTGCCAGTCGCCAGGTAAGTTGCCCCAGTCTTCAGCCACTGGTACCACGTAAATCAGTTCAGGCTGATAATCTGTATTGCGAAAAGGCGCTGAGTCCTGTTGGTTCCATAATTGCCACATAGAACGCTGGCTGAAGGCAAACCATAAATCAGCACCAGGTAACAGAAACTCTGTCATTAACTTGGCGCGTAAAGAAATTTGCAGCTTACTTTCCATCTGCTTGTAATTGTCGTTGGTTTCAGCCTGCCCCCGGGTTGGGCTTTGTGGGGCTTTATTGATATTGGAGGTGATATGAGCAGGTAAAAAGAAATTCGGCTGGTAGGTGCGAAACACAAAACGGTCACGCTTTTCTTCCGGCGTTAACTCCCAGTACTTTTGCATCACTGTGGCCACAGCTACAGGTTCTGCCACCACTTCAGTTGTAGCCAGAGCCTGAGGTTTAACTTCAATATCAGCCTCTACCTCAGCTTGCGTTGTTTCAGTCGCTGTCAGCACTGTGGCTGTGGT
>CBIMJC010000129.1:0-10713 GCA_966244125.1 uncultured Rheinheimera sp.
TCTGCCTTTAGCAGAACACTTATTACAAAGCCTTGAGAGCCTTGGTTACAGTCAGATGACGCCAATTCAGCACCAGGCTTTGCCTGCCTTGCTGGACGGCAAAGATATTCTGGCGAAAGCCCGCACCGGCAGTGGCAAAACAGTGGCTTTTGCCCTGACTCTGTTGCATAAACTGGCGGTCAAACGCTTTCGTATTCAATCGCTGGTACTTTGTCCTACCCGTGAGCTGGCTGAGCAGGTGGCGCAGGAAATCCGTCGTTTAGCCCGCAGCCAGCACAATATTAAAGTGCTGACTCTGGTTGGTGGTGTCTCTATTGGCCCACAAATCGGTTCGTTAGAGCACGGTGCTCATATTATTGTCGGCACGCCGGGTCGGATACTGGAAATGATCGACCGCAACCTGCTCAATTTGTCTGATGTCGAAACCCTGGTGCTGGACGAAGCAGATCGGATGCTGGATATGGGTTTTGCAGATGACATAGCTGTGATCCTGAATGCTTTGCCTGCAGATCGCCAAACCTTACTGTTTTCAGCCACTTACCCTGAAAAAGTGAACGATTTAAAACGACACTTAAAAGCTGATGCTGTGCAGGTGTTTGTTGAAGACGCAGAACAAACCGACATAGAGCAGAAGTTTATTGAAGTCGAAGCGAATGACAAAATCGCCGCCTTAAAGCAAATCCTGTCCTGGCATGGTGCTCAACCCACGCTGATTTTCTCTAATATGCGTAAAGACACTCAGGATATTTGTGATGAGTTGTCCAAGGCCGGTTACAGCGTCATGCCCTTGCATGGCGACTTAGAGCAACGGGACCGTGAACGGGTGCTGATGCAGTTTACCAATCAAAGCTGCCTGATTATGGTCGCTACAGATGTCGCGGCCCGGGGCCTGGACATCAGCGCTTTGCCTTTAGTCATCAACTACGATCTGGCCAATGACCCCGAAGTGCATGTGCACAGGGTAGGGCGCACCGGCCGGGCTGGCAGTGAAGGTTTGGCGTTAACACTGGTCATGCCATCACAAATGGGCCGTCTGGCTGCGCTGGAAGATCAATTGGGTTTAACTGCAGAGTGGGCAGAGCTCACAGCTTATCCGGCCAAAGACGCCAGACCGGCGCGTGCTCCTATGCGCACTGTGATGATCGATGGTGGTAAAAAGGACAAAGTGCGGCCTGGCGATATAGTAGGCGCTTTAACAGGGGAGCTGGGTTTGTCTTTTGAACAACTAGGTAAAATAAACGTACTGCCTATGGTCAGTTTTGTCGCTGTTCGCAACGAGGTTGCCAGTGCAGCCTTAAAGCGCTTAAGCGAAGGCAAAATTAAAGGCCGCCAGTTCCGCTGCCGTTTTGTCTGACAGACAAAAAAACTCCCGGGGTCAAACTCCCGGGGTCAGGCCTTGGATTTTGAATTCAATTCAAAATCCAAGGCCTGACCCCGATGAACAAAAACATTACGGTGCAGATGGACGGGCAGGGACAAGCCACGGCCCCATAGATTCCAGTATGAATTGGTTACAAAAAGTATCTGATGTAAGAGGAAAAATTGTGCCTATGCACTAAGCTCAAAGCGGATAGACACTAAAAAATAAAGAGGCCGCTTATGAACGTTCAACACTTTCTATGCAGCGCTGTAGTATGTCTGCTGTTGCTTGGCTGTAAACCTGCTGAAACTCAAAGTCCTGCTGTTCCTCCTGCTGATGCTGTCGCGAAAGTGGCAGAAACTCCTGCCGAACCTAAAGCTGCTGCCTGCCAGTTGAAACTGGGTTTTGAGTCCTGGGAACCTTACCAATATGTTGGGCTGGAACAACAAGCCAGTGGCCTGGATATCGAAATCATGCAAGCTGTTGCCGGACGGATGAACTGCACGCTGGTGCTGCAACACGGCACCTGGCAGGATTTGTTAGGTCAGTTCCGGCAAGGGCAACTGGATGTGCTGTTAGGTGCGTCCAAAACATCAGCACGTGAAGAGTTTGCTTTATTTTCAGAGCCTTACCGTGCTGAGCAGTTCCAGTTATTTGTCCGCAAAGAAGACGCAGAAAAATACAATTTTGAGTCTGTGGCACAAATGGTTGCCGCAAAACACAAGGTTGGCCTGATCAGCGATTATTACTACGGTGAGCAAATTGCCGCTTTGTACAGCGATGAACAGATGCGCCCACACTTTGTTGAATCGACTATGAGTGAACAAAATATCGCAGTGTTACTGGACGAGCAGGTGGATGCCGTATTGGAAGACAGTTTTGTCGGCGCAGCTATTATCAGGCGCAAAGGACTGGAGCAGCAGATTGAGCCGCACAGCATCAAGCTGGAAGAAACACCTATCTACGTGATGTTCAGTAAATCCACAGTACAACCTGAGCAGGTCAGTGCCTTTAATCAGGCGCTGCAGCAACTCAAAGACAGCGGGGATTATCAGCAGTTACTCAGCAAATACCAAAGCTAACTTACTCGTCGTACTTGAAGCCGCAGTTTTGTTGACTGCGGCTCTCGCCCCGGTAATTTTGAAAACTCCATCTGCTCTGACTTCGCATCCTCGCATCAATCCAACTTCACATAGGACAACTATGCTCCTGGGGTCTCGAACACTTGTCGCCGCACTGCAACTCCAATTACTTAGAGTAAGGTACTAGTCAGTACCAAACTGCTGTGCCAGTATTGCAGCAGTGAAGCTGGCTTTTAAATAGAAGCCTCTGGGCAGGGTTTGAATAGGTTGCCCATCAGCGCCAATAGCAGCAGTTAAAGCTTTGCTATTGGCCGCTTTAGGCCGCAGTTGCAACACTTTGCCATGAGCCCCTTTGATCTGATCTATACCACCTAATACAATCAGCTCCATCAACTCTTCCCAGTCCTGTTGCAGCAAGGCTTGCTCTTGTGCATCAGGACTCCACAAAAAAGCAGTGCCTATCTGGCGTTCAGCCAAAGCAATAGAGCGTTCTGCCAGTATAGGTACAAACAAAACCTTACTGAGCTTGCGACAGACCCAGGATTCCTGCCAGCGTAAACCTGATACCTCTGTTAAAGGCGCAACACAGACATAAGTGCTTTCCAGTGGTTTGCCACATCTGTCCACAGGTAAAGTTTTTAGTTCTACCCCTAAATGCGGAAAGTCAGGTTCAGCTTTGCTGCCGCTACTGGCTCCAAGCACCAGCTCGAGTAATTGTCCAACACTGCCTTTTTCACGCAACAAATTAGCGGGCAGTTGCAACTGGCTCTGTTCAGCCAATTGGCCTAAGGTCAGGCCAGCGATCCGGTGGCAACGCTCAAGTAATTCTTCGACAGTGTGAGGGGGCTGGCTCATAAAAGCGTCATCTGGGTAGCAGTGGTTCAGGTCTTTCAAAACATTAACATTTTTTGTTTTCTTTTGCTGTTCAAAAAGCAAACAAAGCAAGTTATGCACAGTTGTAACACTGCTTAAATACCAGACTTTGTTATCTAACTTTATGTTTTTTATCACTATTTTCTTATGTTTGATTGAGTGTTATTCCAGCGTTTATAAGTTATTCAGGAATAAAAACACCTTTATGCACAGCTTTATGTACAGAGCCTGTGTAGAAGTTCACAGTGCTTGCTAAATAGTCATCTAAATTGTGGATAACTCTGTAGAAAATACAATTTGCCGAAGTCGCGACTTTATGAAAGAATCGATGAAACAACAGCTGTAAATAAGCTAGAGGTTTTTGTGATCGACGCTGAAGGCTTTAGAGCCAACGTCGGCATTGTGATATACAACCACCAGGGACAGGTGTTTTGGGCAAGGAGATACGGTCAACATTCCTGGCAGTACCCACAGGGTGGCATTGACGACGGGGAAACCCCGGAGCAGGCCATGTACCGCGAGTTAAACGAAGAAGTTGGTTTGCAGCCGCAAGACGTAGAAATTATTGCGGTAACCAAACACTGGCTGAGGTACAAGTTACCCAAGCGTTTAATCCGGCGGGACAGTAATCCGGTGTGTATAGGGCAAAAGCAAAAATGGTTTTTGTTGCGCCTGACCTGTAAGGATGAAGACGTAAATCTGTTAAAAACTTCGCATCCGGAGTTTGATGACTGGCGTTGGGTTAGTTATTGGTATCCGGTGCGTCAGGTCGTCGCCTTTAAGCGGGAAGTGTACCGCAAGGTGATGAAAGAGTTTGCCCCTATTGCATTGCCGTATCTTCGTAGAGATGGAAAAAGTGAGAAGTTAATCAGAAGGGGTTAAGAATGCTGAGCCAGTTAAGGCGCATAGTGCAGGATGTGGCGCAAGAGCCGGTACTGAATAACGCATTGGCTGGCTTAGTCTCGAATGTAAAAAATGCCCTGAAAACAGAGTGTTGTTCTGTTTATTTAGCCGACTACGAACAGCAGCATTTTATGCTGATGGCCACTGATGGCTTAAATCCTGAAGCTGTAGGTCAAATTTCTATTGGTTTCTCCGAAGGTTTAATTGGTTGGGTGGGTCAGCGGGAAGAGCCGATCAACTTAGCGCAAGCGCATTTACATCCCCGTTTTAAAGTCACCCCTGAAGTCAGTGAAGATCGTTTTTCGGCCTTTTTAGGCTGTCCTATTATTCATCACCGCAAAGTGCTGGGTGTACTCACTATACAGCAAGGGGAATCCAGGGTGTTCAGTGAAGATGAAGAGTCTTTCCTGGTCACTTTAGGAGTACAGCTGGCTTCTGTATTAGTCAACGCCGAAATGCGTCAGGCCGCCAGTCAGAATTCAAAACAACAAAAAAACACCGGTCAGCTGCAGGGGTTACCCGGTGCTCCTGGTATCGCCATAGGGGAAGGTTTTGTACTGGAGCCGTCCAGTGACTTTGATGCCATATCACTGAAAAAAGTCGACGATCCGGAAAAAGAGCTGTCGCGTTTTTACAAAGCCGTCAAAATCACCAAAGCCGAATTTAATCGTTTAGCTGAACGTATGGCCGGGCATTTGCCACCGGACGCTTTGGCTATTTTTGATGTGTACCATCAGTTATTAGACGCGGCCAGCCTTGGCAATGAAATTGAAAAACAAATCCACGAGGGTTGGTGTGCCAAAAGCGCATTAAAACGTGTGGTGGAAAAGTTTGCCCGCCAGTTTGATGATATGGACGACCCTTATCTGCGTGAGCGTGGCACGGATATCCGTGATTTAGGCCAGAGGGTGCTGAATCATTTGCTCGATACCGAACAGCGCCATCACAAATTGCCGGAAAAAGTCGTGTTAGTGGCCGATAACGTCACGGCCACTATGCTGGCTGAAATTCCGCGGGCGCAACTGGTTGCTATCGTATCCCTGAAGGGGTCCGTGAACTCCCATGCCGCTATTATGGCGCGTGCTCTGGGTATTCCTGCTGTGATGGGGCTGGACGAATTGCCACTGTTCCACTGGCAAAGTCAGCGTTTAATTGTGGATGGGTATCGTGGTCAGATCTTAGTCGCCCCGGCTGATCCTATTCTGGCTGAATATCAGGCCTTGATCAGTGAAGATGCCCAGCTGAGTGCCCGTTATCAGTCTGAGATGCATTTAAATGCGCAGAGCGCCTGTGGTGCGCCTTTTAGCCTGATGGTCAATGCAGGCCTTGCCATAGAGCTGGAAAGTGCTCAGCCGTCTTATACGGATGGCATAGGTTTATACCGCACCGAATTCCCATTTATTATGCGTAACCGTTTCCCGACCGAAGCGGAGCAAATCGAACTCTACAAAAAAGTGCTGGCGTCACACCCGACCAAAGCCGTGGTGATGCGTACACTGGATGTCGGCGGTGATAAAGCGCTGCCGTATTTCAGCATTACTGAAGAAAACCCCTTTTTAGGCTGGCGCGGTATTCGGTTAACTTTGGATCATCCGGAAATTTTCCTGGTTCAAATCCGCGCTATGCTCAAAGCCAATATAGGCCAGGGCAATTTACATATTTTGCTGCCGATGATTTCCGATCTGGCCGAAGTGGATGAATCGCTGCGGTTAATTAAACAAGCAACTTTTGAACTGACAGACGAATTAGCCGGCACTGAAGTGCAGTTGCCCAAAGCCAAAGTCGGCGTGATGATTGAAGTGCCGTCCATTATGTATCAGTTGCCTGAACTGGCGCGGAAAATTGATTTCTGCTCTGTAGGGACCAACGATTTAACCCAGTATTTATTGGCGGTTGACCGCAACAACCCAAGAGTAGCAGGCTTGTATGATGCGATGCATCCTGCTGTGTTGCGTGCTTTGCACCAGATGTCATTGCAGGCCCAGGGCTTACAATTGCCGATGAGTATTTGTGGCGAGCTGGCTGGTGAACCTGCCGGCGTGCTGATTTTAGCGGCTATGGGTTATGACAAATTCAGTATGAACAGCAGCAATCTGGCCAAAATTAAATGGTTACTGCGCAGAGTTCATTTGTCTGAGCTGCAACTGCTGCTGCCGGAAATTCTGGCCTGTCAGTCACCTAAACAAGTTCGTCTGCAGGTACAACGTTTCCTCGATCAAAAACAGCTGTTGAACCAATTACGTGCTTAACAGGACCAAGGGCTGTTACAATGTTTGACCCTATCAAGCTGTGTGCATCCGTCCGGTTGCCCAACTGATGTATTGATTAGAACAGGACTTTCATAGTGGATTCTTATTTTTTATTCCCGCAAATTGACCCGGTAATTTTTAGCATAGGCCCTGTCGCAGTGCGCTGGTATGGCCTGATGTACGTCATTGCGTTTTTGCTGGCCAACTGGCTGGCGAACCGGCAAGCCGATAAACCCGGTTCTGGCTGGACCCGTGATCAGGTCAGTGACTTGCTGTTTCTGGGTTTTTTAGGTGTCATTGTCGGTGGCCGTGTCGGTTATGTGCTGTTTTACAGTTTCAGTAATTTTATCGCCGATCCGCTGTATTTATTCCGCACCTGGGAAGGAGGTATGTCTTTCCATGGTGGGGTCTTGGGCGTAATGACAGCTATGGCCTGGTTTGCCTGGCGCAATAAGAAAAGTTATCTGAAACTGGGCGATTTTGTCGTACCGCTGCTGCCTTTAGGTTTAGCTTTTGGACGTTTAGGCAACTTTATCAACGGTGAGTTATGGGGCCGCACTACAGACGTGCCATGGGCCGTGTTATTCCCTAACGCCGGTATGTTGCCACGCCATCCGTCTCAGCTGTATGAGCTGCTGGGCGAAGGCATCATTCTGTTTATTCTGCTGCAATGGTACAAAGGCAAAAATCCGCCTGCAGGTAATGTCGCAGGTTTATTCCTGCTGGGTTATGGCACTGCACGTTTTATTATCGAATTTTTCCGTGAACCGGATGCGCATTTAGGTTTATTGTCTCTGGGGATGTCGATGGGGCAGTGGCTCTGTATTCCAATGATAGTTGCAGGCTCAGGGCTGATGATTTGGGGCTACGCTCGTGAAAAGAATAGCCGTAAAAACTCTGTGCAGAATGAGAGCAAAGCATGAAGCAGTATTTAGACTTAATGCGCCATGTGCTGGAACATGGCCATAAAAAATCAGATCGCACAGGCACTGGTACTATCAGCGTGTTTGGCTATCAGATGAGGTTTGACTTAAGTCAGGGCTTCCCGCTGGTGACCACCAAAAAATGTCACTTGCGGTCCATTATTCATGAGCTGCTGTGGTTCCTCAAAGGCGACACCAATATTCAGTATCTGACCGACAATAAAGTGACGATTTGGGATGAATGGGCGACAGAGCAGGGCGATTTAGGCCCTGTTTATGGTGCGCAGTGGCGCAGCTGGCAAACTCCGGATGGCCGGGTCATTGACCAAATCAGTCAGCTTATTCACGACATAAAAACCAACCCGGACTCGCGTCGTTTAATTGTCAGCGGCTGGAATCCTGCGGTATTACCTGATATCAGGTTCAGCCCAAAAGATAACGCAGCTATGGGCAAACAGGCGTTGCCACCTTGCCATACTTTGTTTCAGTTTTATGTGCATGATGGCAAATTATCCTGCCAGCTGTATCAGCGCAGTGCGGACATTTTCCTTGGGGTACCTTTTAATATCGCAAGTTATGCTCTGCTGACCATGATGGTGGCGCAGGTCTGTGACTTAACGCCCGGTGACTTTGTTCATACCTTTGGTGATGCGCATTTGTACAGCAACCACCTGGACCAGGTGAAGGAGCAGTTAAGCCGCACGCCCCACCCATTACCACAAATGCAGCTGAATCCTGCGGTGAAGGACATTTTTGGTTTTACTATTGACGATTTTCAGCTGGTCAATTATGTGGCGCATCCGGCCATCAAAGCGCCTATCGCCATCTAAAAGCTAAAAACGGGGTTTAAAGACCCCGTTTTTATTCGTACTAAAAGCGTCAAAATTTTCTGGCATCAATTTTGCTGAGTATCTGGCATAGATCAAAACAAGACGGCTATGCCGGAGGCTAGAGTGCGGATATTCGGGTTCGTCATTACAGTTCTGCTGTTATGCAGCTGCAGTTCTTTGCCGCAAGGGCAAGATATTGCCGGAGCGACTGAGCATACAGAAGCTGAGCAGCATCCGCCTTTGTTGTTTTATACCGAGCGTCTGGCCGATCAGCTTTTTTATAAATTACAGGCGCTGGAATCTGGTGCTATAGCCGTCACTACTTTTGCGGACGTGCAATTGATGGCTCCTGATGTCAGCCGTCACTCGAGTTACAATGCGTCTTTGCAGTTACAGGAAAGTATGCAGACCGTCGCCACTCAGCTGGGTTATCAGGTCAGTGAGATCCGTTTAAACCAGGCAGTGTTGGTCCACCCAGGCTTTGAAAATGCGTTGGGACGCGATTTAAGCCAACTGGCACAAAATCAACAGGCGCGTTATTTGATCACCGGCACTTTGACCGAAGGAGAAGTGCATATCACAGTCAATGCCCGGCTTATTGATCTGAAAAACCAGCAGGTGTTAGCTGCGGCTTCAAGTGTCATTCCGGTCGCAGTGTTATGGCCTAACGAGCAGTTGCAGTTGCGCCATAATAAGTTGTATCGCAATTCGGAGTCTTAAGTAATGACTACATTTCGCCACCTGACCCTTTTATGCGGCATCACAACCTTAGTTTCTGTGGCTGCCTGTACACCGTTAATTGATACCGACTCTGAAGGCAAAGCTGTAGCTCCGGCCAACAGGGTTGAACTGCAACAAGGCCGTGTGACCTATAAAAAAGCTGAGGAAGCGGCAGCTGATGCCACCCAGCTATACGTCAACCAATACGACAGTGCCACAGCACAAAATGCCCGTATGGCTGGCATGAAACCAAGCAGCTACAAACCTGAGCCGACTGTCACTGTGAACCACTATGTCCAGAGCCTGATGCACGATTTGGCCGCTAATCTCGAGGTACTCAGCACTACTTTTAGTGTCGGAGTCACCAGCTTTGTGTATCTGGATGGCGATTATCAGCAGGGCGATTTGTTAGGCAATCAGCTGTCTGAAGCTTTTATGCACGAAGCCACCCAGTTTGGGATGGCGGTCACAGACTTTAAAACCACGGACTATATCCGGGTGACACCTACAGGCGATTTTACCTTTAGCCGGGATTTCCTTGAACTGACCCAGCAGTACCCCATCAGCGTGGTTTTAGGCGGCACTTTAGTCCGTCATCAGGGCGGTGTGATCGTCAATGCCAGAATGGTCAACGTCAACGACAAAAAAGTGCTGGCCTCAGCTCAGGCTTTTATTCCTCAGCAGGTTGTGCAAGGGTTGAAAGCAACACAAAGTGCTCCGCTGTTACAGCTAAAAGCGGCAGGGATGCAGTAAATGGCAAGCCGGCAACAGCCTGAACCCTTTTCGCATACTGTGGTGTTGTATGCGGCGGCGGCTTTGATTGTTTTAAGTTTATTGTCTGGCTGTTCAGTCTGGCAAGCTGAGCCGGAGCCAGTTAAAGCTGAGCCGACTCAGGCGGAAAAGGTTGCGGATTTAAGAAAGCGTTTGCTGGCCACGCACCATAAAATGCATATGCAAAGGGCGCAATTACAAAAGCTGCTGAGCAATAAAGCGGATCTTGAATTGTTGATCCGTTCCATGCAGGTGAAACAGCAAAAAGTGCAGTTTACCGGCGAAAAAGCAGGGCAGACAGAAGAGGTTACAGTGGACTATTTACAGGTGATGGTAGCCAACCAGGCCGCATTAAAAAATGATTTGGCTGCGCTGCTGGCAGAATTAGATGCATTAACGGCCACCGCTGCTAATTAACAGAGTTTTAAAAGGAATACCCAGCTATGAATTCAACAGGCAAACATGCTCCGGCAGGACAACACTATCTCCGTTGTGTTATGGCGATCTTGCTGTTGGGTTCAGTTCTCTCCGGCTGCGCTTCGGTTGACGATAGCAGTGCCGCTCAGGCAGAACAGGAAACCACAGCCACAACTCAATCCGATAATAATTCGGAATCTACCACTGATACAGCTAAGTCCGCTGAACTGGTGCAGGCTGAAGAGCAGGTCAGGGCACTGGAGCAGCAGCTGGAAAGTTTAAAAGTGGAGTGGGAGCAACAAAAACCGGCGTTAGAGCGACTGGTGAGCAATGAAGCCGACTTAGAGTTTTTAGTACAGGCGCTGGCGGATATGTCACAACTGTCTGAAGAACCGTCCCGTGCTCAGTATTTAGGTCAGGACGAGTTAACACCGCAAAAAAGAGAAGAAAGTTTGCAGGCTCTGCAGTCCCTTGTCACTACACAGGAAGAACTGAACACCCTGCTGGTTGAATTAAGTTCAGTGGTGTCTGAAGTAGCGGCAACCCGTCAGGATAGCCAGCCTCAGACTATAGCGGCACAATCCG
>CBIMJC010000130.1:0-10671 GCA_966244125.1 uncultured Rheinheimera sp.
CGGCCCTGATTCAGCGGACAGGCTGTCACTGGAGTTCATCATGTCGAAACATTTTTCCGAAGTCGTAGCAAGCGCTTTATCCAGGCGTGATTTTTTAAAAGCAGGCGGCGCCTTAGCCTTAAGTTCGGGTTTACCTGCATTTGCTTTAGCCCAAAACCAGACTCAGGCGGTGCAGTCCAGCTTAACCTTCAGCGAACAAAGCCATCAAATGACACCAACCCTGGAAGTACCACAAGGTTATCAGGCCCAGGTCCTGCTGAAATGGGGCGAACCTTTAGTTGCCAATGGCCCGGCTTTTGACCCAGCTGCACAGACGGCAGAAAAACAGCAGCAGCAATTTGGTTTTAATAACGACTTTATTGGCTTTTTGTCTTTGCCTTTGGGCAGCAAAAATTCAGATCATGGCCTGTTAGTGGTCAATCACGAATACACAGTGCCGGAAATCATGTGGCCAGGCTCTCCTGCAGCAACTGAGCTGGATAAAGCTCAGACCGACACAGACATAGCTGCGCATGGTTTGTCCGTGGTGGAAATTCAGCTTACCAATGGCCAATGGCAGCAGAAAAAAGATTCGGCCTACACCAGACGTATCACCCCTCTGACGCCAATGAGCCTCAATGGCCCGGCTGCAGGCAGCAACAGGTTAAAAACAGCAATTTCGGCAGATGGGGTACATACCCTTGGTACTTACGGCAATTGTGCCGGAGGTGTCACCCCCTGGGGCACAGTGCTGACCGGCGAAGAAAATATTGATGCTATGTTTGCCGGCGATTTTAGTCAGAGCAAGGAGCACGCCAGCCTGAAGCGGTTTGGCATGGAGAAAAAAGCGCAAAAAAGCTGGGCTAAGCATTATGCGCGCTGGGATTTAACCAAAGAACCCAACGAAAGTTTTCATATGGGCTGGATAGTGGAAATAGACCCCTACGACCCCACCTCTGTGCCGAAAAAACGCACCGCACTGGGCCGCTTTAAACATGAAGGCGCCAATGTGTATATCAACCAGGACGGCCGTGTAGTGGCTTATATGGGCGATGACCAAAAGTTTGAATACCTGTATAAATTTGTCTCAGCAAACCGCTATCAGCCGGACAACAGAGCTGCCAATCTGGATTTACTCGACCAGGGCACTTTGTATTGCGCCCGCTTTGATGCCAATGGCACAGTCGACTGGTTGCCGCTGGTGTATGGTCAGGGCCCACTGACCGCTGCTCATGGTTTTCAGAGTCAGGCCGATGTGGTCATAGATGTGCGCAAAGCCGCTGATTTATTAGGTGCTACCCCTATGGACAGGCCTGAGGATGTTGAAGTGAATCCGGCCAATGGTGCTGTGTATGTGATGCTGACCAAAAATGCCGACCGCAGCAAAAAGCAACGCAACCCAGCCAATCCACGCGCTGAAAATAAAGCAGGTCAGATTGTTGAACTGGTGCCACCCAAAGGCGATCACAGTTTGTCCAGTTTTGCCTGGGATATGTTTTTACTGGCAGGCCGCCGCGACGATCCCAGCACCAGCTATCATCCAGCCACAGCAGAGCACAGCTGGCTGGCTTGTCCGGATAACTGTGCTTTTGACAGCAAAGGCAGGTTATGGATCACCTCAGATGGTGCTGAAGATTTTGGCATAGCCGAAGGCATCTGGGCCTGTGATGTCAGTGGCGCATCGCGCGCGTTAATCAAACGTTTTTTACGGGCGCCACTGGGTTCTGAAGTTTGTGGTCCGTTTTTTAGCCCGGACGACAAACACTTGTTCTGCTCTGTGCAGCATCCGGCTGAAGGCAGCAGTTTTGAAGCCCCATCCACCCGCTGGCCAGACTTCGATAACAGTCTGCCACCACGCCCTGCTGTGGTGGTGATCAATCGCAAAGATGGCCAGGTGGTTGGCAGCTAATCCTCAGGCGCTGCTTCTGCAGCGCCTTTTTTACTGCTGTGCCTGGTGAATCAAAAAAGTTTCAATGGCTTTATTGGCAATAAAAGCCTGCTCGCTGTTAGTAAAAAATACATAACCAAAACCTTTTTCCTTCAGATAAACATAGTGTGATGAGAAGTTGTCATTGTTGCCGTTGTGCATATAGATTGGGCCAAAAGCAGAGTCTTTGATTTCTATGTCTAAGCCCCAACGGCGCACCGGCTCAGAGCGGGTATCCACCGAATGGACTTTCAACATCTGCTCCAGACTGGTTTTGCTTAAACCTTGATGGGAAAACAAGCCAATCAGAAATCTGGCATAGTCCACAGCTTCAGTGTTCAGACTAAAAGCCGCGGCAAAATTCGGTCTTGAGGCTGATAATCCCCAACCTTCTGCAACTTTGCCTGCCATATGTCCGCTGACTCTGTGTTTGTCCAGATAGTCATTCCAGACTGTAAAACTCTGCTTCATGCCCAGAGGACTGGCGACTTGCTGCTGAAACAAAGTTTCCAGTTGGTTTTTCTCCACCCCTTTTAAATGGGCTATCACCAGCGCCAGATACTCAAAAGCTTCACCCGAGTATTGCACTGCAGTGCCTGGATCGAATAAAAAAGCCAGAGGTTTGCCAAAACGCCAGTTAGGCAAGCCCGTGCTGTGACTCAGCACCATACGGGCCGTGATAAGTTGATGCCGCTTATCATGCAACAGGTCCGGATGAGGCAGGTAGGTATAAAGGGGGGTATCCAAATCAAGCAGGCCTTGCTCCACTAAACGCATGGTTAAATACGCAAACACTGTTTTGGTTAACGAGGCCGCATCAAATAAGTCTGTTGACTGCAAGGCTCTGCCACCACCAACTTTTGTGACTCCCAAAGTCCGGTGATACACAATCTGTTGATGCTGGATCACCGCAAAAGACAAACCCGGCATCTGCAGCTCCTGCATTTGTTTCAGCAGTACAGTGTCCAGTTGTGCTGGGCTGATGGTGGTGCCATTGGGCAGTTTTATAGCGTCAGGTTCGGCACTAAGAGGCAAAGCCAACATCAGCTTTACCAGGCAAAAAAACAAAACATAGTTCAGGGTGTTCATTTCAGACTCACTCCGGCATTGAGGCTGGCCACAGGTTCAGCGGCCAGATAGGGAGTTAGTAGAAAAATATCAGGTAAAGTTTTAAAAGCCTCAATAATCTGAAGTAATGCTCTGTTTCTCTGCTGTTTTTACTGTATCAGTCCTCGCTTTTCAGCCCTTCACCAAAAAACCTGAAGCCAGTAAATTAAATGCTTCCAGCGTTTTTGGCAGCATAGTCTGAGGCTCTTTACTGGAGGCCAGCCAAAGCGCCGCATTTAAAGCCGCACCATTTAACAACATAGCTGCAGCTTCAGGATCCACAGCTTTGACTGTGCCATTTTCAATCAACTTTTCTATGGTGCTTCTGGTCGATTGCAGGCAACGGTTCTGACTTGGCCATTGTGACGGGTCACCCAGCACAGCAGGACCGTCCAGCAATACAATACGCTGCACTTCAGGGTCCAGCGCTTTTTCTATATAGGCCGCGCCTTCAGCCAATAAAGCTGACCAGGCATCCCCGGCTTTGGCACCAACAGACTTCGCATAGTCAGCCATTTCAGAATCAATCTGGTCCACTACCGCAGCAAGTAAACCTTTTTTATCACCAAAGTTATGGTACAGCGCGCCCCGGGTTAAGCCGGCTTCAGCAGTTAAGGTATCCATAGAGGCCGACGCATACCCCTGCTCAGCAAAGGCCTTTCGTGCAGCTGCAATCAGCTTCTCGCGGTTTTCCGCCATCTTTGTTAATCGGATGCTCATTTGATACTCCTTTCACATACGCCATGTATGCCACTTGACATACGAGACGTATGCGAGATATTCTACATACGCCTCGTATGTTAAACCAATTCAACATGCAGGACTATTAAAACTATGTGGATTGTACAGTGCCAGCGCAGAGATACGCAGCTGTGCAGTCCATCCAACTGAGAGAGCTCTATCATGATCAAAAGAGAAACCATTTTTCCTGCCAACAGACATGCACTCTATGAAGAGCATGGTTATTCGGCCGCTATACGTTCAGGCGATTTATTGTTTGTATCAGGCCAGGTCGGCAGTCATGCAGACGGCAGCCCGGAGCCAGATTTTGAGCGGCAGGTTGAGTTAGCCTTTGAGAATCTGCACGCAACGCTAGCTGCAGCAGGCTGTGGTTTTGAGGATATTGTCGATGTCACCACTTTTCATACCGATCCACAACATCAATTCGGCAGTATTATGAAAGTTAAACAGAAGATCTTTGGTGCTCCCCCTTATCCAAACTGGACAGCGGTTGGGGTGACCTGGTTATCCGGCTTTGATTTTGAAATTAAAGTGATAGCCCGAATTCCGGCCTGATGCAGGAAAAACAAAGGACTCTGGTTTAAACAACAGCAGCAGGCATAAGCCTGCTGCTCTTTTTTCTTTTTAGTGTTGTCACACAGAGTTAAAACGGCAGTTGATTTAACAGCTCGTCATCGACCGTATTGGCCAAAGTGACCTGCAACTTAGGAGAGCGCGCCATTTCGCGGCGAATAGCAAAATCCGCTTCTTTGTTGCGCGCCCAGCTACGACGGGCTATGCCGTTGTTGACATCAAAAAACAACATGGATTTTAACCGGCGCTCCGCTTCGCCTGAGCCATCCAGCAACATACCAAAACCACCGTTAATCACTTCACCCCAGCCCACACCACCACCGTTGTGGATAGACACCCAGGTCGCGCCACGGAAACCGTCACCTATCACGTTATGAATCGCCATATCCGCAGTAAAACGGCTGCCGTCATAAATGTTAGAGGTTTCACGGAAAGGTGAATCTGTACCACTGACGTCATGGTGGTCGCGACCTAATACCACAGGACCTATCTCGCCACGGGCTATGGCCTGGTTAAAGGCCGCGGCAATTTCAGCCCGGCCCTGGGCGTCGGCATACAAAATACGCGCTTGCGAACCTACCACCAGTTTGTTTTGTTTGGCGTCCAGAATCCAGCTGATGTTGTCCTGCATCTGCTGCTGAATTTCTTCCGGCGACTCTGCCATGATTTTTTTCAGCACCTGAGCTGCTATGGCGTCGGTTTTATCCAGATCGTCCGCTTTGCCTGAAGTACAAACCCAGCGGAAAGGGCCAAAGCCATAGTCAAAACACATAGGGCCCAAAATATCCTGCACATAAGAAGGGTATTTAAAGTCGATGCCGTTGGCTGCCATCACATCACCACCAGCGCGGGACGCTTCCAGTAAAAAGGCATTGCCATAATCGAAGAAGTAAGTACCTTTGGCTGTGTGTTTGTTTACCGCAGCGGCGTGGCGTTTTAAGGTGTCCTGCACCCTGGCTTTAAACAGCTCCGGTTCTTCACGGATTAACCTGTTGGCTTCGTCATAGCTGATGCCAACAGGGTAATAACCACCTGACCATGGGTTGTGTAACGAGGTCTGGTCTGAGCCTAAATGCACAAAAATGCCCTGCTGATCAAAGGCTTCCCATACATCCACTACGTTGCCTATATAGGCAATAGATACCACTTCGTTGCCAGCCTGAGCTTGTTTCACCCGGGCAATCAGAGCGTCCATGTTATCGACCAGCTCATCCACCCAACCTTGCTGATGGCGTTTGATAGCAGCTTTTGGATTGACTTCAGCACACACAGTAATGCAGTTAGCTATGTTACCAGCCTTCGGCTGCGCACCACTCATACCACCTAAACCTGCGGTTAAGAAAATTTTGCCTTTGGGTGTATCACCTTTTTGCAGCACTTTACGAAAAGCGTTCATCACCGTAATAGTAGTGCCGTGTACTATGCCCTGCGGGCCAATGTACATAAAGGAACCAGCCGTCATCTGGCCGTATTGGGTCACACCCAGGGCGTTAAAACGTTCCCAGTCATCCGGCTTGGAATAGTTGGGGATCATCATGCCGTTAGTCACCACCACCCGTGGTGCTTCAACGGATGACGGGAATAAACCCATAGGATGGCCTGAGTACATATGCAGCGTCTGATCTTCAGCCATTTCGCTTAAGTACTTCATGGTTAAGCGATACTGCGCCCAGTTCTGAAATACAGCGCCATTACCACCGTAGGTGATCAGCTCTTCCGGGTGCTGGGCTACGGCTGGATCTAAGTTATTGTCGATCATCAGCATAATAGCGGCAGCTTGCTGGCATCGGGCCGGGTAGTCGCTGATAGCACGGGCTTTAATGGCGTACTCCGGCTTAAAGCGATACATATAAATACGGCCAAAGTTATTTAGCTCCTCTGCAAACTCAACCGCCAGTTCGGCATGCCATTCTTTTGGGAAATAACGCAAAGCGTTACGTACCGCCAGCTGTTTTTCTGCTTTGGTTAAAATGTCTTTGCGTTTTGGCGCACGGTTGGCATCCGCCGGATAAGCTTTAGCCGCAGGCAATACAGCAGGAATACCTTGTTTAATCTGATCCTGAAACGTCATCATCATGGCACTCCCTGTTAGTTCACTGCAAAAGCGACATGAAAAGCCTGGTTGCGAACCAGCTGGATCATCGCATCAATGTCCGGCTTTAACAGACGATCTTCTTCCAGCTTAGCCACTTTGGCGCGGATAATGGCATGATTTTCTTCAATTAAATCTGAGCAGGTATGAGGACGACGGAACTCAATAGCCTGAGCCGCATACATCAGTTCAATGGCGAGGATTTTCTCCAGATTGCCCAAAATCTGATTCAGTTTACGACCCGAGATACTGCCCATAGACACATGGTCTTCCTGGCCCATAGAAGTCGGCACACTGTCAGCAGATGGTGGGAAACACAAAGATTTGTTTTCTGTCACCAAAGCTGCCGTAGTGTACTGAGGGATCATCAGGCCGGAGTTTAAACCACCGGCTTTGGTCAGCAAACGTGGTAAACCATGCAGACCTTCCAGTAACAAATAACAACGGCGGTCAGAAATATTGCCAAGCTCAGCTGCTGCTATCGAGGTGTAATCCAGTGCCATAGCCAGAGGCTGACCATGGAAACCGCCGCCGGACAAGGCTTCTTCAGCACTGATGACGATTGGGTTGTCTGTGACTGAGTTCATCTCAATCTCAACCAGTTCTTTTAAATGATAATAGGCATTGCGTGACGCACCATGCACTTGCGGTATACAACGCAGTGAATAAGGGTCCTGTACTCTGGCGCAACCAAAATGCGATGCCATATTTTCTGAGTCTTTAAACAGACGGCGCATCCTTGTGGCCACTTCGATATTGCCGGCAAAAGGACGGATTTGGTGCAATTCAGCACGGAAAGGCGAACCACTGCCCTGCATACCTTCAATGCTCATAGCGCCAGCCACATCGGCTAAGTCCAGCAGGTAACGCATTTTGGACAATGCAGTGATACCGTGCGACAAAATAAACTGGGTGCCGTTAATCAGGCCCAAACCTTCTTTGGCCTGCAGTTCCAGTGGTTCTAAACCATGCTGACGTAAAGCTTCAGCGGCATGAATACTTTCTTTACCGTGCCAGAACTCGCCTTCACCTATCAGTGGCAGGAATAAATGCGACAGCGGCGCTAAGTCACCTGAAGCGCCAACCGAACCTTGTTCCGGCACGACTGGAATAAGATCCAGCTCAATAAATTTCAGCATACGCTCAACCACTTCCAGCCGCACGCCTGAATAGCCCTGGCTCAGTGCATGCACCTTGGTGATCAGCATCAGTTTGGAAATAGCTTTGGCAATAGGCTCCCCCACGCCAACAGCATGAGTGATCAGCAGATTTTTCTGCAACAGTGCAGTTTCAGCCGGCGAAATCTGGGTGTCGCACAAAGGGCCAAAGCCGGTGTTGATGCCATAAATGGCTTTGTCAGAAGCCGCCATTTGGTCAACACAGCTGCGGCTGTGATTAATTTTTGCTATAGCTTCAGCATTTAACTGCGCTTGAATACGGCCTTCTGCAATAGCTTGTACTGTGTCCAGGTCAAGACGGTCAATGCCATAATTGAACACCATCTTCTACTCCTCTATCTGTTGCTGTGCTTTAGCCCTCAGGGCCAGAGATAGGCTAATGCTAGCTTGCCGATGATGTTTTATAAATACATAATAATCGTATCTTATTCCGGATTTATCGAACTAAAGAGTGAGTCCTTATGCAGGTCCAGGACGTTGATTTACGCTTATTGCGAATTTTTGTCACCATAGTGGAATCCGGTGGTTTGTCGGCAGCCGAATCCAGACTGAATATTGGCCGCTCCACCATCAGCGCCCATTTGTCCGATCTGGAAATTCGTTTAGGTGTGACCTTGTGCAAACGTGGCCGCAGCGGCTTTGAACTGACTGACGCTGGCCGGGTAACCTATCAGGCGTCTTTGCAGCTGCTGCAGCAATGTGAAACTTTTGCCGCTACAGTGGCTGGCTCCAGACACACCTTGTCCGGCCGCGTCACTATTGCCATTGTTGATACGCTGATCAGCGATCCACGTTGTGGTGTGGCCAAAGCCATAGCGGCGCTGAAAAACAAAAGCAGTAACCTGCAGTTTGATATTCATGTGTGTGAAGCGCGTGAAGTAGAAACAGCAGTGGCCAATGGCCGCTCTTTAGTGGGCATTGGCGTCAGCCGTCATCATATCCGTGGCCTGAATTACCAGCCCCTGCACCCTGAAACCAACTATCTGTATTGTGCAGCCGGCCACCCGCTGTTTGACTGCGCCGCCAAAGACAGCAGCAAATGGCTGGCCCAGGCCGAGGTGGTAACCAGTAACTACATGAGAGATAAAGAGATCCGCAACGACGGCCTGAACTATCAAAACAGCGCCAGTGCTTACCACGACGAAGGCATAGCGCACCTGATTTTGTCCGGTCAATTTATTGGTTATCTGCCTGAACATTACGCCAGCTACTGGGTAGAAAAAGGTTTGTTTCGTGCTATTCAGCCGGAAAAATACAGCTATCAAATTCCGGTGGTGCTGATCACGTCAAAAAGCAACAGCAGCTCGCCACTGGCCAAGGCCACTATTGAGGAGTTACAGCGCTGCCACCGGGATTAACTCAGTGACAGCCCGGCAACATCAAGCTATCACTGACATTGCAAACCAGCAGCAGGAAGCACCTTTTTAGAGTTGTGAATTTGTTGCTGACTATCCAGCAAATTGCTGTCATGTGGCGACAGCTTCAGCGCTGCTTCTATTAAGCTGGTGGCTTTCGCCTTGCAGCCTTGCTCACTTAATAACACAGCGTAATTGTTCAGATAGGATATTTCCTGCTGAGCAAAAGGCAGACCTTGTTCAAACCAGCGGGCCGCTTCTAAAGGCTGGCTGGAGAAATAATGATTACCCAATAAAAAGTAAGGGAGCCAATAGTCAGGCCACTGCGTAGTAGCAGTTTTTAATGCCGCCACACCGCTATCAACCTGTTGGGTACTGAGTAAATCCTGACTGGCTTTAGTGTAAATAAAGGGCTCCAACTGCGCACTGCTTTTATCCGCAGGCAACATGGCCAACAGCCAATAATTCCCCCTTGCCCAGGTGCGCTCAAAGGTAGAGAAGTTCAGCCTGTAGGCTTCCGTCAGCCCTGTATGCAAAATCACTTCCTGGCTGTGCAGGTCGTAGCCAATCACCACGGCATAATGCCACTGCGGATACCAGGCGATAGAGTTGTTTTGCAGCACTATCACCGGAATATTTTCCGCCACCAGACTTAACAATTGCTCCATGCTGCCGCGCTGCTCATAAGCGACCAGACCCAGCTGTCGTGTTGCTGCTGCCATTTCAATTTGCAAAGTGCCTTGCAACCCCGGAATAAAAGTAGCGGGCGCTATAGTGACAGGGTCTTTGTTCAGCCCATAAAAACCAGCCACTTCAGCTAAAGTGGTGGGGCCACAAAAATACTCTTGCTGCGGATAAAAGGGGACCTGCGGGATCAAATGCTGACGGGCAATAGCAGGAGGCTGTGCCAACAGCTGCTTAGTTTGTGGTGGCGTTTGACAGCCTGTCAGTAAAATCAGCAAGCCCGCCAAAAGGCAGGCTTGTCGTAGTAAAACCATCAAACTCAACGGTTAATTGGATTGATAAAAGGGTAAACGTCTGTAACACCCAATAAATCCAGCAGCGCTATGGTGGCTAATACAGTAACTATGGCACCAACCACACCACCAGCTGGCATTTCGTTCATCTGCGTATTCAGCGCATTCAGCTCTTCGGCTGTCATATTGGCGATACGTTGTTTGGCATCGGCTGGGCTGACGCCCAATTCAATCAGCTTACTCTGCACTTCTGCACTGTCGACAAAAGACAATACCTGAGCTTTGTTGAAGTTGAACTGCTGATGAGCTATCACTTGTTCCGAACTAAATACAGCAGCACTGGCCTGGCTCATACCAAGAACGAACATGGGGCAGAGGATGCTGGCTTTTAAAAATTTATTCATCTTTATTCATCCTTAATTTGTTGTTTTTTATAAAAAAACCACTTTCAGATAAAATTCAAAGCACTAACTGGTTAACCTTCATCTGTCCTGAAGAGTAAAGCATCTATTTGTTATGCGCAATAAAGCTCAGGAACAGGTATTCAATAGCAACAGTATGAGAGCCGCAAAGGTAAGACAAAAAAACCGGGGAAACACAAAGGAAGCTTCACCCCCTTTGCGTCGCTAAAACTCCCCCTCAGGTTCTGGTAATAGAAGCGCCACCATCCACTAAGGAAGCTGTGCCTGTGACAAAAGAGGAATCGTCCGATGCCAGATAAAGCACTGAGCGGGCTAACTCT
>CBIMJC010000131.1:0-10629 GCA_966244125.1 uncultured Rheinheimera sp.
GGTAGAAGCCGGTTTTAATCGCCATAAGCGCCACCATTTTCAAACCAGCTTTCCAGAATCAGTTTGGCTGACAGGCTATCGACCAGCTCTTTACTGAGTTTTTTAAAGCCACCTTCAGCAAAAAGCTGCGAGCGGGCATCTACAGTAGTTAAACGCTCATCCTGAGTTTTGACCTGCAGGCCATAACGGCCGTGCAGGCGGTTGACAAACTTATGGACACGGGCGGTAAAGGGTTGTTCTGTACCGTCCATGTTCAGAGGCAAACCCACCACCAACAGCTTAGGTTGCCACTCTTTGATTAAGGCTTCGATTTGATCCCAATTGGGCGTACCATCCTGGGCTTTTAAGGCTTTGAGCATAGTGGCTGTGCCTGTCATGCTTTGGCCTACAGCCACTCCAATGCTTTTTAAGCCGTAGTCAAAAGCTAATACAGTTACACTGCTCATCAGGCGTGACCTGCTTCCGGGCTTAACTGCCAGACTTCAATGCCAATAGCCTGAGCCGCGCCTTGCCATTTTTCGGCATGGCTCAGTTCAAAAATAATGTTGTTATCGGCCGGGATCATCAGCCAGCTGTTTTCTGCCATTTCTTTTTCCAGTTGTCCGGCACTCCAGCCTGCATAACCCAGGGCCAGAATAAACTTCTCCGGTGCATCTTCTGTGGTGAGTTTTTCCAGAATATCGCGGGAGGTGGTGACCATCAGATCATTATTCAGTCTCATGCTGCTGGTGTAGCCTTCTTTGGGTGTATGCAATACAAAACCACGATCACTTTGCACCGGGCCACCTGCACAGACATGAGCTTTAGCCGCCAGGCTGTCTTCATCGTGTTCAATCTGCAGCTGACTCAGCAGTTCTGTCACTCTGACCGGCATTGGATGATTAATGACGATGCCCATAGCGCCTTCTGCGTTGTGTTCACAGATGTAAGTGACACTACGTTTAAACATCGGATCATCCAGACCCGGCATGGCAATTAATAAATGATTCTGGAAATTGTCCATCTATACACCTGCGGACTGTTGCTGCTTCTGCTTTAACAGTAGTTCAATCTGGTCAAATAACATGCCTGTGATGCTGACCGGAAAAGCCGCTTCAATCTCGCGGATACAGGTAGGGCTTGTGACGTTAATTTCAGTCAGACGGTCACCAATAATATCCAGACCGACAAAAATCAGGCCTTTGGCTTTGAGTGTCGGACCAACAGCACGGGCAATAGCCCAGTCGCTTTCAGTTAAAGGCCGGGCTTCACCACGACCACCGGCGGCTAAATTACCACGGGTTTCGCCGCTGGCCGGAATTCGGGCTAAGCAATAAGGTACAGGTTCACCGTTCACCACCAGCACTCTTTTATCACCGTCTTTAATTTCCGGAATAAAGCGCTGCGCCATTGCATAACGGCTGCCATGTTCTGTCAGGGTTTCGATAATGACACTGACGTTGGCATCGTCCGGTTTTAAACGGAAAATCGAAGCACCACCCATACCGTCGAGCGGCTTTAAAATGACATCCTGCTCCTGCTGATAAAAAGCTTTTAAACGTGCAGCATCACGGGTCACCAGGGTTTTTGGTGTGTGCTGTGCAAACCAGCTGGTGTAAAGCTTTTCGTTGGCGTCACGCAGGCTCTGGGGTTTGTTGACGATCAGCGTGCCTTCGTCTTCAGCTCTTTCCAGAATATAAGTGGCGTAGATAAATTCGGTGTCAAAAGGCGGATCTTTACGCATCAAGATCACATCCAGATCGGATAAGGCTATGTCCTGAGCGCCACCAAAGTCATACCAATGTTCGCCGTTTTGCTGCACTGACAACAAACGGGTGCGGGCGCGGGCCTGACCTTCGATTAAATACAGATCATTCATTTCCATATAATGCAGCTGATAACCCCTGGACTGAGCCTGCAATAACATGGCAAAACTGGAGTCTTTTTTGATATTGATGTCCGCGATAGGGTCCATCACTATGCCTAATTTAATCATCTTCACTCCTGCTGGTGATCTGTTCAGGCCAGATCACCAAATTGTAACTGTAATGCGCTGATGGCGGTTAACGCTGCGGTTTCGGTGCGTAATACTCTGGGTCCTAACCGGACAGCCTGAAAGCCAGCGTCTTTGGTTTGGCTGACTTCGTGGTCGGTAAAACCACCTTCAGGACCTATCACTAAACGAATACTCTGGCTGCCTGTTATGGTCTTAATGGAGTCTGAAGTCCAGGGATCCAAGGTCAGTTTTAAATCTTTTGTTTCCTGCGCCAGCCATTTCGTCAGCTGCAAAGCTGTGTGGATCACCGGCACTACACTGCGCCCTGATTGCTCACAGGCGGC
Organism: uncultured Rheinheimera sp.; assembly: GCA_966244125.1. Taxonomy (GTDB): domain Bacteria; phylum Pseudomonadota; class Gammaproteobacteria; order Enterobacterales; family Alteromonadaceae; genus Pararheinheimera. The sequence goes on from CBIMJC010000131.1 coordinate 2,320, forward strand.
TATCGCAATTTTTTGCCACTGTTCAGTGCGTTTGGCCAGACGTTCAGCATCCAGTTTTACACCACAACGTTCAGTAAAAAGCGGGGTGATTTCAGTAACGCCAAGCTCCACTGCTTTTTGAATGACAAAATCCATTCTGTCACCACGGGAAATGCCCTGACCTAAATGCAGTTTAAGGGGAGATTCGACCGGGTTATCGGTTGAGCTCAATGCTTTGACCAGCAGTTGTTTTTTTTCCACCGCCGTAATGACGGCCTGATAATTCTGGCCATCGCCATTAAACAAACAAAACTCGTCACCGGCCTGCATCCGCAACACACGACCTATATGATTGGCACCGTCTTCGGCCAAGGCAAATTCTTGTTGCAGTGGAATGCTACCTGGCTGATAAATTCTGGGAATACGCATAAAAATCGCTTCTTAAGCACCTGAGAAAGTGTCTATGGTAGCAGGAAAAAAGCTGTGCCGGGTATGGCTTGCGACACAACTTCTGTGCCGCAAGCCAGAGTTTGAAGGCTGGTGTTAGTTAGGGCGCAGGGTAGACGTAACTTGAACCTATGCCTAACGGCAGGCCAAGCATCCAGTACAAAATCAGGAAGCTGGTCCAGCACAACAGCAAGGCGACAGAGTAGGGCAACATCAGCGCCACTAAAGTCCCTATGCCGGTAGATTTCACATACTTCTGGCAAAACACCACAATAAGCGGGAAGTAAGGCATCAGAGGCGTAATAATATTGGTGGATGAGTCACCGACACGGTAAGCGGCTTGAGTTAAGTCCGGTGAAACGCCCAATTGCATCAGCATAGGCACTAAGACGGCACCTATCAGAGCCCATTTGGCCGAGGCCGAACCTATCAGTAAGTTTACCGTTGCGGTCAGCAATACCAGACCTATCAGATTCACCGCCATAGGAAAGGCCATTTCCTGCAAAAAGTTCGCTCCTTTAATCGCCAGCAAGGCACCTAAGTTAGACTGACCAAAGGCAAAAATAAACTGGGCACAGAAAAACGCCATCACTATGTAATAGCCCATGCCGCTCATCGCTTTGGTCATGCCCTGGACCACGTCTTTGTGGGTTTTTACTTTGCCTGAGACATAACCGTAGACTATGCCGGGTAACAGGAAAAAGACAAAAATAAGCCCGACTATGGATTGCATCAAAGGTGCTGAAGCTGCGGTTAATTCGCCTGTACTGGCACGCCATGCTGAATTTTCAGGCCAGACCACAGCCACCAAGGCCGCTACTGCAATCAACATAGAAAGCAGAGCATAACGTAAGCCTTTACGCTCGTTTTCTGTTAAAGGCTCCATTGAAGGTAATTGCTCCGGGTCACCATCAATCTTGGTTTGTTGCAGGCGGGGTTCAACAAATTTATCAGTTAACACCCAGCCAACTAACACAATCAGAACCACTGAAGCGGTAGTGAAGTAGTAGTTATTTAAAGGGTTAATCACCAGACTGGCGGCTGCCGGGTCGGCCGATAAACGGGCAGAAGCCTGAGTTAAGCCTGCCAGCAGGGGATCTAAACTGGAAGGTACAAACAAAGTGGCGGCAAAACCACCGGATACGCCAGCAAAAGCGGCGGCAATACCTGCCAGCGGATGACGGCCTGCAGCGTAAAAGATCACCGCACCTAAAGGGATCACCAGCACATAACCCGCATCCACAGCCACATGGCTTAGAATACCGACAGCAATCAGGACAGGGGTCAGTAAACGTTTGGAGGTTACAGCCAGGATACTGCGAAGGCCTGCGTTAATAAAACCAGTGTATTCGGCTACACCCAGGCCTAACATAGCGACCAGTACTACGCCCAAAGGCGGGAAATTAACAAAAGTGCTGACCATTTTTGCCATAAAATCAGCAAAAGCAGCGCCCTCCAGCAGGTTTTTAATCTGAAAAGGCTGGCCTGTACGGGGGTCTATATCAGTGAAGCTGATGCCCGATAAAGCCCAGGACAAACCCCAGACAATAAGCATCAGCAACGCAAATAAGATGGCAGGGTCTGGTAGTTTATTCCCTATTCGTTCTATGGCATTCAGGCTGCGATTGAGCCAGGAAGTTTTTACGGCACTGGACGTCATGGATACTCCGTGTTGTAGTTGCAGGTCATCTGCTGTGACTGTTTTTTTATCCGTTTTACCTTAGCGTGCTTTGCTGAGATCGTAAATAACAAAAGGAGAGCCAGGCTCTCCTTTTGTTATTTTTCTGCGTATAAAAACAAAAACTTAGATTTTTGCTTCAGAGCGCAGAATCTCTGCTTTGTCGGTTTGTTCCCATGGGAATTCATTGCGGCCAAAGTGACCGTAGGCTGCTGTAGCGCGATAAATAGGACGCTCTAACTGCAACATCTGGATCAGGCCATAAGGGCGTAAATCGAAGTGACGGCGGATTAAGGCTATCAGTTGATCTTCGCTTAATTTGCTGGTACCAAAAGTTTCTACACTGATTGACGTAGGTTCAGCCACACCTATAGCGTAAGACACCTGAATTTCACAACGTTCAGCTAAACCAGCAGCGACAATATTTTTTGCCACATAACGGGCAGCATAAGCAGCAGAGCGGTCTACTTTGGATGGATCTTTACCAGAGAAGGCACCACCACCGTGACGCGCCATACCACCGTAACTGTCGACTATGATTTTACGGCCTGTTAAACCGCAGTCACCCATAGGACCACCGATAACAAAACGGCCTGTTGGGTTAATGAAATATTTGGTTTTACTGCTCAGCCATTCTGCCGGTAACACTGGCTTGATGATATGTTCCATCACGGCTTCACGCAGGTCGGCCGTAGAAATAGTGTCGCAGTGCTGAGTAGATAAAACCACAGCATCTATGCCTACCGGCTTGCCATTTTCATAGACAAAGCTCAGCTGAGATTTTGCATCAGGACGTAACCAGCTTAAAGTGCCGTCTTTACGCACTTTGGCTTGTTGTTGCACTAAACGGTGAGAATAAGTGATAGGAGCTGGCATTAACACATCAGTTTCATTGCTGGCATAACCAAACATTAAACCCTGATCGCCTGCACCTTGTTCGCTTGGATCTTTTTTATCCACACCCTGATTAATATCAGGGGACTGTTTACCAATAGCGCTTAACACAGCACAGGAGTTGGCATCAAAGCCCATGTCTGAATGCACATAACCTATATCACGAATAGTGCTGCGGGTTAACTCTTCGATATCGACCCAGGCTGAGGTAGTGATTTCGCCACCTACTAACACCATGCCTGTTTTTACGAAGGTTTCGCAAGCAACACGGGCTTTTGGATCTTGTTCTAAAATCGCATCCAATACCGCGTCAGAGATCTGATCAGCGATTTTATCCGGATGTCCTTCAGAAACAGATTCAGAGGTAAAAATGTGTTGTGCCATTTACGTATTCCACATGTTGGTTGTTATCGCGCCTGGGCGCTGTAATTTGGGGCGGCTATTTTAGTGAAAGCCATCGGCCATTGCCAGAACTTTCTGCCGCCCGGACGTCTTTAATGCTAAAGCTTGCCGATGTATCGGCAAGGGGCATGAAAACTTTGCTTTGCAGCGGATTAAAATTTGCGATTTAGTCGATGCTCTGTGAAAATAAGCCCAACTTTGCCGTATCCATGTAAAAACAGTGTTCACCCACTTAGCCGCCAATCGAATAAAGACAAAAAAGAGCAGTGCAAGACTACGGGTAACCCCACCCCTTGGATCAAAGTTTTATAAAGTCAATCAAGCAGGAGAGAAGATGCCGTCTCGTAAACAACTCGCTAATGCCATTCGTGCATTGAGTATGGATGCAGTGCAAAAAGCGAAATCAGGTCACCCGGGCGCCCCTATGGGCATGGCAGACATTGCTGAGGTATTGTGGCGCGATTATTTAATCCACAATCCACAAGACCCAAGCTGGGCCAACCGTGACCGTTTTGTGTTGTCTAATGGCCACGGCTCTATGCTGTTGTATTCTCTGTTGCATCTGTCTGGCTATGATTTAGGCATTGAAGATTTAAAACAATTCCGTCAATTACATTCCCGTACTCCTGGCCACCCTGAATATGGTTATGCGCCAGGTGTGGAAACCACTACGGGTCCTTTAGGTCAGGGTATTACCAATGCCGTAGGTATGGCTATCGCTGAAAAAGCTCTGGCTGCCCAGTTTAATAAGCCAGATCACGCTGTGGTTGATCATTACACCTATGCCTTTTTAGGTGATGGCTGTTTAATGGAAGGGGTGTCGCACGAAGCCTGTTCTTTGGCTGGTACTTTGGGCTTAGGTAAGCTCATCGCATTTTGGGATGACAACGGTATTTCTATTGATGGTCATGTCGAAGGCTGGTTTACTGACAATACGCCTGCACGTTTTGAAGCGTACGGCTGGCATGTGATTGCTGGTGTGGATGGACACGACTCCGCTGCTATCAAAGCGGCGATTGAACAAGCCCGTGCTGTCACAGACAAACCTACGTTAATTTGCTGCAAAACCATTATTGGTTATGGCTCTCCAAATAAATCCGGCTCACACGACTGCCACGGCGCACCTTTAGGGGATGCTGAAATTGCCGCAGTCCGTGAATACTTAGGTTGGGAGCATGCACCTTTTGTGATCCCACAAGATATTTATCAAGAGTGGGACGGCAAAACCAAAGGTGCATCAGCTCAGCAAAGCTGGAACGAAAAATTTGCCGCTTATGCCAAAGCTTACCCTGAACTGGCTGCTGAATTTAAACGTCGTATGGCGGGTGATTTACCAGCAGACTGGGCTGAAAAGTCTGCTGCTTATATTCAGCATCTGCAGGATAACCCTCAGTCTATTGCTACCCGCAAAGCGTCTCAGAACAGCTTAAATGCCTTTGGTCCTTTATTACCTGAATTGTTGGGTGGTTCAGCCGATTTAGCAGGTTCGAACCTGACGATTTGGTCTGGCTCAAAAGGGGTTACGGCAGAAGACGCCAGCGGCAACTACCTGTATTACGGTGTTCGTGAGTTTGGTATGTCCGCCATGATGAATGGTATAGCTTTGCACGGCGGTTTTATCCCGTACGGCGCTACTTTCCTGATGTTTATGGAGTATGCCCGCAATGCGGTGCGTATGGCAGCATTGATGAAACAGCGGGTGATTTTTGTCTACACCCACGACTCTATCGGTTTAGGCGAAGACGGTCCAACTCACCAGCCTGTTGAGCAGTTGGCATCATTACGTGTGACTCCGAATCTGATGAACTGGCGTCCTTGTGATGCGGTGGAATCTGCTGTGGCATGGCAGGCGGCTATTGAACGCACTGAAGGCCCAAGCACCTTAATTTTCACCCGCCAGAATCTGGTGCAACAACCCCGCACTGCTCAGCAACTGGCTGATGTACGTAAAGGCGGTTATGTGTTGCTGGACTCTGTTGGCACGCCTGAACTGATTCTGATTGCGACTGGTTCTGAAGTGGAACTGGCGGTACAGGCGTACCATCAGTTAACAGCGGCGGGCCGGAAGGTTCGTGTTGTATCTCTGCCTTCTACTGATGTATTTGAGGCTCAAAGTGCCGACTACCGTGAATCTGTTATACCTGCAGCGGTGACTAAACGTGTAGCAGTCGAAGCAGGTATTAAAGACAGCTGGTACAAATATGTAGGACTGACAGGCAAAATCATCGGTATGGACAGCTTTGGTGAATCGGCACCGGCTGAACAGCTGTTTGAACACTTTGGTATTACCACAGCAGCTGTGGTTGCAGCGGCCAATGAGTTATTCGCCTGAGCATAAAAGGGGCCTTGTGGCCCCTCTTTTTTAATCCGTAAAAGCGTGAAGATTGAGTAGCAATGACCATTAAAGTGGCAATTAACGGCTTTGGCCGTATAGGTCGGAATATTCTGCGGGCTGTGTACGAGTGCGGTTTGGCCGGGCAGGTACGTGTTGTGGCTATCAATGAACTGGCAGACGCCAAAGGTATTGCCCACTTATTAAAATACGATACCTCGCATGGTCGCTTTGGTTTTCCCGTTGAGCTGACTGAACAGGGCTTGCTGGTTAATGGTGACGCTATTGCATTGTTTTGTCAGGCCGACCCAGCACAGTTGCCCTGGCAGGAACTGGAGGTTGATGTAGTACTGGAATGTACAGGTGTGTTTCATAGCCGTTCAGATGCTCAGTTGCATTTAGATGCCGGGGCGAAAAAAGTCTTATTTTCTCATCCTGCCGACGCCGATATAGATGCCACAGTAATTTATGGCATTAACCAGCATCTATTAACAGATGAGATGACTGTCGTATCCGCAGGCTCTTGTACCACCAACTGTATAGTGCCGGTTATTCAGGTACTGGATCAGCACTTCGGGGTGGAAAGTGGCACTATTACCACTATTCACGCTTCAATGAATGATCAGCAGGTGATCGATGCTTATCACACGGACTTACGTCGTACCCGTGCTGCCAGTCAGTCTATTATTCCGGTCGATACCAAATTGGCCCGCGGTATTGAGCGTATTCTGCCGCATTTAGCCGGACGTTTTGAAGCCATAGCTGTGCGCGTACCAACAGTCAATGTGACGGCTATGGATTTGAGTGTTACTTTGCATCAGGACGTAGATTTAAAACAGATCAATCAGGTATTGCAAAAGGCGAGGGCAGGGGCTTTAGCCGGAATTCTGGATTACACCGAAGAGCCTTTGGTATCAGTTGATTTTAACCACGATGCACATTCCTGCATTGTTGATGGTACTCAGACCAGGGTTAGCCACAAGCGTTTAGTCAAATGTTTAGTCTGGTGTGACAACGAGTGGGGTTTTGCCAACAGAATGCTTGATACAACCCGCGCTATGATGCGGTTTGTCTGAACTCATTAAAGTTAAATATTAAAAGTTAATCAAATCACAGGAGTCTGGTATGTCAGTTATTAAAATGGCGGATGTAGATTTAACAGGGAAGCGGGTGCTGATCCGTGAAGATTTAAACGTACCGGTGAAAAACGGCAAAGTGACCTCAGATGCCCGGTTAAAAGCCGCTATCCCTACCATCGAACTGGCGCTGAAAAAAGGCGGAAAAGTGATGGTGTGTTCACATTTAGGCCGTCCTGATGAAGGTGTATACGCCGAAGAGTTTTCGATGGCACCTGTGGTGGATTATTTAAACGCTGCCTTATCTGTACCTGTGCGTCTGGTCAAAGACTATCTGGATGGCGTTGAAGTTAATGCCGGTGAAGTGGTGGTGTTTGAAAACGTGCGCTTTAATAAAGGCGAAGGTAAAAACGACGAGGCCCTGTCTAAAAAACTGGCGGCCTTGTGTGATGTCTTTGTGATGGATGCTTTTGGTACAGCGCACCGCGCTCAGGCAACCACTCACGGTGTCGCAAAATTTGCACCTGTTGCCTGTGCCGGACCATTGCTCGCTGCTGAGTTAGATGCCTTAGCCGCAGCTCTTAAAAATCCGAAGCGTCCTTTGGTGGCTATAGTAGGTGGTTCTAAAGTCTCTACTAAGTTGACTGTGCTGGAATCTTTGTCCGGTATAGTGGACCAACTGATAGTGGGTGGTGGCATCGCCAACACTTTCATTGCGGCGCAAGGTTATGCTGTGGGTAAATCTCTGGTTGAAACTGACCTTATTCCTGAAGCCAAACGTTTAATGGCCCAGGCTAAAGCCAATGGTGGTTCTATTCCGGTACCAACAGATGTAGTGACAGGTAAAGCCTTTGCCGAAGACACACCGGCGACCATTAAATCTGTTGCAGATATCAGTGACGACGATATGGTGTTTGATATCGGCCCCGACAGCAGCGCTGCGCTGGTTAATATTCTGAAAAATGCCGGCACTATTGTCTGGAATGGCCCTGTGGGGGTATTTGAATTTGCCTCCTTTGAACAGGGCACCAAAGCTTTGGCTTTAGCTATAGCGGATAGCAAGGCATTTTCGATAGCTGGTGGTGGCGATACCTTAGCTGCTATTGATAAATATGATTTAGCGGACAAAATTTCCTATATTTCTACTGGTGGTGGCGCATTCCTGGAGTTTTTAGAGGGTAAAACTCTGCCAGCAGTGGAAATTCTGGAACAACGGGCTAACGGCTAAGTCCGACGAACTAAGATTACAAAATAATACAAAAATATAAAAAAGAACGACCGCAGGTTCTGTCTATTAAAGATCACCTCAGGTGACAACAGAGCCCGCGGTTTTAAACACAACCCTTACCCTACACAAAGAGAGAGGATCTGATGGCTCTGATTTCCATGCGTCAAATGCTGGACCATGCTGCTGAGTTTGGTTACGCAGTACCAGCTTTTAACGTCAATAACCTGGAGCAGATGCGCGCCATTATGCTGGCCGCGGATGCAACCGATAGTCC
>CBIMJC010000132.1:0-10617 GCA_966244125.1 uncultured Rheinheimera sp.
GACGTTCAGTGTTATCCAAAGTGCCCTGACAAACACTGACATCCTGCGCTGAAACAGCAAGACTGGCAGCGCTAAGGCTAACAAAAACTGCGGCTTTACTTAAGTTCTGTGCTCGATTCACGCGCGCTCCATTCACCAAAAAATCTGAAAACCCAGTGTAAAGCTGAAATATAAACAAGGACTTAACAACAGGTGCTTTTGTTCATTTTTCAACGGCCTCTGCAGTACTTTGGATCACAATAGCCAGCTAAGCAAAGACAAGCTTCAGTCGGAGCTAAAGGACGCAAAAACTTCAGTCCCTGTCAGTTCTGTGGTTTGATTCGCAAAACAGTACCAGTGAGGTTTTTGTTCGATAAAAATCTGGTGATCGAACACCGGATCATCAGGCAGTGTCAGCAAACCTGCAGGAATAAAATACTGGCCATTTTGTTTGAGCCGGTAAAACAAATGGGTCCCGCAGTTGTTACAAAAGCCCCGTTCGGCCCAGTCGGAGGATTGAAAACCGGAGATAAAACAAGCGCCGTCCAGTTTGACCTCAGTACCACAATCAAAGGTAAACAAAGGACCACCAGTCCAGGTGCGGCAGTACTGACAATGGCAAGCGCCCACTCTGAATGTCATCTGAGCCACTTTCACTTTGACTTTGCCACATAAACACTGACCATAAACTGGCCCCTGACCGGTCTGAACTTGTTGTGTCGACATAAGAAGTCTCCTGCTAAAAACTCATATCAGCCTACTGCAATTGCGCTCAGTTGTTAAGACATTGTTGCCACAGGCCTGGTCAGATGCGGTAAAGCTACGGCTTGCGTCTTTAAATACAGCTGGCCGGACTGAATAGTGACAGCAAAGCTGGCTGGGGTAGCAGAAAGCTGCAGTACCTTAAAGCTGCTCAGGCCTGTTTTTGCAGTCCAATAAGGTGCAAGGGAACACTGAGCTGAACCTGTTGCTATGTCTTCTTCTATGCCAATAGCTGGCGCAAAATAACGCAGCACATAAGTATCAGGGGGACTAAAAGCAGTGACTATCAACGCGTGCTGTGGTAACTGGCGGATCAGCTCAGCATCAGGTTCAAATTGCTGTACAGCCTGTTGATCCTTCAGCACCAGCACTAAATCGCGGGTCTGAAACGCATCAAGCACCTCAACACAGGCCAAAGCCGCAGGCCATTGAACAGGAGTTGCAGGCCACTGCGGTAATTGCATTACTAATTCGCCGGTTCTGACTGTAACCTGTGGTTCGCCATAAGGACTAAGAAAGGTGTAGCGCCCCTCACCTTTGAGGTGACGTAGCAAAGCAGCTGCAGCCAAGGTGCCGTGGCCACACAGGTTGATTTCCTGCTGACAGGAAAACCAACGGATTTGGAACTGGTAAGGGTTATCTGTTGTGGGTACCACAAAAGCTGTCACCACCTGTTGAGCTTCATAAGCTATGCGCTGTAACAAAGCACTTTCAGGCCATTCGGCTAATAAAGCGCAGGCAGCAGGGTTACCTGCCTGAGCATCATGAGTAAAGACTTTAAAAAAATACAGCGGCGCTTCCATGCCTGAGATCCTGTTTGTCGCTTTTGAATAACGGGCTGTTAGTCTTCTGCGCTTTCGCGGTATTTGATCTGCACAGCTTTGATAAAGTTACGCAGAATTTGGTCCTGACACTGGCGGTAATGGTGGTGATCCGCACGACGGAAAAAAGCGCTTAATTCAGGTTTGCTGATGCGAAAACCAATATTGGTCATCATTTGCACTATGTCATCATCTTTTAAATCCAGTGCAATTTTTAACTTACGGAAAATAATGTTGTTATTCAAACGCTGCTCTGCCACAGGCTGTTCGCCGTCTTTGCGCCCTCTGCGTTCAATGATCAGGCCGTTTAAGAAAGTGGCTAAAGTGACATCATCACAAGGCTGAAAAGCCGCATCTTCGTCTTTTTTCAGCCAGTCACTGACCTGGGCCCGGCTGGCGGTTAAACCGGCATGGGCAAATAAATTCATCATTTGTTGATCGCCAAAATCAAAGGCGTAACGTAAACGGCGTAATACATCGTTGTTATTCATAAAAAATTCGCAAAGCGCTCCGGACAAGTTACAGCCATTTTAACAGACACAAAGCGCGACAGGCTGATTTTCTTTCGCGGTTTCAAACAGATGCCATGCTATAGTCCATAAAATCTTCATTTTGGTTTTGCTTGTGATGGAAAAGATTGCAGTTTTTGTCGACGTACAAAACATTTATTACACCACCAGACAGGTCTATGGCCGCTCCTTTAATTACCGAAAGTTCTGGCAGTTACTGCAGCTTAGAGGGCAGATCAGCTACGCCTTTGCTTACGCCATTGATAAAAAAGATGATCAGCAGATTAAGTTTCAGGATGCGCTGCGCCATATTGGCTTTGAGGTCAAACTCAAACCTTTTATTCAGCGCGCCGACGGTTCGGCCAAAGGCGACTGGGACGTGGGTATCACCATTGATATGCTGACCTTAGCCGCCGAAGTTGACACAGTAGTCTTACTCTCAGGCGATGGTGATTTTGATTTGCTGCTGCAGGCCGTCTACAAACAACATGGGGTTGATACAGTGGTGTACAGCGTACCTGGCTTAACGGCGCAATCGCTGCAACAAAGCTGCGCAGTCTGGCGGCCTATTGAAGCGGATTTACTGCTCTGAGGTTAAAAGCCCTGTAAAAAGTAGGGCCTTTCGGCTACAATGCCGGCCTTTTCGCACCTCTTACCATTGAATCAGGAACACCATGAGCCAATTACCCGCCTGTCCACAATGCAACTCCGCCTATACCTACGAAGACAACACTTTATTGATATGCCCTGAATGTGGTCATGAATGGTCCGCAGCAACCAGCACAGATGCAGCAGAAGGCAACAAAGTGATCCGCGACTCAGCAGGCAATGTACTGCAGGATGGCGATACGGTCACAGTGATTAAAGACTTAAAAGTCAAAGGTTCTTCGTTAGTGGTGAAGATTGGCACAAAGGTCAAAGGTATACGTCTGGTCGAAGGTGATCACGATATCGACTGTAAAATTGATGGTTTTGGTGCTATGAAGTTGAAGTCTGAGTTTGTTAAAAAGCAGTGAGTTGAATACCACAGGGGCTCAAGCCAGCCCCTGCTTTTCAGGCTTTAAAGCCACCACCTTGTTTAGCTGTGTTTTCCGTCATGCTTGTGGATCTCTAAAGCATCCAAATCTATACCTTCTAAACAACGCAGATTAATAGCCGCGACTTCATTGCCTTGTGGATCTGTGCCTAAAGCAAAAGGTGAACAACCACAGACCGGACAGGTCTGGTGTTTAATCTTATGGGTGTTAAAAGTGTAGGTGGTTAAAGGCTGATCCTTTTTTAATAAAGTTAGCTTGTCGCCTGGGACAAAACTCAGCAAATAGCCTTTTCTGCTACAAATCGAACAATTACAACTTAACGCAGAACTGATATCCGCCTCAACCTGATAAGCCACTGCACCACAATGACAACTGCCTTGATAAAGCATGATTCCCTCCGCCTCTGATGATCTGATTAGTGCTCTACTGTGGCTTGTTTTTGGGCAGCAAGCAAGTCAGACAGCCTGACCATCGTATAACCTTTGGCTTTTAAGCCTTTAATAATAATCGGCAAGGCTGCACGTGAGGCTTCACGATTTTTGTACATCAGATGCAGCAGCACTATAGAACCGGGTTGCACCTGCTCCAGCACCTGCGCGGCCATTATCTGTGGATCTTCGGTCTCTTCATCAAAAGTCTCAGGCGCTAAATCCCACATAATACTGGTTCTGTCGGTCTTTGCCAGATACCAGGGCAACAGCACCAGCTTTTTACCATAAGGCGGCCTGAACAATATGTCGCCTTCAAAACCAGCGGCGCGGATTTGCTGATCAGTGCTTTCAATTTCGCGGTTAATCTCATCCAACGACATAAACAGCATCCGTGGGTGAGACCAGCTGTGATTACCCAACTGATGGCCTGCCGCAACAATTTGTTTTGCCTGTGTCATATAACGCTGGGTTTCGGCTCCTGTGACAAAAAAAGTGGCCTTGACCTGATACAGCTCTAACAGCTGCAAAATATCAGCTGTGTAATGTGGGGTTGGGCCGTCATCAAAAGTTAAAGCGACCAGCTTTTGGTCTGTATCCACTTTGTGGATCAGCTCACCAAACAACTGAAACTCAGTGCTGGCAGAGAGTTTCCACAAGCCATAGCTGACGGCAACAAAGAGCAAAACCAATTTCAGCAGCAGTTTAGTCATGAGCTTCCATTTCCCCGGCTTGTCCGCTGTGTTGCGACAGCTTGAGTTCTGAGAATGCTTCCGGTGGGCCAAACAACAGTTTAAGTTTATTCCGCCAGCCCTTGAGCTGTGGCCACAACCTAATCATTTTCCGCCATTCGTAAAAGGTAATAGTCAGCGGATTATTCGACTGAAAATCGTCGGTAATACCATAACGGCAAGCTTCGTCTTCAGGCACAAAAGTACCAAAAAGTCTGTCCCAGACAATTAAAACCCCGGCGTAGTTACGGTCTATATACTGCGGATTACAGGCATGATGCACGCGGTGCCAGGCTGGCGTATTCAGTACTAAGCCCAGAATACCCCAGTGTTTACCGGACTGGGTATGGACAAAAAACTGAAAGGCTAAGTTAATAGCCACCACAGCCAGCACCAGCTGCACTTCAAACCCCAGCAGCACCAGCGGCAGCCAGAATAACCACATGCCGGAAATAGGGTAAGTTAAAGACTGGCGAAAGGCCGTGCTGAAATTCATTAAACGTGAGCTGTGATGCGCAACATGGGACGCCCATAACCAGCGTACACGATGCGAGCAACGGTGAAACCAATAATACAAAAAGTCTTGGGCTATAAAGAGCCAAACTAAATTCAGCGCCGAAAACTCAATAGAAAACAACGCAAACTGCGATAACCATAACATAAGCGGCAACAGCACCAGCAAAGCAATAAAGTCACCGGCCTGATGCAAAGCCGCTAAACCAAAGTTGGCGGCTGTGTCACGCCACTGGTATAAGTCCTTGCCGCGTTTTTCGCTGGAAAGCCATTCAAAGGCAATAAAGATGAAAAAAACCGGGCTTAACAGCAACAGAATAAATTCAACCGGGATCACGCTGTTACTCCTTGGCTGTCGCCTTTTTTGTAAATTAAATCAGCGACAAATTGATTGCCTATCTGATAGCCATTATGTTGACGCTCTACCCAATGAAAGCCGCACTTTTCCAGTACTCTGCAGGAACCAAGATTGCCTTCAGTCACCACAGCCTGCCAGTGTTTGATCCCAAGTTCAGCACCATACTCCAGAGTAGCTTTTAATGCTTGCGTCGCATAACCTTTGCCAAAAAACTGCGGCAAAAACAGATACCCCACTTCAGCGGTTAAAGGCCTGTCCGGGTCCAGCTCCAGGCAGTGAAAACCACAAACCCCTGTCGCTGCACCACTTTGCTTTTCGACCACCACTAAACTCAGCCAATGCAAATCACCGGCTTGCCAGGGCTGTAACCTCTCTTCAAAACGCTGGCGGATCTGCGCGTCAGAAAAAGGGTCCGCCACATACTGCAACACTTGTTCCTGACGATGCAACTCAAGGAAAAGAGGCCAGTCCGCCTCTGTCAGCAGACGAAGTACTAAAGGACCGGCATCCAGAACTTTCATAATTTCGCCTTTGATTCAGTGATGCTGCTATGACTCTGTTGTGAATAGTCCCAGACGCCCTGTTCTTCCAGTAAAACCTTGCCTGAACTACCAATCACCTGTAATAACCCCGACTCATGCACCAGATAGCGGATACGGCCATTGTTGAACTGATAACCTAAAAAACGACAGGGTGTTACGCCATCGGCACACAAGCTATGCCAGGCCGAGCCTTTTAATTCGAGACTGGCACCCGATACTTTCGAAGTGCCTTTGTAGACTACATTCTGACATTGCACTTCACCTTCAGGGCAAAGCTGCTGAATTTCAACGGTGTAATTCGGGGTATCGAGTTGCTGGGCAAAAGTAACAGCAGAAAAAAACAGCAACAATGCAATAAGCATAAATTTCATCAGAATCCTCTGGGGTCTTGGGGTCAGGCCTTTGATTTTGAATCAGGATTCAAAATCCAAGGCCTGACCCCAGATGATTTGCCCCACCATTTACATACTAATACCACCATCCACTTCGACGACACGGCCGGTAAAAAAGTCGTTTTCAAAGATGTATTTGGCCGTATGCGCAATTTCTGTGGCTTCGCCTAAACGACCAACCGGTTTCATCGCCACTAAACGGTCCCGGGCTTCAGGTTTCATCGCATCTGTCATTGCAGTGCGGATCACTCCGGGTGCTATAGCGCCAACACGGATACCGTAACGGCCTAATTCACGAGCCCAGGTCACAGTCATAGCCACTACACCAGCTTTAGAAGCTGCATAGTTGGTTTGGCCCATATTGCCTGAGCGGGCTACGCTCGACATATTGATAATCACACCTTTACGGCCTGATTTCACCATTAAAGCAGCAGCTTCACGGCCACACAAAAACACGCCAGTTAAATTCACATCAATCACAGACTGAAACTGTTGATGTGACATTTTGCTGACCAGCTCACCGTCTTTAAATTTCAGCAACAAACCATCACGCAAAATACCAGCGTTGTTAATCAGGCCATCTATAGCGCCAAAATCTGTGGCAATAGCAGCAAAGGTGGTTTCCACACTTTCTTCGTTAGCAACGTTACAGACATAAGTACGCACTGTTACACCAGTGGCCGACAACTCATCTTTAGCTGATGCCAGTTGCTCTGCATTCATATCCAGCAAAGCGAGATGAGCACCTTCAGCGGACAACATCCGGGCCATTTCTAACCCCAGGCCCTGAGCCCCACCTGTCACCACTATAATTTTGTCTTTTAAATTCATTTCGTTAACTCTTCATTCTTTTTGCCAAACAGCTGAAAAATACCGGAAAAATCTTCTTTACCATGGCCCTGACGCTGATGCGCCACATAAAGGCTACGGGCTAAAGTGCCCATAGGTGTACTGGACTGGCTGGCTAAGGCTGTTTCTGTGGCTAAAGATAAATCTTTTGCCATCAAATCCACCATAAAACCACCCTGATAACCATTGCTCGACGGCACATTCGGCATCACATCAGGGCATGGATTATACAGCTCCAAAGTCCAGTTGCGGCCAGAACTTTTCAGCATAATATCGGATAACACTTTCGGATCCAGGCCATTGTCTATGCCCAGTTGCAGCGCTTCACTGGTGCCTACCATCAGAATAGACAACAGCATATTGTTGCAAATTTTCGCTACCTGCCCTGCGCCTATGTCCCCGGCATGAAACAGGTTTTTGCCCATAGCAGACAGCACAGGCTGAGCGCGCTGAAAATTCTGCTCTGAACCACCCACTATAAAAGTCAGAGTACCGGCTTTGGCACCTCCCACACCACCAGACACTGGTGCGTCGATAAAAGCTATGCCCTGAGCTGAAAGTTCTGCCCCCACTTTACGGGCTGTGGCCGCATCAATAGTAGAGCAATCCATCACCAGCGCATTTTTGCTGATGACGGCTGCAATACCTGTCTCACCTGTGTAAGTCATAGCCACATGTTTGCCTGCAGGCAGCATAGAGATGACAAAATCTGCCCCTGTTGCCGCTTCTGCCGCAGACGCACAGGCTTTTGCGCCTTCAGATGCCAGTTGCGCCAAAGCGGTTTCGGATAAATCAAAAGCCTGCACCTTAAAACCCGCTTTGAGCAGGTTGCTGGCCATAGGGCCGCCCATGTTACCTAAACCAATAAATGCAACTGTTGTTGGAAGAGTAGCGTTCATATTAATGCTCCAGCGAACCTAAATGTTGTAATGGATGTAAGTCAGCGGCCCATGGCGAATGAAACAGCTGATTAATCACATCAGCAGGCACATCAGACACAGTTTTATAACGCCAGTCTGGTTTTTGATCTTTGTCGATCAACAGTGCCCTGACCCCTTCGGTAAATTCCCCCAGTTTGCCGCACTGCACACTTAAACCCAGCTCCAGCCGGAAGGAGTCCGCCAGAATTTTGCTTTGGCCAAGTTGCAATAAGCGATAAACAATATGAGCGGTAATGGGGCTGCCGTATTGCAACGAAGCCTTGGCTTTGCTCAGCCAGGCGTCTTCATTCGGCATGGCCAGAATCAGCTCCACAGCTTGTTGTAACGAGGTCGCACGCCCTACTGCACTGATAGAAGCCTGATGCAAACGAATTTGACTGGGTGGCATCTGATTGCGGCACATCTCTTCCATTCCCAACAGCAGATCCGTCAGTTTCTGGTGATTCAGCGCGACCGTATTGCCCCACTTCACCTGGGTTAATTTATCCAGCACTGCCGCTTTTTTATCGTGAGTTAAAAAATGATCCGCTAAATCGATCAATTTAGCATCGGCTGAATTAATGGACGCGCCGGTCAGGCCCAAAAACAAACCACAACCTTCCGGCATACGGTTTAAAAACCAGCTACCGCCCACATCAGGGTATAAACCTATCGCCATTTCCGGCATAGCTATCCGGCTGCTGGCTGTGACTATCCGGTGTGAAGCGCCTGCCATCAGGCCTAAACCGCCTCCCATCACTATGCCGTTGCCCCAGACCAGCACTGGCTTGTCGAAGGTATGGATCAAATAATCAAGGCTGTATTCTTTGGTGAAAAAGTCTTCGACATAAGGCTGATAAGTACCGGGCGCAGCTTTCATCGCCTGATACAAATCACGGATATCGCCTCCGGCACAAAAGGCTTTATCACCAGTGCCCTGCAATACAACCAAGGCGATGTTGTTATCGTTTTTCCATTGCTGCATTTGTGGCAGTAACAGCTCCACCATAGGCAAACTCAGGGCATTGAGTGACTTCTCTGAATTTAAGGTGGCAATACCAATAATTTTTCCACCGACGCAGGCGATTTCTTCAAACAGCACCACGTCTTGCCGGACCATGCTTTCTGTCATGTTTTGCACCTTATCCGTTTACCCAGCTGGCTTTACGTTTTTGTAAGAAGGCCTGTACTCCTTCAACCTGATCTTTGGTATCAAACAACTTTACAAACAGCTCCCGCTCTAAAGGCAAAGCGGTTTGTACAGGCGCACTGCGGCCTTTTTGGATTAATTGTTTACAGGCTGCTACTGCTGGCGGGCTTTGTTCTGCTACTTTATCCGCCAGTAATAAGGCGGCTTCCAGTGCCATACCTGTGCCCACTACGTCTTCGACTAAACCTATCTGTAAGGCTTTGTCTGCGGTTAAACGTTCCCCACAAAGGATCATTCGTTTAGCCCAGCCTTCGCCAACCAAAATCGCCAGATTCTGCGTGCCACCGGCACAAGGCAATAAACCTACTTTGGCTTCAGGTAAAGCCATTTGCGCCTGAGTTTCAGCAATACGGATATCACAGGCCAACGCCACTTCGAGGCCACCACCCATGGCATAGCCATTGATCGCAGCAATAGAGACACCACGAAAGGCGGTTAAGGTTTCAAAGGCTTCACCAAAAATAGCGGACATATCCGCTGCCACAGCTTTATCACCAGAGGCAAACAGATTTAGATCCGCACCAGCGGAGAAGAATTTTTCCCCTTCGCCTGTGATCACTAAGGCATAAATATTTTTATCCTGCTCCAACGATTTCACCGCATCACGCAATTGCGTCAAGGTGTCTTTGGTCCAGGTATTGGCAGGAGGATTTGCCATGGTAATTAAAGCGGTATGGCCGCGTTTTTCGAGTTTGAGTTGTGCCATAAAATCTCCATTTTTACCGAATTTGATCGGTTAGCTTTTTACCGATAATTACGCGCGCTATAGCCCTAAGTAATTGGAGTTGCAGCGCGACGGCAAGCGAACGAGACCCCAGGAGCATAGTTTACCTATGTGACTGGGGCGAGCAGCGTAGCCAACAAAGCTGCGGCTTCAAGTACGACGGGCCTAAACTTACAAAATATCGTTTGCCGCTTCGTCCAATAACCGACGACCAATAATCAGTCGCATAATTTCATTGGTGCCTTCTAAAATCTGATGCACCCGAACGTCACGGAAATGCCGCTCCAGCGGATATTCTTTGATATAACCATAACCACCGTGCAGTTGCAGTGCCTGATCACAAACCTGGAAACCCACATCTGTGGCAAAACGTTTGGCCATAGCGCAATAAGCAGTTTTTTCCGGATCGTTTGAATCCAGTTTAAAGGCCGCTAAACGCACTAATTGACGGGCAGCAACTAACTCTGTTGCCATATCAGCCAGTTTAAACTGCAAGGCCTGAAATGCGGCTAACGGCTTACCAAACTGCTGACGTTCCAGCATATAGTTTCGGGCTGTATTTAAAGCTTGTTGCGCTGTGCCGATAGAACAAGTGGCAATATTAATACGACCGCCGTCCAAGCCTTTCATGGCAAAGCCAAAACCTTCCCCTTCGTTACCAAGCAGGTAATGAGCCGGAATACGCACATTATCAAAAGTAATTAAACGGGTTGGTTGGGCATTCCAACCCATTTTCTCTTCGGCTTTGCCGTAAATAACGCCTTGTGCGTCTGCTGGTACGATAAAAGCGGAAATGCCTTTTGGGCCGGCTTCACCAGTGCGGGCCATCACCACCAGGACTT
>CBIMJC010000133.1:0-10595 GCA_966244125.1 uncultured Rheinheimera sp.
AGTTGCTCGTGAAGATGAGGAACGTCAACTGATGTTGGATATGGAACCTAGATAATAAAGCCCCTTCCAGGGGGCCTAAGGCAAAGCCACCTCCTATGGAGGTGGATTTTTACATAGTTTATGAAAGTGACAAAACCATTCAAAGAAGCATCGTTCAAGCAGAATAGATCAGTCTACCTGCATCACCAAATGGCGCAGTTCGATAAACTGCGCCGACTTTGACTAATACGCAGAACACCTATCCAGCTCTTGCCCTTTTCATTGTTAAGTCTACAAACTATTACCATATAGGTTATATATTGTTCACCTTGCGGTTGATCATTCTACATTCGAGGTCTACAATTAATTACGTTATTGGTTATAAATTGTAGACTAAAGTGACAAAAACTGAAAAGTTAATTGCCTGTTTTGCCAGTGCTGTGAAGGCCGGTGGTGGTGTTCATACCTCTGCTGAATTGGCTTATATGATGGGTGAGCAAGTCAGTGTTGCCTTTACCAAATTTCTCGCAGACTGCGTTAAAAAAGGCGTAGTGCGGCGGGTTGCCCATGGTATTTTTGAAAGCACTATTACGCCACCAGAGCCGTCGACTGCTATTTATAAGGTTGTTAAAAAGCTACGCAGTGGTGTGCTGAATTACATTAGTCTTGAAAGCCAGCTTAGTCACACAGGCGATATTTCTCAGGTGATGATGGACAGGCTTACTGTGGTGACAAAAGGCCGCAGTGGTAGTTTTTCCACTCCTTATGGTGTGATTGAATTTACCCATACCAAGAAGCCAGTCGCTAAAATTGCGCCTAATCTTTATCTTGATCATGACATTGCGATGTACAGAGCAAAAACGGAGCAGGCAATAGCCGATTTAACAGACTGCAACAGAAACCTTCATATGCTGGAGCGCTGAAATGTTGAACCAATATATACAGCAGATAGTGGCTTCGAACCCTGAATATGCAGGCATTATTCCGGTGATAGAAAAGGAGATCCTGCATCACGACATTATGGATGTGATGATAAAACAGGGCGCTATGCAGTCTTTAACTTTCATCGGCGGTACATCGCTTCGCCTGTGCTACAACAGTTCACGTTTGTCCGAAGATCTGGATTTCAACGGTGGTTTTAACTTTAAACCAGCGGATTTTGACGGGTTGGATGCAGAGATCCAAAAGTATATTCAAAACAAGTACGAAACAGAAGTTTGGGTGAACAAACCCAGTTCAGATAATCAGGGTGATACCTCGTCCTGGAAAATCAGCATTGTTAAAGAGGCGAACAGGCCCGATTTGCCGAGGCAAAAAATGCACATAGATGTGTGCGCCATACCGTCTTTTGATGTGGAAAAAAGAGCATTAATTAATCACTACAATATTCTGGTGCCTACCGAAGGTTTGTTGATCCCGGTGCAATCATTACATGAAGCGCTGGCTGATAAGTTTATCGCCCTTGCTTATCGTGCCAGGCGAATAAAGCCCAGAGATCTTTGGGATATCCTCTGGCTTAAACAACGTGGAACCGGTATTTCGCAAGTTCTTGTTGAGCAAAAGCTGGAAGCAAGAGGCAAAACCAGAGACGACTTTGTTGAAGCTTTGGCTGTTCAACTTGGCAAGCTGCAACAGGATGATGAAGTTCGCAGCGACTTTAATGCAGAGATGAGCCGCTTTATCCCGAAGCAACTAAAAGAGCGAACCATAGATGACCCCGCCTATTGGGCCTATGTTCAATCTGAAATCAAAAGCATGTCAGAGGCATTGGTGGCTAAGGGCCAAGCAAAACTTAAGTTTGATATGGGGTTGTGATCTCTTTTACTGCGCAGCCACACTCACCCCAACGCATTCCTCACCATAGGCAATATCCTGCGGCTGACTGGTACTTGCTCGCCGTTGTTCATCAATAAAAAACCTGTGCTGGCTGCGGTATTTTGCTGGGCTGTGGTTTTTTCTAAGGCGGCTATACAGTCGGTGTTGACCAGGTAGGAGCGATGCACACGCAAAAAAGTGCTGGGTAGCTGGCTTTCCATTTCTTTTAAATTGCCGCTGTAGAGTATGGTTTTTTGGTCGCTGAAAAACAGTTCGGTGTAGTCGCCTGCGGCTTTGCAGTACACCAAAGTATCGGTGGAAACCCATTCCACTTTGCCTGCACTGCTGATTTTGAGTTTATGTGGCTGTTGTTTTTGCTGCAGTTGGTCCAGCTTGAGTTGCAGCTTCGCCACTTGCTGTTCTTCGGTTTTTCTTCTGGCTTGTTCTTTACTAAGTTCCTGCGCTTGTTGCACAAATAAAAAGCCTAAAACTAAGCTTATCAGGTAATAAAACACACTGTCGTGAAAACGGCCCAGGCTAAGCTGGATGGCGGCGCTAAGCAGGCCGTACACCAGCAGAAATAACCATAATTTGGGGGATCGCTGCTGAGTTAACCTATAGGCGATCAGCAGAGTGGAAAGCAGCGCTGGCATCAAAATAGCCATAGAGGTTTTAGTATCAAAACCTGTCACCACAAACACAGCTGCCAGAGTTAAAGCTATTCCGCCACCCATCCACAGCGCTTTATGTTGTGCGGCAAACTTGAGCACATTGTAAACCCACAGGCTGCAACCAAAGCCCAGTGCTAAAGACACAATCAGCAGCAGCCGCACTTCGTGCATGGGGTAGGTATAGCTAAACATATAGAGGGATAATTCGGCCAGCAGCTGATTGGCGGCGAAAAACGCCATCAGAAAAAACAGCAGATGCGACTGCCGGCGATAGGGGTTAAAGCTGGATACAGCAAAATACAAGGCACCCATCATCAGCGCGCCCAGTGGAATAAGCGATATCCAGTTATCTTGCCAGATTGAATCGGCTTGCAATGCATAAGAGCCAAGCCCGATAAAGTGAATGGGCGCTTTGAGCTGCAAAAAGCCGTGATGCGACGACAACTGCAGCACCAGTTCGTTGTGTTTTTGCCTGATTAGAGCCGGCGGCAGATAAAAGCTGGTGTCCATTAATCCGGCAAATTCTTTGCTGGCGGACAGGCTGGGCGTGCCATTTTGGCCCAGATAGTGACCATTAAAAAACACCCGGCTGGACGTTTTAGCGTACACATAAATGGCATAAGGCTGGTCGTTTTTCAGTACCTGGTCTGGTAGTTCAAGCTTAGCCTTTAGCCAGAGCGCCTTGTTTTGTGGGTCTATTTCTGCGGCCGTTACTGTTTTGCAGCCGGGCTCATTAAATGCCGGTGGCGTCTCGCTGTCAGTGGTGACAGGGCAGACTATCACTTCGTTATAGCTAATGGGGATCACGGTCTGAGCCAAAACGTTGCAGCAACAGATCGCAATAAGCACTAAGCATTTCAGCAGCAGTAGTAAATAGTTCAGAGCAACCTCTCCATACTTTTTTGTTTTAAGCACCATCAGGGCGCGGCACTCTTTGTCCTGAACCCGTTGCACAGCTTACCGCTTATCGACTCTTTGCTGCCGCTTATCGACCTTCACCGAAAAAGCCCTGCCGCCGGTAGATTAACAGCTGAAAAGCCTGCCGGATACAGCAATAGTGATTGCAGTTACCGCACAAATAAAAGGGAATCAACTTATGAAATTCAAATACTTAGTTACCATAACCACTTTGCTGCTGAGTTGCACGTACTCTTCTGTCGCAAACGCAGCGCAACCCCGGGTCTTTGCCAATGAAAAAAGTATTGTGTTTGAAAATGACGGTCAAAAAGTGGCAGCTTACGAGGGCAGTATTCAGGTGCCGGAAAACCGTTCCAAAGCAAATAGCCGTTTGATCCCGGTGAAATACATCCGCTTTCCGGCCACAGGCAAGCAGACTGGTTCGCCTATTATTTACCTTTCCGGTGGCCCTGGCGGTTCTGGTATTCAGGCCGCGCAGCATCCTAATTTTCGTTTTCCGCTTTTTATGGCATTACGCGAGTTTGGTGATGTGATAGCGCTGGACCAGCGTGGCACTGGTGTGTCGGATATCACACCTGAATGTGTGTCAGGTCAGAAGGTGCCCAGTACAGAAGTGTTCACCGATGACGACGTGGAGCAACTTTATAAAAAAGCGGCCAAAGAATGCGTTGAATTCTGGACTAAAAAAGGTGTGGATGTCTGGGGTTATACCACCAAAGAAAGCGTGTCGGATTTGAATGATTTAAGGCAGCATTTTAAGGCCGATAAAATTACCTTGTGGGGTATTTCCTATGGCAGCCACCTTGCGCTGGCCAGCCTGAAATACATGGAACAGCATATTGATAAAGTAGTGATCGCCAGCGCTGAAGGACTGGATCAAACCGTGAAATATCCGGCCCGTACCGATGAGTATTTTGACCGCTTGCAGCAAGCCATTAATCAACAACCTGCGGCAGCTAAAGCCTATCCGGATATCAAACAACTGATCCGCCGTGTGCATGCCAAACTGGAAAAACAACCTCTGCCGCTGAACATTCCGCAAAAAGATGGCAGCGAGTTTAAACTGCTGTTTCAGCGCAGCCATCTGCAAGGTTTTGCCTCAGCCATGATTGCAGATCCAGACCGTGCATTGCCTATGTTACTCAGCCTTTATCAAACGCTGGATCAAGGCAATACCGACATGCTAATGGCGATTTTGAAACAAGGTTATATTACCGATGACCCTATCTCTTTTAGAGTGATGTCCTTTGCGATGGATATTGCGTCTGGTATTACAGAGCCGCGCTTAAAGCTGGTGAATGAACAGGCGAAAACGGCCTTGTTAGGTAAAGCCCTGAATTTCCCTATGCCACAGCTGAACAAGGCGGTTGCAGGTTTAGATTTGGGCGACGAATTCCGCGCCTTGCCGCGTAGCAAGGTACCAACTTTGCTGCTGACAGGCACATTGGATGGCAGAACTTATATTCAAAGCCAAAAAGAAGCCACAGCGGGCCTGACTAATTTAACTCAGGTGATGGTGGTAAATGCCGGGCATAACTTGTTTATGTCGTCACCTCAGGTGACAGAAGTGATTAAAGACTTTTTAAGAGGAAACAAAGTGACTACCCGCGAAATTCAGGTAGAGCTAAAGCCTTTTGTGGCGGATTAGTTAAGCCTTATTTGCTGATAGAACTGCGCCATATTCATAGGTAAAACTGGCGCAGTTCTATGAAACTGCGCCACTGGCCCACTTCCACAGCGTACAGACAATTTGCTTCAGATTGACAGGAATTAACACCAGCAAGGCGCTGCCTTCTGAAAACCCGGGGTTGAGCTGGCAGTAAAAGGCAATTTCTGCTTTGCTGCGGGCTTTTAAGCTTTGGACTTCGTCGTCACTGTAATTGGTGGCGCGGCCTACGGTTTTTAAGCAGGCGAGGTTCCGCCACGGGCTGGGTTCTGCGTCTGGCACTAAGGCCTTATACAGCTGCATTTCGTGGCCTGTCATTTTTGGGTTGGGGTAAATAAAGGCGACTTTTTTGCCCATAGCGCGGTACATAGCCGGGCTTAACATGGTGTCGAGGTAATACACTTTGTGGCTTAAATGGCTAAGCCAGGTTTTCAGTGCCCATAAAAATGAAAAGGCAAAAGTGTTGTTATTACCTCTGTAGCTGGCCAGAAAAGCGGCCGATGCGCCCATCACTATGCTGTGGTCAGTGTTTTTGCGAAAGGTCAGTAAGCAGTAGCCAACCAGTTGATCCTGCTGATAAAACAGCCTTACACAACGCTGATAGAAAGCTGGGTTATTAAAATAACGCTGAAAATAAGCCTGGCTATCCACGCCTTTAAAGCTGCTGGCAATCAGGGCGGTGATCTGGCTGGTTTCCTGCTCATTCAGCCAGTTTTTGCCGCTTACTTTGTCAATCTGATGATGCTTCATGCCGCTTTATACCGCTGCCCGCAGTGAAAACCACAACATAACAAAGCTGGTGGGAAAGTACGAGTTTGTTCGCTTTAAACGGCTGGCTATCGTCTTCTGACTTATTTCCGGTTCATCACTTCGGGGATGTCGATGGAAAATTTTGACTTCACTTTCCCTATGATATCTGTTGCGACCGTCTCCACTGCGGATAATAGTTGTGGCTCGATAAATTGCAGAACCTGACTCCGTTTGGCTTTAGAGACAGTTCCGGCATGACTTAACAGCAACGATACCAAGGTATCAATATTTTTGTTGGGGATATCTGAAGAGCTGTTGATGAAATTTTTAACTGTATCGAAACAGATCAGCAGGCAAATCTCCTCCATCAGCTCTGAAGCCACCGCCGTTTCCATCATTTCATAGACAAATTTCACATGTCCGGTGAAATCCGGATACCTGTACATGTAGTCAATATCGTTGTG
Organism: uncultured Rheinheimera sp.; assembly: GCA_966244125.1. Taxonomy (GTDB): domain Bacteria; phylum Pseudomonadota; class Gammaproteobacteria; order Enterobacterales; family Alteromonadaceae; genus Pararheinheimera. Next base: position 6,264 of record CBIMJC010000133.1, read on the forward strand.
AATAACGATTTGCGACTCATCGGAAAACGAGTAATCAATCATCGATAAGATAGGTCTGGAGATGCTTTCCAGCACTTCATCATACTTTTGGGTATTTCGTAATATTGCAGCTGAGATTGGAATAATGAATTTATGTTTTGTCTCGCGCTGTTTCATCACGTCATGGATCAGATAACGATGTAGTCTGCCATTGCCATCAATAAATGGGTGGATATACACCTCACCAAATGAAATCACCGCTGCATGGATCAGGGATGGCATGCTTCTGTCTAACATCAGATTTTCGTGCGTCGCCAACAGGCCACTCATCATGTCCGGTACATGCTTCGCCAGCGGTCCAATATAATGGACATCTTCATCGCAAATGCCGTAACGTTGGATAGTGCTGCCGACATAGATTTCATGAGCCCGGTAGTCCTCTGCTTTGGCTGGCTCTGCGACTATCTGATTCTGAATATCAATGAGTTTATGTTTGTTGAGCTCAAACAAACCGACGTTTCTGATAGCGTTCAAAAACCGCTGCATGCGCTGTTTATCAGGTGACTCATTTTCTATCTCAGTAGAAGATTTTGTCTCTTTGGTATACAGATAGTTGATGGATCGACCGAGCACATCTGTGGACAGTACATCGCCAAAATCTTGTACTTTGGCATAGGCCGTTTCGTAGATATCAATTCCGGCTATTTTTTGGATGGCCTTGGTTTTACGCACCGTTGGGCAATAATCCCTTGTACCTATGGCATTATTAATCACCCGCATTCTTTTATCGCGAATGCCATCCTGCAGGGTATAGTAGAACTCATCCTCAAAAAGCTTAATGTAATTACCACTGGTGAGTGCTGGAATAGGTAGTTCTGAAGCTGTAAGCCACTCATACAGGAACCAAAGAACTCTGTTGTATCTGGCTTGCGGAGATTGCGTTATAAAAGCAGCGAACTCGCTGACGTCGATAACTCTGAACATAGCAGCAAAAAAATGCAGACGGATCCCTTGGTATTTAATAGCGGCACACATATGTTCATAAGGTGACTCAGGCATTTTACCTGAGGCAGGGTTGACCTTTCTTTTCGATGCACCATAATCAACCAGGCTTTCAACAGAGACTGAGGCGTCGGAAAAAACCTCGACATTTAGCTTAGGAAGCAGTAGCTTGTAGTACTGGTTCAGATAGGTATACCCTATAGGAGTCATCTGCTGAATTTCCTTTTACACCATGGATCTGAGCTAAACGCTTATTGTTAGATAGTAGCATTTGCAAAAGGCTATATCCACTTACAAAAACGCAATTTGACTTACAGACGTTTATTTTCGCTTACAAAGTTCAATTCTAAGTTAGTTACTGCGAAAGTGGCTTATTACGAAAATGTTCAACCTTTGCGTTGAGGCGTTGTTGTGCACCCTCCAGCAGTACCTCATCAGATTGCTCACCCCATCCATGGGGTTCGCCTGCTGTGCAGGCCAGCTAAAGCTGTCCAAAAATGCTCCCGGCATTTTTGTGGCGCACCCATCAGGATTGACTCGGTACATCCATGTACCTCGCCCTGTCGGGCGTCGCTTCGCTCCGTCCCCAAAGGCTATCCTGCCTTTGGGTCGAACGGCAGGTTCAAATCCGATAGGGTGCTGTAAACGCAAAAACCACCTAAAAAGGTGGTTTTGACGTTTATGGCGCACCCATCAGGATTCGAACCTGAGACCTCTGCCTCCGGAGGGCAGCGCTCTATCCAGCTGAGCTATGGGTGCGCAACGGCGGCCATTTTATGGGGCTTTGTGGTTATTGTCCAGCCAGCATTTGGCCTAAATCTGTTGCCTTGGTTTAAAGGCACAAAAATTAACCAATGCCGGGTAAAGAACTGCTTTTACCGCATATCCTGTAACTTTGCCTCAAAGGCCGCAGAATTCCCTCTTTGTTATCTTGTGTGGCTGCAAAAAATATGTAACTTTCAGTGGCATGCGAAGATGTTGATTTCTAAGAAAAACAGCCTGATGTCAAATCCAGGTATGGAGTGCTGACCTTGGATGTCCGGCTTGAGGTGGGTATGGATCCAGTGAAAGGGAAAGTGTATAGGCCTGCGTTGGGCCTGATGTTTGATGACAAAGTGATAGCGGCGTTTTCTAATCTGTGGCGCGCTTTGGGCCAGACGGATTTCAGCACTGCAGTGATGGATGTGCTGGATGCGGTTTGTCCTACTGATTCCTGTGGTGTGCTGGTGTTTTACCGCCAGCGTAAGCCTTTGAGTTTATTGCATCGTTTTAACCCTGTGGACCGCAAAGTCGCGGCTGATATTTATTCGACCGGGCCTTATGCACTGGACCCTCAGTACCGGCTGTTTTTAGCGGGTTGCCCTACCGGCGCTTATTGGTTGCGGGATGTGGCGCCTGATGATTTTTATTCCAGCGAATACTACGAAACCTTTTATTCCAAAACCGGCGTGGCCGATTCTATTGATGTGTTGTGGCGTATTGATGAAGACTCGGCACTGGTGTTTTTTATGCAGCGTAATATTCATAGCAGCGAATTTACTGCGGCTGATTTAACAGCGCTGAACATGGTGTTGCCGATTTTATCTGAAGCTTTAACTAAACATTACCAGTTGGCTGCTGCTTTGCCGCTGGCTAATCCTGAGGATAAAACTCACCAGCAGGTGGAATGTACCCTGAATCATTTTGCCAGTTCTTTGCTGACCAAAAGAGAGCGGGATGTGCTGCTGTATATGCTGCGTGGTTATTCGTCGGCCTTAACGGCTGAGAAGCTGAATACCTCAGACGGTACAGTGAAAATTCATCGCAAGAATATTTACCGTAAGCTGGACATTGGCTCACAGGCTGAGCTGTTTTCGTTATTTATTAGTTGTATTCCTTTTGCCCGGCCTGAAGAAAACACCGATCCGCTTCAGCTCTACCAACAAACTCATAGTCACTAAGCTGTATTCATCGGCGATCCACAGCAGTGTTTAAAAAATAAACTACTGCTTTTTGGGTAGCCTTTGTTCCCATCTAAACAATATGCATTGGCCGCTTCTACCCCCAACAGGATATATAAGCTTTGGTTTTTACTCTCTATTATCACAGAGGACTAAAAATCAGGGTGGTCAGCGCTAAGGCACACAGAGGCCAGTGCTGACCAGACAGACCCGATAATAATAACAACAGGCGGACATGGACCTGTAGCAACAAGCCGGAGTTAACAACATGACACAACAGAAGCTGAAATGCCTGCGCCGTTCCGCTTTGGCTGCACTAATTACCGCAGCCCTTAGCCAGAATATGGCGTATGCCGATTTATCCGTAGGTTCTATTTTTGGTCAGACCGAAAAAGGTGTGACTATTTCGGTGAAAAACTTAGAAACAGGCTTAAAACGCGAACTGACCTCAGACAACAGTGGCCGTTTTAATTTTTCCCAGTTGCCCAGTGGCCGTTATCAGGTCGTCGCCAATGGCGTAACCCGTGAAGTCAATGTGGCTATAGGCACTGGTACTCCGGTCAGTTTCAGTGACGACACCACAGAACGTATTTCTGTGGTGGGTTCAACCATCAGTCCTATTGATACCTCTTCTGTGGAGTCGAGCACTGTATTTACTGCAGCTCAGATGGAACGTTTGCCTGTAGGCCGTGATATCAGCGATGTGGCTTTACTCGCGCCCGGCACAGTGCGCGGCGACAGTGGTTTTGGCAAGCTGGCGTCTTTTGGTGGTTCTTCTGTGGCGGAAAACGGCTACTACATCAATGGTTTTGATGTCACCAACGCCCGTACTTTTTTATCTTATGGCCGTGTGCCTTTTGACGCCATTGGTGAGCAGGAAGTAAAAACCGGTGGTTTTGGTGCTGAATATGGCCGGGCTTTAGGTGGTGTGGTCAATATAGTCACCAAACGTGGGACCAACGAGTGGAAGTTTAATGGCTCCACTGTCTGGTCTCCGGCGGATTTAGCTGCCTCTGGCAAAGATGTGGTCAGCCGCAGCGGTGAAGCTGGCGAACGTAGTTATTATTCGGCTTACCGTTCGGCCGATGAGCAAGATGAGTTGTCTTACAGCTTGTCCGGTGGTGGTGCTATTGTGCAGGACAAGCTGTTTTTTTACGGCTTACTCGAAGGCAAAAAAGACAGTTTTGATAGCTACAGCAGTGATCGCAGCACTGCAGGCGAAAACACCTCGCCGAATGGCCTGGCCAAAATCGACTGGTACATTACCGACAACCATATTCTGGAAGTGACAGGTATTCGTAATGTTGAAGAAACCGACTATGTCGAATACCTGAACCCGGATGAGGAGTATTTTACCGGCCGCCATGGCAATGAGCGGGTGCGTTACACCGAACGGAACGGCGGTGAAATT
>CBIMJC010000134.1:0-10580 GCA_966244125.1 uncultured Rheinheimera sp.
GATTTAGGCTCTGGACCCGGTTGGTTTCATCCGCAGCTAAAACAGCATTGCACAGAGCTTCTGGCACTGGATTTAAGTTTTGACATGCTACAAAAAACCAGCGCAGCCCAGTGCGCTACCTTGGTGGTTCAGGCGGATGCTCAGTCTTTGCCTGTCGCGGGTTCCAGCATAAACCGGGTCTTCTCCAGCCTGATGCTGCAATGGTGCGATAAACCAGAGCTGGTTTTGCAGGACATTTACCGGGTGTTAAAGCCAGGCGGTTCGGCCGTTCTTAGTACCTTGCTCGATGGCACCTTGCAGGAATTTAAACAGGCCTGGGCGCAGGTGGATCAGCATCAGCATATTAATCAGTTTTTACCTTTGAGTTTTTATCAGCAACTTGTTCAGGATTTACCAGAACTGGGCTTAAGCTTGCAGACTGAACTGGTGCAGCTGGATTATCCGGATGTACTGGCTTTGGCCCGGGAGCTAAAAGATTTAGGTGCCAACACTGTGACCCAGGGCCGTAATAAAGCCTTAACAGGTAAACAACGCTGGCAACAGGTGCAGCAGGCGTATCCGGCCCCTTGTATCAACGGCCAAATCAGCGCCAGTTATCAGGTGTTGTACCTGACCTTTAGCAAACAAAACCAAGAGTAACCTTATGCATAGCCTTTTTATCACAGGCACAGACACTGATGCCGGTAAAACCTATGTGGCCGTCGCCTTATTACAAGGTTTAAAAGCACTGGGCTATCGCACTGTGGCGCAAAAACCTCTGGCGGCCGGAGTCAATGAGAGTGGTTTTAATACGGATGCTCTGCAATTACAGCGGCATGCGACAGAGGTGCTTAGTTACCAGCAGGTGAATCCCTATTGTCTGAAGGACGCAGTAGCCCCGCATTTAGCCGCAGCAAAAGCAGGGCTTGTGATCGATGCTGGCAGACTAAGCACAGAGCTACAAAAGCTGCAAAGTCTGGAGGCTGATCTGGCTTTAGTGGAAGGCGCAGGGGGCTGGTTGTTACCACTGGATGAGCACAGCACTATGGCCGATTGGGTGACAGAGCAGCAATTGCCTGTGCTATTGGTGGTCGGGATGAAACTTGGCTGCTTAAACCACGCCTTATTGACTGTGCGGGAAATAAAACGTTCAGGCTTGAAACTGCTGGGCTGGGTCGCCAATTGCATTGACCCGGACATGGCGTATCTGGAAGAAAATATCAGCTATTTGCAACAAAGCCTGGCTGCGCCTTGTCTTGGTGTTTTGCCCTATCAATCCGACCCAGAGCTCAATACAAATCTGGCTGCCGCCCTGGTCAAACAGCTCCAAAGCTGATGTGACCTGGCGCACTGACAGCGCCATTCATCTTTATTTACAATTGCTTGTCGCACTTTGATTGAAAAACAGCTTCTAAGCCATATAGTACAAGCAGTAGCTTAATAAACGAGGTATCTATGAAGCGAATTATACTGTTCTTAGCCACAAACCTGGCGGTGATGTTGGTGTTAAGTATTGTACTTAGCATCGTCTTTAAAGTGCTGGGCATCGATAGCCGTAGCATAGGCGGCTTGTTGGTGTTTGCAGCAGTATTTGGTTTTGGTGGTTCTTTTATTTCACTCTTTATGTCGAAATGGATGGCCAAACGCTCCACTGGTGCTGTGGTGATCAGTCAGCCACGCAATGCGACTGAACAATGGTTGTTTGAGACTGTGCGTCGTCAGGCACAACAAGCTGGTATTGGCATGCCGGAAGTGGCTATTTATGATTCGCCGGAAATGAACGCCTTTGCCACAGGAGCCAGCCGCAACAATGCTTTAGTCGCGGTAAGCACTGGTTTGCTGCGCAATATGCGTGAAGAAGAAGTAGAAGCTGTATTGGCGCATGAAGTGTCGCACGTCGCCAATGGTGATATGGTGACTCTGACACTGATCCAGGGGGTGGTGAACACCTTTGTGATTTTCTTTGCCCGCTTAATAGCCGGTGCTATCAGCGGTAACCGTAATGAAGAAGGCGGTGGAGGCAATGGTTTTGCCTACATGATCACTGTATTTGTGCTGGAAATGGCCTTTGGTGTACTGGCCAGCATTATCGTGATGTGGTTCTCCCGTCAGCGTGAATACAGAGCCGATGCCGGTGCTGCTAAACTGGTTGGCGCAAATAAAATGGTTGCAGCGCTTGAACGCCTGCGTAACAACCATGAAAGTCAGCTGGAAGGTTCAATGATGGCCTTTGGTATAGCCAGTAAGCCTGCAACCTCTGAGTTATTCTTAAGTCATCCGCCGCTGGAAAAACGTATTGCGGCATTACGGGGTGGTTTCTAACTCTGCCAGGTAAAGCTCAAAAGAAAAAGGAATCACGGTTCCTTTTTCTTTTGCCGGGTTCAGATCAGCTCATCATGACCTGATTGCGTCCGGCAGCCTTGGCCTGATACAAAGCATCGTCTGCGGCCTGGATTAAATTAAAGGCTGTAGTACCATGTTCCGGGTACACTGCCACACCTGCAGACAAGGTCACAGTGACTGGCTGATGTTTGGCAAACACCACAGCTTGTTCAACATGAACCCGCCAGTTTTCAGCCAGATGTCCTGCTTGCGCAGCTGTGGTATTGGGTAAAATCACCAGAAACTCCTCACCACCATAACGAAACAAAATATCCGTTCTGCGGCTTTGACGCAGCAAATGTTTCGCTACCATTTCTATGACTTTGTCTCCGGTCTGATGACCAAATTGATCGTTAAGTTGCTTAAAGTGGTCAAGATCGAGCATGACCAAAGCCAATGGTTTCTGATTACGCCTGGCTAATGCCAGCTCACGTTCCATAAATTCGTTCAAAAAACGCCTGTTATATAAATTAGTGAGCGGATCACGTATAGATTGCTCCCGGATGCGGTTTTTCAGGCGTTCTATATCGGTTAACCTGCGCTGCAGTTCATCATTTTTCGCTTTTAACGCCTGTACTGCGGTTTCATGTTCAGTGACATCCTGCATCATCAGCAAATAGCACAAGGGAGAGAGCTGCTCCAGTGGCTGATAAAGCAACTTAAAATAGCGGCACTGACCGTCTTCTGTTGATGAACACCAGACAAAACAACTGTTGTTGAAGTCAGGATGACTGAGTTGCCTGAGAAAATCTTTAGGTAACTGGCGTAATCCCTGAGAACAGGCTGTCACTCTGAGCTGGAACAACTGTTGAAAGGCGATATTGCTTTGCAGTAATTTTAACTTGTGAGTACCTGCACCTTGTAGCAATGCCAGAGGTGTGGACAAGGACTGAAACAAGTCCGTCCAGCCTGGCACTTTATGTAGTAACGACTGTCCTTTGGCCACGATCTGTAGAGCTCTGCATAATTTGCCTGACTATAGGAAACATCTGGTTAAAAATACAGCTTTGCGGTTGAAAAATGAGCATATTTTGACGTGGCAGAATGGAAACAGGAATTGGCAGGTATTTTTTCTGGAAAATTTTTCAATTAGCGTCTAGTTTCAAGCCAAACAATCACAAAGGAAAAGACGATATGCCTGTAAATTCACAACTGAATGACGAAATTCGTATTTTGACTTTATTTAATCTGGATACCTCCCTTGAGGGCATTAAAGCGCATAAATCGGCCGACCCTGGTGCAAAAGAAGCCATTGAGCGTTTATACAAAAAAGGCTTACTGACTCAGGCTGATGGCGGTTATCTGACGGATTTGGGGCGGAACTGTGCTGAGCATCTGCAAAATGCATTACGTATTCTGAGCTCTTAGGCTGGATCAGGGCGATGCTTTGCTAATTGCCGCAGCAGTTTACGGCACTGGTGCAGCTGCTGTTGCTGTTCGTCAAATTCAAAACCTTGATAATGCAGTAGCAGTTGATGCAGCTGCTCACCGAGCTCAGGCTGAGACTGCATCAGTTGCCGCAGATAGGACTCCATCGTCTGGTGTTCGGCTTTGGCGCCATAGACTTTTAACACCCTGAGCATCAAAAGCCGCAGCTGCTGATTTTTGTTCAGGCTTTTACGTTGCCAAAGCAGATAACCAGACAAGAGTAGACACAACAGTACGAGCAAGCAGCCCCCTATCCACTGCCAGGACAGGCCTTTTAACTGCTGCCACAGAAATTGCTGCTCGGCCTGATCAAAGCTCAGTACCCAGACTGACCAGTAGTAATCCAGCCATTCAAGCTGTTGTAACCAGGTGCCAAATACCCCTTGCTGAAAAAACTGATCTAAAAATTGCCGCTCTGATAAAGACAATGCATCAGACAAGCCCTGAGTCAGGCGCAGTGGCGCAACCACTGCTGTGGCATCAAACCGCTGCCAGCGCCCCTGATCCAGATACTCCACCCAGGCGTGAGCATCTTTTTGCAGAACCTGCAGATAGTCGCCCTGAGCTTGCCAGCTGCCTCCCTGATAACCCCCGACAACCCGGGCCGGAAAACCTGCAGCTCGAAACAGATAGGCTGCGGCAGACGCATAGTGACCACAAAAGCCAACTTTGTGTTCAAACAAAAACTGATCAATCTGTGCTGTTTGGTTTAGCACGGGAGGGCGCAAACTGTAGCGGAATAATTCAGTTTGGAAATACCGGTAGAGAGTCTGCGCATAGGCGGATGCATGAGGGGACTGTTGCAGCAACTCTAACGCCAAAGCACTGGCCTTAGGGTTGCTGTGGTCCAACCATAGGTTTCGTTTAGCTTCATGTGCATTGAGTTGAGGAAGTCCTAAACCATCCGAGCTCAGTCCATAGGAAAATCTTCTGCTGATTTGCTGGTAGCTTTCAATAAGTCCAGCTGTGACAGGTCTGACTTGCCCCTGTAGCTGATGCACCTGGCCTAAACTGAATAAGCTGCGCTGAAAGTGAGGCTCAACCACCAGCTGATACTGGTATCGGCCTTGCTGTTGTGTCAGAGGGCTTGTTTCGTAAACACGGGCTGGCAGCCAGTCCTGGCCGTCAAAACGTTCAAATACTTTGGCGCGCCAATACAGATCCTGCTGCGAAGGTTTTTCCGTTTTAAATTCTGCTCTGAACGCCAGACTGTCATTTTGCACCAGCCTTTCCAGTCCGCCTAAAGATAATTCGTCAGCTAAGCCTGTTTGAGCCTGATGTTGTCTGTCGGTTTGCCATCAGGGCGGCAATCGTGGAAACAACAGGAAAAGTGCTATACACAACGGCATAAGCCAGATTAACAGACGAAATTCAGACCATTGAAAGTCACGCTGCTGCACTGGCGCAAACAACAAATAATGCAGATATAAATTAGCAAAAAATAACAGGAATATAGCGGAGGAAAACCACAGACTCTGGTTCAGCATAAAACCTGTGGCTATCAGAAAATATTGAACCCAAATCAACTTTTTCGCCTGATCTGAGGCTGATGTCACAGAGCAGAGCCTTAGTGCTGCAGAGAAAAACAGCAACTGCAGCATGGAGTCCTGCATGTCCTGCTGCCAGAGTTGTGATAGCAGCAGTAAGCAAAGCAGCACAGCCAGAGCATTGAGCGTCATCATTCTTATCGTTTTTTTTACCCGTACCGCCTGATACTTAAACAGCAGGATACAGAGCAGTACCAGAGTGGACCACCAGCTCAATCCGTCTTGCAGCAGAGCAAGCAACATAAGTTGTATGGTAAGAGCCAGCGGAACAAAAAGCGGATTGATTAGCATAAGGTCAGTGCCTGCAGGCAACGGTGTAAATGAGCCTGCCCATGATCTGGCTTTACATCGCCCTTCGGAGTGCTCAGGCCGTAACTTTGGCCTTGTTGCTCAAACTGAAGCAATAAAGCGCAAAATTCAGATAACTGCTGCTCCAGAGCTGCGCCTGTGGCGTTTACTATCAGCTTTTTTGGTTGTTGCACTGCGGTTGCAGCAGAATAGTGCCTGATCACTGGCTGCCAGGGATTCTTCGCCAGACGTTTCCAGTCGATGGCTGAGGCCGGAGCTCCTGCCTGATACGGAGCCAACTGATCAGGGTGATCGTTTTGCTGCGACGGGGTGAATGACTGAGTTTGCAGCCCTGAGGCAGGTGCAGGGTAGACCCAATAGCTTTGTTGCAACTGTATATGAGTCCAGCAGCGGATCAGACCAAAAGGGTAACAGGACTCTAGTTTGAACCTTCGTAACTGATAGAAGCCCCGTTTTTGTGGATGAAGCTCAAATTCCAGTAGATCTGGCAAAGTTTCAAACAAAACAGCAGCAAAATCCTGACTAGAAAAACAAAGCATTTTTTTATGCTGCTGTTGTTCTAATTTCACCGCCAGGCGCAGCACTGAGCCTGAGTAACAGCAGGGCGTAGCCGTGGTGCTGAGTTGTAACTGGTACAAATTAAAAAATGCAGCCAGGATACAACAACAAAACAACGACAGCAGCAGGTAGGCGCAAAGCAGGATCAGATTATTCTGATAATTGGTGCCGAACAAATACAGCAAGCCAATTAACACCACAAGCCAGCCACCAAAAGCGGTAGGAAATACAAACAACAGCTGTTGTTTTAGTCTGACGTCAGCTGAGGCTGGCTGGCGTTTGTCCAGCCAGCGATAGAATCTGTTACTGAGCCACAAACTCAGTTTCTGCTGCACGCTCATTATCAGGGTCATAAAGGGCAAGGCACCTGACGTAATAACTGTTGGCTGAGGCTTTTGCTGTCTCTGGAGCTACCCGGATTGAGTCTGTGTTCAGCGACGGAAGGGAAAACCTGCTGAACATCTTCAGCCGTGGCAAAAAGCCGGCCGGACAACAAGGCAAAAGCTTTGGTCGCTCTGAGTAAGGCTTTGGCCGCCCTGGGGGAGAGCGGCAGGCAATCCTGTTGCTGGCGGCTTTGAGTCACCAGAGCCAACAGATAATCCAGCAAAGCGTCACTGACTTTCACTTGTACCACCTGACGTTGCAGCGCCATTAGTTGTGATTCATCCAGACAAGGGGTTAGCCCCTCTAATCTGGATTGCCCCTGGTCCTGTTGTAAAATCAGTTTTTCGGTGTGCAGATCAGGAAAACCCAAAGCAAGGCGCATTAAAAACCGGTCAAGCTGGGATTCTGGCAAGGCGTTGGTACCGGCATGAAACAGCGGGTTTTGAGTGGCTATGACAAAAAAGGGTTTAGGCAACGCATAGGAGAGGCCGTCAATGGAGACTTGTTTCTCTTCCATAGCTTCAAGTAAAGCACTTTGGGTCCGGGGACTGGCTCTGTTGATTTCATCGGCCAATAAAATCTGGCTGAATACAGGACCCGGCCTGAACTGAAACTCCTGGGTATCCCGCAAGAACACCGATTGACCCAACAAATCCGCGGGCAGCATATCGTTGGTAAACTGCACCCTTTTGTAATGCACTCCAAGGCTGAGTGCCAGCGCATGGGCGAGGGTGGTTTTACCCAAACCTGGTAAATCTTCGACCAATAAGTGGCCTTCAGACAATAAGCAGCATAAGGCCAATCGAACCGCCTGAGGTTTACCTAAAATTACCTGATTCAGTTTTTGCTCTACTTGCTGTAAAGCCTGAAGTTCCGCCATAAAAGCTCCGCCAGAAATGCCGTTTTAAGCCGGATTTCCTGCTAAAAAAGGCTTGATATTTTCAGATGTTTAGACATCCGGGTGTTTTAAGCAATAAATATCGTACTATTTACAGATTTCAGCTCAATATAGTGATTTAAGCATTGAATTTAACCGCCAATAAATTTACTTTGTCTGCGGATAAATAACCTAGTGACCTTAACTATCAATTCAAACCTATAGGACTACATAAAGTGACGACCTGGACGCCTCAAAGTTGGCGAGCTTTTCCAATCCAACAACAACCTCATTACGATGATCAGGCTTTACTCAGCACTGTTGAGCAGCAACTGCACAAATATCCGCCTTTGGTGTTTGCGCAGGAGACTCGTGATCTCTTTAGTCAGCTTGGACAAGTGGCTGAGGGCAAAGCATTTTTACTGCAAGGCGGAGATTGTGCGGAAAGCTTTAGTGACTTTAATGCTCCTAAAATTCGTGACACTTTTAAAGTTTTGCTGCAAATGGCAGTGGTCCTGACTTTTGCCGGCGGTTGTCCTGTAGTTAAAGTAGCACGGATGGCTGGCCAATACGCCAAGCCGCGCTCCAGCGACTTAGAAACCATAGCTGGTGTCTCTCATCCAAGCTACCGTGGTGATATAGTCAACAGCTTTGAATTCACAGCCGAAGCCCGTAAGCCGGATCCAAACCGTTTGATGACGGCTTACCATCACTCTGCTGCCACCTTAAATTTATTACGTGCTTTTGCCCAGGGTGGATTAGCAGACCTGCATCAGGTCAGCCGCTGGAATCTGGGTTTTGTGGACGCCAATCCATTAAAAGGCCGGTATCAGGATGTGGCGCAGCGGATCCAGGAAGCGCTGCGCTTTATGGAAATTTGCGGTATTACGGCAGAAAACTCACCCTCTATCCGCGAAACCTCGTTGTATACCTCGCATGAAGCATTGCTGCTGAACTATGAAGAGGCCTTAACCCGCCGTGATTCCCTAACGGGGGAATGGTACGACTGTTCAGCCCATATGGTCTGGATAGGTGAACGTACCCGTCAATTGGATCATGCGCATATAGAGTTCTTCCGCGGCATTAAAAACCCTGTGGGTGTGAAAGTGGGCCCAGGTATGGATGAAGTGGATTTATTGCGCCTGATTGACGCGTTAAACCCGGACAATATTCCTGGCCGCCTGACGTTAATTACCCGGATGGGCGCGGATAAATTAGCGGAGAAGTTACCGGCTTTAGTGCGTCGGGTTGAGCGTGAAGGCCGTAAAGTGGTCTGGAGTTCAGATCCTATGCATGGCAATACAGTCAAAGCCAGTAACGACTACAAAACCCGTGACTTTGAAGCCATTTTGCGGGAAATCCGTTATTTCTTTGCAGTGCATCAGGCCGAAGGCACTCATGCAGGTGGTATCCATCTGGAAATGACAGGGGATAATGTCACTGAATGTACAGGTGGTGCTTATGGTTTGTCTGAAAACGATTTAAGTAAAAGGTACACCACACAGTGTGACCCGCGCTTAAATTCAGATCAGGTGCTGGAACTGGCCTTCCTGATCGCAGATACGCTGCGTGCGGTCCGCAAATAAACACCAAAAGGCCGTACTTTTGTCTGAACCCTCAGGCAAAAGTACGGCACCTTTGCGTGTCGCCGTGGTAGGAGCCGGAGCCATAGGCTGTTACCTTGGCACTATGCTGGCTCAATCTTCTGACTTTGAAGTGATATTTATCGGGCGCGAACGCATGGCGCTTGAAGCCGCAGCTTATGGTTTAACAGCCCAGGATTTGGATGGCGCCTGTTACCAGCTAGCCTCTCCAGCTGTTTACACAGAATTTGAAGCGCTTCGCACTGCCCAGCTGGTGCTGGTGACAGTCAAAGCTTTGGATCTGCAACTTTTATTACCACAATTATCGGCCTATTTGCCTGCAGATTGTTTAGTGGTGGCGATGCAAAATGGCGTCGCTATTGCGCCTTTGTATCAGGAGTTTTTGTCTCAGACTGTGCTCAGGGCCATAGTGCCTTTTAATGTAGTAAAAGTGAGTCCGGGTTTTTATGCCCGCACTACAGGTGCAGATATGATTTGGCAGCAAAGCGAGGATAAAAAGCTTCAGGCCTTGTTACAGCAACTGCAGCATCAGGGCATAGGGGCAAAACAACTGGATAACCTCAAAGCGGCCGAATTTGGTAAGTTACTATTAAATCTGAATAATGCGATCAACGCGCTTTCTGATCTGCCTTTGCAGCAGCAGTTATTACAAAAGCCCTACCGTGTATTGCTGGCCGCTGCGATAGAAGAGCTGCTGGACTTATGCCAACGTCTGCATATAGAGACTTATTCCTACACCAGTCTTCCAAACCGCTATATACCCATGCTGTTAAGGACACCCAACTGGTTATTCAAACGTCTGGCGAAAAAAATGCTGGAAATATCGTCCGAAGCACGTTCATCGATGTGGGACGACATTCAGGCCGGTAAGGCAACAGAAATTGACTTTTTAAACGGTGCAGTGGTGACTTTGGCTCAGCAGTTAAAACTTGACGCCCCGGTCAACCGGCTATTGGTTCAACTGGTCAAACGCAAAGAGCAGGGCGAACCGATCCGGCTTTGCCCTTTGCATGTTGAACAGCTGTTGCTGGAGGCGGGGGGCGGGCAACGCCATTAGTACTTTTGTCGTTTTAAGCCTGTCTGGGCTAAAATTTTTGCTGATCTTCGATAGATAAATGAGTTGAGTTCAAAAATGGAATTTTTTCTTTTTGATACAAGGCTTCCACTTCATCTAATTCCAGTTTGCATTGCCTTAGTGACGCGTATTTGCTGCCGGGGCGGCGCTGTTCGCGGATTTTACTTAAGCGCTCAGGGGTAATAGTTAAACCAAAGAGCTTGCTTTTTTGCATACGAAGTTCAGGTGGTAAGCGCAGCATATCCATATCTTCCTGCACAAAAGGGTAATTAGCCGCTTTGATGCCGTACTGCAGCGCCAGATATAAACTGGTGGGTGTTTTGCCTGAGCGGCTGACACCCACCAGGATAATGTCGGCTTTAGCATATTCTTTTAAATTGACCCCATCGTCATTGGCCAGGGCGTAGTTCACAGCGTCGATCCGGAAATCATAGGTT
>CBIMJC010000135.1:0-10562 GCA_966244125.1 uncultured Rheinheimera sp.
TCGCTGGTGACAGGTTTTAAACCTTCGTCGCTTTTTAAAGTCAAAGCGTGAAGGGGTGCAGATATTCAGAAGCTGTTCAGGCAATACTTGCTATAACCTGAAGCAAGCTGGTGATAAATGCATCAGTAGAGAATTTTTTGGAGTGTGGCGTCGGATCTCGCGACACTTTAACCTGTAGATCCGGGTTTTAGCGGCCACTTAATGTGGCAGGAGCTTAGAATGCGTGCCCTGATGAAATGCTTACCTTTGCTTTCAGTGGCTTTATTCCCAGCCTTGTTGGTTGCCCCTGTGGCAGCACAACAGACCGCCAGTGCCGGCAGCACTGTGCAAAGTTTTAGTCAGGCTGAGCTGGACTCCATGCTTGCTCCTATAGCTTTGTACCCGGATACAGTGTTGTCGCATGTGCTGATTGCCTCGACTTATCCGCTGGAAATCATAAAAGCCAACAGATGGGTGGAAGAACACCCAAATTACAGTGCTGAACAAGCGCTGGAGGAAGTTGAGGATGAAGATTGGGATCCAAGCGTAAAAGCTTTGGTGCCTTTTCCGCAACTGCTGGAGCGTATGAGCGATGATATCGACTGGACACAACGTTTAGGCGATGCGTTTTTAGGTCAGGAAGCACAAGTCATGACCAGTATCCAGACTTTGCGTAACAAAGCTTATGCTTCCGGGAACCTGGATAAACAAGAACATATTAAAGTGGTGAGACAGGAAAAAACCATCATCATAGAACCCGCTTCGCCAAAGGTTGTCTACATTCCTTATTATGACCCTTATGTTGTTTATGGTCCCTGGTGGTGGCACAGTTATCAGCCTGTCTATTGGCATGTGCCAGTGGGTTATGCTGTGCATCGTGGTTTTTCCTGGGGTGTAGGTATTCAGATTGCACCGGGTTTTTATTTCAGCAGCTTTCACTGGCCACGTCGCCAGATTGTGGTGATCGATCATCACCATCATTGGCGTGAGCCTTATTATTACCGCAGCCATCAGATCATTCACCATAAAAAGTCACATCACTGGCGCCATAACCCGCATCACAGACGTGGCGTGAGTTACCATGCGGGTTATCAGCCAACCCGTGAGTTTAGTGGGAACCGTAGTTACCAGAATAAAGAGCAACAAAGGGAGTGGGCGGCGCAAACCCGCGAAAATAAGGGGTATGCTCCGGATCGCAAGTTTAATCATGAAAAAGAGCAACGTTTTGCGGAAAAAGATCGCCAGTTTGAACGCAATAAAAACGGCGATGATTTGATCCGTCGTTCTAAAGAAGAAGGCCCGCGT
This sequence comes from uncultured Rheinheimera sp., assembly GCA_966244125.1. Classification (GTDB taxonomy): domain Bacteria; phylum Pseudomonadota; class Gammaproteobacteria; order Enterobacterales; family Alteromonadaceae; genus Pararheinheimera. Next base: position 1,285 of record CBIMJC010000135.1, read on the forward strand.
GCTCAGGTCGAACCTACTCATAAGTCTCGTGAGTTAAGAGACAGGCAGCAGGAATTGCGTCAGGAATTAAGGAATAACAATCTGCAGGAGCCTGGTACAGACCGTGCGGTAAAACAGCCCCGGACAGAAATTGTCCGGCCTGAGCGTACCTACCAAACGCCAGGGACAGAACAAGCTAAATTTGAACGTCCTGTGCAACAGCCAAGAGTTGAAGCGGTACGACCACAACGCACTATTGACCAGACTCCACGGATTGAACAGCCAAAAATGGAACGCAGCTATCAGCAGCCGCGTGTAGAGCAACCCAGAATAGAACGCAGCTATCAGCAGCCGCGTGCAGAGCAACCCAGAATAGAACGTAGTTACCAGCAGCCGCGTGTAGAGCAACCCAGAATAGAACGCAGCTATCAGCAGCCACGTGCAGAGCAGCCCAGAATAGAACGTAGTTACCAGCAGCCGCGTGTAGAGCAGCCCAGAATAGAACGTAGCTACCAGCAGCCACGTGTAGAGCAACCCAGAGCACAAAGCAGAGAAATGCGTCCCTCTGACGGCGGCAGACAAATTGAGTAACCAGATATATTCAACCGACAAAGGCAGCTGTGGCTGCCTTTTCTATAATCAAGATAAAATAATCACAAGGACAAGCCTATGAATCTCCTGGCAAAAAGTGTTTTTACTCTGACGACATTGTTGATTGTGAGTTTGAATTCTTTTACGGCTTCAGCACAATCTCCGCTGTTAAAAGAACAAATTGAGCGGATCGTGGCTGGTAAAAAAGCCACTGTCGGAGTTGCAGTATGGGGCCCTGATGATCTGGAACCTCTGCTGGTGAATCCGTTTGAAAAGTTTCCGATGCAAAGTGTGTTTAAACTGCATTTAGCCATGCTGGTCCTGCATCAGGTAGATCAGGGAAAGCTGGATTTAAATCAGTCCGTTAATGTCAACAGAGCTAAGGTTTTACAAAACACCTGGTCGCCCATGATGAAAGATCATCCGGGTGATGAATTTACTGTTGCTGTGCAGCAGTTGTTGCAATATTCGGTGTCGCACAGCGACAACGTGGCTTGTGATTTATTGTTTGAACTGGTCGGAGGGCCGGCAGCCTTGCATGCCTACATCCAGTCTGTAGGGGTCAAAGAGACGGCTGTAGTCGCTAACGAAGCACAGATGCATGCCGATGATCAGGTGCAGTATCAGAACTGGACGTCCATGCTGGGCGCGGCTCAGATTTTAAAGAAGTTTGAGCAAAAAACACTGCTATCGGCAACCTCTCAGGCCTTGTTATGGAAATGGATGGTCGACACCACCACAGGGCCGGAGCGGCTGAAGGGGCTGTTGCCAGCTGGCACTGTCGTGGCGCATAAGACCGGTACTTCTGGCGTAAGAGCAGGAAAAACAGCAGCAACCAATGATATTGGGGTCATTGTGCTGCCTGATGGACGGCCTTTGCTGGTTGCGGTCTTTGTGAAAGATTCAGCTGAATCAACACGCACCAATGAAGCCATTCTTGCGCAAGTCGCTCAGACTGCGTATCAGTTTGAGCTGAAGAAGCTTTCTGCCGTCAGTCCAAATTAACAGGACATCGGGGCTATCAAAGCCGCTGACTATGGTTGTACACTGAAAGCATGATCTGAAAATGGAGTAGGTTATGCAGTTATTAGGTTCTGTAGCTTCGCCTTTTGTACGTCGTTTACGTTTAGTGCTGGCTGGGCAGTCTTATCAGTTTGTAGCTTTAAATATTTTTGAATCCGAAGGCCGTTCTGTGCTGGTGAAACATAACCCGGCGCGCAAAGTACCGGTGTTAGTGGACGAAGAGCAGGTTATTTTTGACTCAGGAGTGATTTATCGTTATCTGGCGCAAAAACTACATATAAAACCATTAAGCTGGGATCAGGAAAACTGCCTGACCACAATCAACGCCTGCACAGATTCTCTGGTGGAGTTGTTGTTGTGTAAACGATCCGGGTTTGATGTGACCGACGACAAATTGTTTTTTAACCTGCAGCACGAGCGTATACAAGCTACGCTGGAAGCCCTGGAGCAACAAATCCGGGCAGGGCAATTTGGTGCCTGGGATTATCTGAGTATCAGCTTATTCACGTTAATTGACTGGGTGTTGTTTCGTGATTTGGTCGACTTAAAACCTTTCCCTGTGTTACTGCAGTTCAGAAACGAACATTTGAAGCAGCCCATGGTGGCTGAAACTGATCCACGTTTAAGTTAAAGCCAGAGCTGCTAGCTCTGGCCCAAAGGTCAGGATCCCAGATGTGTTTCAGGGACTTCTGACTGAAGCGTCAATAAACAGTCCGATATGTGGGTCAGAGTCAAGGCTCTGACCCTGAGATTATTCAACACCTATAAAGCCGCCGGTTTGATGCGCCCATAACTGAGCGTAAATCCCGCCTTTGGCGATCAGTTCCTGATGGCTGCCCTGTTCGACAATACGGCCCTGGTCCAGCACTATCAGCCTGTCCATAGCCGCTATAGTAGATAAACGGTGTGCTATGGCTATGACTGTTTTGCCGACCATCAGCTGAGTCAGACTGTGTTGAATGGCCGCTTCCACTTCTGAATCCAGCGCAGAAGTAGCCTCATCCAGAATCAGGATAGGAGCGTTTTTCAGCAGCACCCTGGCTATGGCAATACGCTGGCGTTGACCACCAGAGAGTTTTACTCCCCGCTCACCGACCTGAGCGTCGTATCCGCTGTTACCTTTGGGATCGGTCAGCTCCTGAATAAAGGCATCGGCTTCTGCTAAACGTGCCGCTGCAATCATTTCTGCTTCAGTAGCACCAGGGCGACCATATAAAATATTTTCCCGCACCGTGCGGTGCAGCAAAGAGGTATCCTGAGTCACCATAGCTATATGAGCGCGCAAGCTTTCCTGCGACACAGTTTTAATGTCCTGACCATCTATTAAGATCTGACCTGAGTTGACATCATAAAAACGCAGCAGCAAGTTTACCAGCGTGGATTTACCTGCACCTGAGCGGCCCACTAAACCTACTTTTTCACCAGGCTTAATCGACAAGTCCAGACCATCGATCACCGGGCCGTGTTCGCCAGCCTCTTTGCCGTAGTTAAAGTTCAGCTGTTTAAATTCAATCTGGCCTTGTGGTACTTCAATAGGTTTGGCTTCGGCTTTGTCCACTATCTGCTGAGGCTGAGAAAGCGTATCTATACCATCGGCCACAGTACCAATATTTTCAAACAGCGCGCTGACTTCCCACATGATCCATTGTGACATACCACTTAAACGCAGAGCTAAACTAACCGCTATGGCGATAGCACCAACGGATACAGCATTGACTGTCCACAGCCAAATCGCCAATGCCGATATTGCAAATACCAGCAGATAGTTCAGGCTTTGCACCCAGACGTTCAGCCAGGTCGCCAGTCGCATTTGTTTGTACACTGGCACCAGAAACAACTGCATGCTGTCGCGGGCATATTGTGATTCACGGGCCGTATGAGAAAACAATTTGATGGTGCTGATGTTGGTGTAACTGTCGACAATACGTCCCGTCATTTCTGAGCGGGCATCGGCTTGTTCTGTAGCCACCTGCTTCAGCCTGGGAACAAAATAAAACTGCAGACCAGTGTAAATCACCAGCCAGACAAGCATAGGCACCACTAAGCGCCAGTCCGCATCAGCGATCAGGTACAACATAGAACCAAAATACACCACCACATAGACCATAACATCCAGCAGCTTGGTTGCTGTTTCCCGCACTGCCAGTGCAGTTTGCATCACTTTAGTGGCGATCCGGCCGGCAAACTCGTTCTGGTAAAAGCCCAGGCTTTGTTTTAACAGGTAGCGGTGTGCTAACCAGCGGATCGACATGGGGTAGTTGCCCAAAATGGTCTGGTGAATAAGGGCAGAATGCAAAAACACCAGTCCGGGTAAAATCAGCAGCATCACCACAGCCATAATGATCAAGGTGTCCTGCTCTTCCTGCCAAAAGGTTTCCGGATTCTTATTGACCAGCCAGTCAACCAGTTGTCCCATAAAACCAAATAAAGACACTTCCAGTGCGGCGAGGGATGCTGTAGCAATAGACATCAGGAGCAGCGGCAGCACCATGCCTTTACTGTAGTGCAGACAAAAGGCAAACAGGCCCCGTGGCGGCTGGGTAGGCTCGTCTTCAGGAAAGGGTTTTGTAAGTCGTTCAAAAAAGCCCAGCATAAGATTCCTCGGAGGCAACAAAAAAGGCGGCTATTGTACGCCAAAGTTTAAAAAACGGATGTAACTATTTGATGAATGCCAGCATTTGCGCGTCGGTGCTGACAGGCTGCATTTTTGTTTTTTTAATTCACTTTGGAGTTTAATCAGTACAACTCTGAAAATAGGTTAAAAAAAATATGAAAAATCCATAAGGGTCTATATCACGTGAACTCAGCAGCTTAGATTTACATTAAAACCCATAATGGGTAAATATCGAAAAATCTATAACTTAGCTGACGTTTTCCTGGCTTGCAAAGGCGCACAAGCTTTCTACACTAAGAGCAAAGAGTACCCGAATCAGGGTGTTGTCTCGTTATACAGGAGTGTTGAAATGGATGCCAAAGAAATACTGCTCTATATGAAGCAAGCGGAACTGCAATCTGAGTTGATCCTTGAGGCAGGCCAGGAACTGGACAGATCGATCAGGCAATTACAGGACTGGTCCGAAGACTGGGATTGTCAGCGCCGCGCCTGTGAAGATATCTACGATGCGGTGCATTTAATTTTGATCCACAGCTGCCAGTTATCCAGAATTTTCTGGCCAGCAAAGTGTTGTGGAGAGCAGGGGTTGGAGCTTTGCCACAGAGCAATGGCACTGCGCAGCGAAATCAACTTACCTGATTTGAACCATCCACTGCGTAATGAAGTGTTGTGGCGTCATGCCGATGAGTTGGATCATTCAGTACGGGATCATAGTTTGGTACGCAGGTACAAAGCACATCATTTAACCAGTTTTAATCAGGTGATTACCTGGATGGACAATGAAGCAATGTTCTGCTGGCTTGAGCCTTCCAGCCAGGTTTTTGTCTTCCACGCCGATGAGTTCGCACTGAAAGAATTACTGGATACAGTGCAACAGGTTCAGCAGCAAATACAACATTATCTGAAAAAGCAGTACCAGCCGAATTTAAGCCTGGCAAAACCTGCATTTTACCAGTATGAGAAGTTGTGGGCTAATTAACTGTAACGGCGGCCGTAGCGCCGCTATTTAGTCAGTCTGATAAAACCGTAGCTTTGTACACCCTGCACTTTGTTCTGTTTAAGACTTTCGGCGACTTCAGCCTGAAAATCTTCTATGTAAAGATGCAAATCATCCTGAAATTGTTCGTCCAGTTGATTACGCTCTTCACCTTCACTGGCTCTTTGCACATTAAAAGCCTGAACACAAAGCTGATGTGCCCTTTGCTCCATTTTTTGTGAAACCCGCTGTTCTATGTCGTGAATAGTTAAATGCTGGCAGGTTTTTTTGTACCAAAGCAGACCACTGAGTAACAACAGGCCCATCACTGAAAGCGAGATAAATTCAATCATAAAACTATTCCTTTTTTATCGGCCTGAATATCCTTAATAAGCCAGAATACAGCAAAGGGCACTACGGAAATATTGATAGAGACAATGACATACATGTAAACAGCTGCAAGCATATTGGTATCAAAAACTACTCTATCGGCGTAACGCATAAATTGCAAAGCACAAAGGCTCAGAAAACAGACCATAACGTAGCGGGTGAGTTTACTGGCTGGTATCTGATACAGAGTATGGATTTTATAAATGCTCCATAGACAAAATATATCTATGGCGCTCCATGTGACATACCAAAATGACGCACCTGTATTTTTGTTCGAGATCGATAGTTCCATCACAAAAGGTTGTGCTATGTCCATACACAAATTGCCAACAACCCAAATGGTCAAAGCGATTCGGGAAGATATATCCAATTTATAAACAACAGATACAATCAGAAGTACAACACAAACAAGCCACAACACGTAATCTATTCTGTATGCAAAATCACCCACAAGCTTGATCCTTAGCCGCCGATGGGTGGTTCATTGCCAGAACCGTTCCCTAATGCTTTTGTGATAGGTGGTTCATTACCAGAACCGTTCCCTAATGCTTTTGTGATAGGTGGTTCATTACCAGAACCGTTTCCTAATGCTTTTGTGATAGGTGGTTCATTACCAGAACCGTTTCCTAATGATCTTGTGATAGGTGGTTCATTACCAGAGCCATTTCCTAACGCTTTAGTGATGGGGGGTTCATTACCAGAACCATTGCCTAAAGCCTCAGCTGCAAACTTAGCCTTTGCTTCAGCAGATAATGTTACTGTATCTGAAGTTGCCGGAGCTGCTGTGGTGTTCGCGCTGGCTGGAGCAGCAGGAGCAACAGTTGAAGTTGTGTATGCAGCAGTGGTGCTTGGGGTATTTAAATTGATTTGCATAAAGGGCCCTTACTGTTGTCACTAAATCAGAAAACCAATGTACACGAACTGTTTATAAAAAAGCCAATAGTTTTTACAACAGAATGAAATTTGTAAGGAAATGTGGTCTTGAGTAGCGACAAATTTCAGGCATAAAAAAACCTGCTCTAACAGCAGGTTAATTTAATGGTCGGTACGAGAGGATTTGAACCTCCGACCCCTGACACCCCATGACAGTGCGCTACCAAGCTGCGCTACGTACCGACGTTGGGCCTTATACTACTGCTTTAACTTATAAATGCAATGCCCTATGGTTTGACTGCGTTTTTTTTGTTCGCTTTGGCACGTCTTGGGCTAATTTCCAAGCGCCAACTCTACCCAATGCTGATAAACAGGAATAGCCAGCAGTACGTTGACCGGGAAGGTGATACCTAAAGAGGCCAGCATCGCCAGGCCTATATTGGCATCCGGAATACTGGCGCGTACTGCGGCTGGCGCTGCTATATATGAGGCGCTGGCGGCTAAAGTGGTCAGCACCAATAACGAGCCCTGAGGTAAATCCAGCAGTAAACCAAAAGCCAAACCTAAAGCGCCTAAAGCAAATGGTGCTAAAGCAGCAAACAGCATCAAACGCCAGTGTTGTAATGGTAGCGGGTTGCACACTTTGGCTGTACACAACCCCATTTCTAATAAAAACAGTGCCAGCATGGTTTTAAAACCACCAATAAGGGCAGGGGCTATAGGCTCTAAACCTTCAGGCCCATACAAATAACCAATCAATACACCACCGCCAAGCAACAGCACACCGCGACTGGTTAAAGCCTCACGCCAGATCTGGGCTTGTTTACCCTGACCTTTAAGAGCGCCGTACAGGCCAAGCATAATCACTATCGCAGGTAGCTCGAGCATCACCAGATAAAGGGTGGTTTCAGGTAATAATGGTAAACCGGATTTCTCGGCAAGGGCTAAAACAACGGCAAAAGTACCGGCACTGACGGAACCATAATGAGCGGCGATACTGACAGAGTCTGAGTTAGTCAATTGGATCAGGTAACGTAATACAGGATAAGCCAGCAGCGGAATAATTAAACCTAAAGCCGCAACTGCTAACAGATCCGGCACCATACCGCTATGGGCCTGCCCATGCAGCGCCATACCCCCTTTGAGGCCCAGTACCAGCATTAGCAGAATAGAGAGGGTTTCGTAGATAGACTGAGGAACTTTTAAATCGGACTTTAATAAACCTGCAATCAGGCCAAAGGCAAAAAAGGCAATCACAATATCAGGCATGACTTCACTCCGTAGCTGTTATTGGCTGGCGATTGTGCCTGTCTTTGGGTATATTGGATAATTAATTGTTTGCAACTTTACTATTGATGATTATCTATGGATGTGCGGCATTTAAGTTTCAGACTGTTACAGGTCTATGTACAGGTGGTGCGGCTCGCATCGGTTTCCGCAGCAGCGCGGGTATTGCATTTAACCCAACCTACGGTGTCTTTGCAGTTAAAAAAACTGGCAGATGAAGTAGGGCAACCTTTGCTTGAGTACCGGGAAGGTAAGGTGCATACCACCTACCTTGGTGACGCATTATTTCAGGCGGCTTCTGATGTGCTGAGCCGTTTTGATGATTTTTCGTCCTTACTGGAAGAAGCCAAAGGCGGACGGAGTGGCACTTTAAGTTTAGGTATAGTCACCACCGCCAAATATGTGATGCCGACTATTCTTGGCGCTTTTGATAAAGCCAACCCCAAAATTGCCGTGACTTTAAATGTGGGCAACAGAGCTCATATTCTGAACCGCTTTGGCCATCAGGATGATGATTTGTATCTGTTCAGTCAGCCTCCCAGCGGCGAGCTGGTGCAGGCTTGTCGTATTATCAAAAATCCTCTGCAGCTGATAGCACCAGCGGATCACTGGGCCTCCCGTTATTGTGCAGAGGGCGGCGAGCTTGATTTTTCCGCCTTAAAAAATGAGCGGTTTTTAATGCGTGAGCCCGGCTCTGCCACCCGGATGCAGTTTGAATCCTGGTTGAGTAGTCAGGGGGTTGAGTTATCAAAGACGATGCAAATCGAAAGCAATGAGGCCATACGTTTAAGTGTAGCCAGTGGCCTTGGGCTGGCGGTGCTATCAACCTACACTTTAGATCAACACTCTGAGCAATTTAGCCTGTTGAAAGTCAAAGGTTTTCCACTGAACAGTCATTGGTATCTGGTGGCGCGTAAGGACAAAAGACTAAGTGCACCAGCCAGACGACTGATCCAGTTTATTGCTCAGCATCTGACAGATTGTATTGAAGCACAGTGGGTGGTTGACGATATTGCAGAGCTGCCGCAGCACTTTTTTCCCGGAGTTGATTAGATATGCCGGAACAGCCTTCAGCTGTCCCGGCAACAGCACTTATTGCAGCCTGCGGCCAAAACTGACCGAATAGGCGACAGGGCGGGTTTGCAGTACCGGATCTGCGGTAGCAGTAATACCTTTGGTTAACAGCAATGGGTTAAACATTTGTTTATCCCAGGCTGCGGTGTCATTGGGTACAGCATCCAGTTTAATGGTGCCCAGTTCAACAATGCGTCTGTCGTCCGGCCAGGTTTTACTGCCATCAAGCAGCGGATCGCCCTCGTTTGGTAACTGCGCCTGCAGGCTAAACTCCACAGGCGTTTTTGTTACCCTTTGTTTGATCTCGTCCATCAGGAAATCCGGTGCCATTTTTTTTGCCGCCTCATCTGTTAAATAGTTCGCTCCGGCTTTTGGCACTATGCGGTAGCGAAAATGCTGTTGTACGCCTTTGTCATTTTCAAAAATAAAGCTGTTGACGCCAAAAAAAGACTGATGGGCAAAACTGGCCGG
>CBIMJC010000136.1:0-10540 GCA_966244125.1 uncultured Rheinheimera sp.
GCATTGGACGCACCATCTGACGGCGGATCATCGCATAAACCTGAGCCGGAGTTGTAGGCACCACAACCTGCATATTGTGATCAGCACAAAGTTGCAGGAAACGTTCTAAACGGGCTGAAGAGTGCTCTGGGCCCTGGCCTTCGTAGCCATGTGGCAACAATAATGTCAGACCACATAAACGGCCCCACTTCTGCTCGCCAGAGCTTAAGAACTGGTCAATCACCACCTGGGCGCCGTTGGCGAAGTCACCAAACTGGCCTTCCCAAATCACTAAAGCACGAGGCTCAGCTGTGGCATAACCGTATTCAAACGCCAATACAGCTTCTTCAGACAAGGCCGAGTCATAGACCTGGAATGGACCTTGTGAGTCACTGATATGTTCCAGTGGTGTATAAGTTGTTGCATCGTTTTGGTTGTGCAATACAGCGTGGCGGTGGAAGAAAGTACCACGGCCTGAATCCTGACCAACAATACGGATGCGGTTTCCGGCACCAACGATAGAAGCATAAGCCAGAATTTCAGCAAAACCCCAGTCGATCTTTTTCTCGCCTTTGAGCATTAAAGCGCGGTCTTCGTAGACTTTGCCAACCTGACGCTGCAGAGCGTGAGTTTCAGGCACTACAATGGCTTTTTCGCCTAAAGCAACCAAATCAGCCACAGACATGCTGGCATCGTAAGCTGCAGTCCAGTCGTGACCTAAATAAGGAGTCCAGTCCACTGCAATTTCAGTCATAGGACGCCATTCTTCCACCACGCAATCGCCTTTATCTAAAGCGTCACGGTAGCTGTCGACCATCTGTTGCACTTGTTCTGCAGTGACCACACCTTCAGCAATCAGCTTCTGAGCATATAACTCACGGGGTGTTGGGTGCTTTTTGATTTTCTGATACATCAGCGGCTGAGTTGCATTTGGCTCGTCCGCTTCGTTGTGACCGTTACGACGGTAACAAACCAGATCAATCACCACATCACGTTTGAAAGTGTTGCGGTAGTCTACTGCCAGCTGAGCCACAAAAATCACCGCCTCAGGATCATCACCGTTGACGTGGAAAATTGGTGCCTGCACCATTTTCGCAATGTCAGTACAGTATGGTGTAGAACGGGTGTCTTCAGGGTTAGAGGTAGTGAAACCGACCTGGTTGTTAATCACCAGACGGATAGAACCACCCACTTTAAAGGCACGGGTCTGAGAGATGTTAAAGGTTTCAGCCACTACACCCTGACCAGCAAAGGCTGAGTCACCGTGAATAGTAATAGGCAGAGCTAAAGTACCGTCAGTGCTGCCACGACGATCTAAACGGGCACGCACAGAACCCATAACCACAGGGTTTACGATTTCTAAGTGCGATGGGTTGAAGGCTAACGCCAGGTGAACATTGCCACCTTTGGTTTCAAAATCAGACGAGAAACCCATGTGATATTTCACGTCACCTGCACCCACCACTTCGTATTTACCGGCAAACTCGTCAAACAACTTGCTTGGGTTTTTACCCAAGACGTTGATCAGCGTATTTAAACGACCACGGTGCGCCATACCAATGATACAGTCTTTCGCGCCCTGTTCGCCCGCACGGTGGATCATGGCTTTGAGCATAGGGATCATGGCGTCACCGCCTTCTAAACCAAAACGCTTGGCGCCCGGGAATTTAGAAGCCAGATATTTTTCCAGACCGTCTGCAGCCACTAAGCCTTGTAACAGTTTGGTTTTTTCTTCTTTGCCGAGCGCACGTGAAGCCTGTTGGCCTTCTAAACGTTGTTGGATCCAACGTTTTTCATCCGTCGACACTATGTGCATATATTCAGCACCTATAGAACCACAGTACGTGGACTCCAGTGCTTTGTATAAGTCGCCTAACTTCATACTGGTTTCGCCACCAGCAAAAGAGCCGACATTAAATTCGGTATCAAAATCTGCCTGAGTCAGGTCGTGATAGGACAATTCCAGATCACGTACACGAGGCTGCTTCCACAGGTTCAACGGGTCGAGATTAGCATGCTGATGACCACGGAAACGGAAGGCATTGATCAATTGCAGAACTTTCACCTGACGCTGATCCGAACCACCTGCATTCACCGTAATCACTTCACGGTGTTTGTTTTTGGCGAGTTCAGCGAACTGCTGGCGAATGTCGCTGTGACGGGATTCGAGTTCTACGCCGTCAATTTTTGGCAGACTGGCAAAAAATTCACGCCATTCATCACTGACGCTGGTCGGTTCAGCTAGGTAGGATTCATAGAGTTCATCGACATAGGCCATGTTGCCACCGCCTAAATGAGAAGACTCTAACCACGCCTTCATTACACCTTCGTGCATTTAGTTTCCCTTATTCGAAGCACCTGGAAAAAATTAGCAAAAAGCGCCCCAGGTTTTGGGCGCGCTTCATTTTATACCAATCAGCGCCTTTTAGCTCTGACAAAGGGCGCTTAAAGCGCCCGGTTTAACAGCATAGATTTGATCTGACCTATGGCTTTGGTCGGGTTCAAACCTTTTGGACATACGTTGACACAGTTCATGATGCCATGGCAGCGGAACACGCTGAATGCATCATCTAAATCGTTTAAACGTTGCTCTGTGGCAGTATCACGGCTATCCGCTAAGAAACGGTAAGCGTGTAATAAACCAGCTGGTCCGATAAATTTATCCGGATTCCACCAGAAGGAAGGACAAGACGTTGAACAACAGGCACATAAAATACATTCGTACAGGCCGTCTAACTTTTCACGTTCTTCAGGTGTCTGCAGGTATTCACCAGCAGGTGGCAATTCGTCATTGATCAGGTAAGGCTTCACCTTTTCATACTGAGTGTAGAACTGAGTCATATCCACAACTAAGTCACGCACTACAGGTAAACCTGGTAATGGACGGATCACCAGCTTGCCACCTTTGCCTTTACCTAAGGCAGACAATGGCGTAATACAAGCAAGACCATTTTTACCGTTCATGTTCAGACCATCTGAACCACAAACGCCTTCACGGCAGCTGCGACGGAAAGATAAGGTGGGGTCTTGCTCTTTTAATTTCAACAGGGCGTCCAACACCATCATGTCACGACCTTCCGGATTATCCAGAATGTAGTCCTGCATACGTGGTGCTGTATCAAGGTCCGGGTTGTAACGATAGACAGAGAATACTAACTTCTTCATTCTGCATCCCTCTTAGTACGTACGTGCTTTAGGCGGGAAAGCGTCACGGAACTTAGGTTCCATGTTCACTTTACGCTTAAACATTGATTCAGTATCTGGCGTGTAGACGCTGTGGCATAACCAGTTTTCGTCGTCACGGTCCGGGAAGTCAAAACGAGCGTGGGCACCACGGCTTTCAGTTCTGTAGTTGGCTGCAACTGCAGTTGAAAACGCGGTTTCCATCAGGTTGTCCAGTTCTAAACATTCAATACGCATGGTATTGAAGTCTGAGCTCTTGTCATCCAGACGTGCATATTTCAGACGTTCACGGATTTCTTTTAACTGAGCTAAACCTTCAGCCATAGCAGCACCTTCACGGAATACCGAGAAGTTCAGTTGCATACATTGCTGTAAATCTTTTTTGATTTGAGCCGGATCTTCACCCTGACCTGGTTTGCTGTCTTCCCAGCGCTGAGTACGGGCTAAAGCAGCCTGCAGATCAGAATCAGAAGCGGCACGGTATTCAGTGGTAGCTGCCAGAGCTTCACCCAGGTGTAAACCTGTAGCACGACCAAATACCACTAAGTCTAATAAGGAGTTACCGCCTAAGCGGTTAGCGCCGTGTACAGACACACAAGCGATTTCGCCACAAGCGAATAAGCCAGGAACTACAGACTCAGTACCATCAGCTTTTGGATGAATAACCTGACCATGGACGTTGGTTGGAATACCACCCATCATATAGTGACAGGTTGGGATCACAGGGATAGGCTCTTTCACCGGGTCTACGTGAGCGAAAGTACGGGACAACTCACAAATACCAGGTAAACGGCTTTCTAAAACTTCTTCACCTAAGTGATCCAGTTTCAGTTTGATATGTGGGCCCCATGGACCATCACAACCACGGCCTTCACGGATTTCAGTCATCATAGAACGGGCTACAACGTCACGACCCGCTAGGTCTTTAGCGTTTGGTGCATAACGCTCCATGAAACGCTCGCCGTCTTTATTTAATAAGTAACCACCTTCACCACGACAACCTTCAGTCACCAGAACACCGGCACCTGCAATACCTGTCGGGTGGAATTGCCACATTTCCATATCCTGCAGTGGTACACCGGCACGCAGCGCCATACCTACACCGTCACCTGTATTGATGTGAGCGTTGGTGGTTGAGGCGAAGATACGGCCAGCACCACCAGTCGCCAACACTACAGCGCGGGATTTGAAGTAAACAATTTCACCGGTTTCGATGTCAATGGCAGTACAACCTACCACTGCACCATCCTGATTTTTCACCAGATCCAGTGCATACCACTCAGAGAAGACCTGAGTTTTGTTTTTTACGTTTTGCTGATACAGCAGGTGCAATAAAGCATGACCTGTACGGTCTGCAGCAGCTGCGGTACGGGCGGCCTGTTCGCCACCAAAGTTTTTCGACTGACCACCAAAAGGACGCTGATACACACGGCCGTTCTCAAAACGAGAGAAAGGTAAACCCATGTTTTCCAGTTCAGTAATGGCTTCAGGGCCAGTTTTACACATGTATTCAATAGCGTCCTGGTCACCGATGTAATCGGAACCTTTGACGGTATCAAACATGTGCCATTCCCAGTTGTCCGGGTGAGAGTTACCTAACGCAACAGTGATACCACCTTGCGCAGATACAGTGTGAGAACGGGTTGGGAACACTTTGGATAACAAAGCACAGGTTAAACCTGATTCAGTAATTTGCAGAGCGGCGCGCATACCTGCACCACCTGCGCCTATTACGACGGCATCAAATTCGCGTACTGGAATATTCACTTAAACACCCCACAGAACAAAGAGACCCACAGCCAGATAACCAAAAGCAAGGGTGTATAACAGGAACTGTAAAACGCCACGCAAAGCTGCGTTTTTGACGTAGTCAGTTAATACCTGCCACAGACCAATTTTGGTGTGAACTGCGATACAAGCTAAGGCTAATAAAGTGAAAGCTTTCATCAGCAGACTGGAAAACAATGCTTTCCAGACATCGTAGGTTACTTCAGGAGTAACCAGGAAAAATCCCAGAATAAACAGAGTGTACAGCGTCAGAATAACGGCTGTGGCACGTAACGAGACGTAGTCTTTCACACCGTCACGTCTTAAACTGGCTTGATTCAGAACCATAACCAAACTCCTGCTAAAACAGCTAATACAATCCACAGTACGATAGTGACGACTGCGCTGGTGTTACCGGACTTAAGTTCTTCCCAGTGGCCCATGTCCATAATTAAGTGACGGATGCCACCAATCATGTGATACAGCAACACTGTGATAGTACCCCAGGCGATAAACTTGGCGATGAAGGATTGTAATACCAGTCTGACTTGCTCAAAGCCTTCCGCAGAAGACAAAGAGACTGCCCAAGCCCAAATCACAAACACCAGAGCGAAAAACATGGCGACGCCAGTCACGCGGTGCAGGATCGATGCTAACGCAGGAGCAGGAAAAGATATTGTTGTAAGGTCTAGATTTACAGGTCTTTGCTTTTTCACAGTTTCTTGCCCATCGACGCTCTTTATAGAGCTTTGTTGTCATTATGTGTTGCTGAATAATCAGTCAACGCCCAATGGATATACAGGCTACAGCTAAGTGTGGTTCAGCCCATTTTTTTATCTATCAAACGCTGAACAGGTTTAAAACCCGCGACAGTATATAATTCACTACTTCGGATTACAATTTATGTTTGATTTGGTTATCGAATTTCTGCGTTGTGCAGACTACAGCATTCAGTTTTGGTGGCAATACGACCAGAGTCGAATACTTATTATCCAATCGCGCATTAAAATTGACTTTTAGGCTGCACTTGACGTTAGAATAGGTGCGATGAAGGTTTAACCCAATTAAAACAACAGGAGAAATCCAATGGCAGATAAAAAAGCTGTCGTGCAGATCGAAGGACAAGCACCATTTGAACTTCCTATCTATTCTGGCACTGCAGGCACTGATGTTATTGATGTTCGTGCTTTAGGTCAGCAAGGATACTTCACCTTCGATCCGGGCTTTATGGCTACGGGTTCGTGCGAATCAAAAATCACCTATATAGACGGTGATAATGGCGTGTTGTTACACCGGGGTTATCCAATTGAGCAGTTAGCAGAACATTCAGATTATCTGGAAACCTGTTACCTGTTACTGGAAGGCGAATTACCAACAAAAACTCAGTACGACGAATTTGTGCATACCATCACGCGCCACACTATGGTGCATGAAAAAATTGCCTCATTTTTCCAGGGTTTCCGTGTGGACGCTCACCCTATGGCCATGCTTTGTGGTGTGGTGGGTGCTTTGTCTTCTTTCTACCATTCAGACCTGGACATTAACGACCCGGAGCAGCGTAAACGCAGTGCTCACCGTTTAATTGCCAAGTTACCTACTATCTCTGCCATGGCGTATAAATACACTGTAGGTCAGCCTTTTGTGTATCCACGCAATGACTTAACTTATGCAGAAAACTTCCTGCATATGATGTTCTCTGTACCAGCTGAAGATTACAAAGTCAGTCCTATTCTTGCAAAAGCAATGGACCGTATTTTTATGCTGCACGCAGACCATGAACAAAACGCTTCAACCTCTACAGTACGTTTAGCTGGTTCTTCAGGCGCTAACCCTTACGCTTGTATCGCTGCCGGCGTGGCTTCTTTGTGGGGCCCGGCACACGGCGGCGCCAACGAAGCCTGCTTAAAAATGTTACAGGAAATCGGCTCTGTAGAGCGTATTCCTGAGTTTGTGGCCCGCGCTAAAGACAAAAATGACAGCTTCCGTCTGATGGGCTTTGGTCACCGCGTTTATAAAAACTTTGACCCTCGTGCCAAAGTGATGCGTGAAACCTGCCACGAAGTGTTAAAAGAGCTGAACATCAAGGATCCTCTGCTGGATGTCGCTATGGAACTGGAGCGTATCGCGCTGTCAGACCCTTACTTCATTGAGAAGAAACTCTATCCAAACGTGGATTTCTACTCAGGCATTATTTTAAAAGCCATTGGTATTCCAACCAGCATGTTTACTGTGATTTTTGCTATGTCACGTACTGTCGGCTGGATCTCACACTGGGACGAAATGCTGTCAGACAAAGGCCACAAAATTGGTCGTCCGCGTCAGCTGTATACCGGTTATACCAAACGCGACTTCAAAAAAGCCTAACCTGCTGATGAGGCCGGATGTTATGATCCGGCCTCATTTGTTTTTGCTTTAGGTTGGCAACCTTGAACTTCGATTTATCCGCTTTACGTCAACAATTCCCTTTTTTTAGCGCTCATCCAGAGTGGATTTATCTGGATAATGCTGCCACTTTGCATAAGCCCCAAGCCGTGCTTGATGCAATGAATGTATTTTACAGCCAACACAACAGCAATGTGCACCGCTCGGCCCATGACTTAAGTCAACACGCCACTGCAGCTTTTGAAGCGGCCAGAAGCACAGTAGCTCAGTTTCTCAATGCCCGTTATTCGCATGAAATCATCTGGACCAGCGGCACTACTGCAGGTTTTAATCAGTTGGTTTTTGGCCTGATGGGACCTGTAATGCAACCCGGTGATCGGGTATTAATTTCATCTATGGAACATCACGCCAATATAGTGCCCTGGCATATTCACGCCCAACCTTATGGCGTGCAGCTGGATGTGGTGCCTTTAACAGCTGAACATAGATTTGACCTTGCCGCCTTTACCGAATTATTAAAGCTTAAACCTAAAGTAGTCAGTATCAGCCATGTATCCAACGCGCTGGGCCACATTCAGCCTATTCAAGACATAGTGCGCCTCGCCAAGGCAGCAGGCGCACTGGTGGTGCTGGACGGTGCTCAGGGTATTGTTTGGGAGACAGTGGACGTACAGGCTCTGGATGTCGATTTTTATCTGTTTTCAGGTCATAAGCTGTATGGTCCAACCGGCATTGGCGTGTTGTATGGCAAAACCAAATACTTAGAACTACTGCGGCCCATGCTGGGCGGTGGTGAAATGATTAAAACCGTCAGTTTTTCGGCGAGCAGCTGGAACGATTTACCCTACAGATTAGAAGCTGGGACACCTAATATGGCAGGCGCTATTGGCCTTGCTGCCGCTATTTTATGGCTACAGCAGCAGGATCTGGCCGCTTTTGCGCAGCACAAAAAAGCTCTGGTACAGCGGTTTTATGCCGGTTGTCAGCAAATTCCGGCTTTGGAGCTGCTCTCTGGTCCGACAACTAACGCAGGAATTGTGGCACTCAACCTGAAAAATGAGCACCCTGCCGACCTCGCCACCCTGCTTGACCAGCAAAAAATCGCAGTTCGGGCCGGAACTCATTGTGCTATGCCGCTGTTTCAGGCCATCAATTCCCGGGGTTCAGTGCGTTTTTCTTTTGCCTGTTATAACAGTTTCGACGAAATTGACCGGACTTTGACCGCTTTAGCTACAGCAGTGGAGTTACTTACTGAATGATCCGACCAGATATCTTTACAGAAACCGCCACTGCACTAAAAAATATTTACGCGAACCAACTGCCACAATTGCGTCAGCTGAAAGACTGGCAAAGTAAATACAGAATTTTAATGACGCTGGGCAAAGAACTACCGGCTTTTGACAGCGAGTGGCACAGGGATGAGTTTTTGGTGCAGGGCTGTGAAGCAAAAGCCTGGCTGCTGCATTATCAGGACCATGTCACAGCACAACATTTTTGGGCCTTTGACAGCGATGCCCGTATTGTTAAGGGGCTTATTATTTTGCTGTTAGTGCAGCTGAATGGCCTGACATCGGAAGAATTGGCGCATGCAAAACCTGAGTTATTGTTGAGTGAATTACAGCTACAACAAAACATCAGCCAGTCACGCAGCAATGGCTTGCTGGCTGTGTTGAATAGGGTCAGAGCTTCGGCTCTGACCCACAAGTAAATTTACGCATCAGGCTTTATTGGCTTTTTCGGCCAGTTTTTTCAGCACTCTGGATACAGCCACAAAAGCAAAAGAGCCTGTCACTACTGTGACAGCACCAAAACCACCACTGCAATCTAAACGCATAGGCCCTTCCAGTTCAGGTTTGGTCTGACAGACAGTGCCATCAGCTTTTGGATACACCAACTGCTCGGTGGAATAAACCGCATCTATACCAAAACGCCGTTTGGGGTTACGGCTGTAGTTGTAGTCCCGGCGCAGGGTATTACGCACTTTGGATAACAGAGGGTCGTACACTGTCTGGCTTAAATCAGCCAGCTGAATTTGCGTCGGATCGACCTGCCCGCCTGCACCACCAACCGTCACTATCGCAATTTTATTGCGTTTGCAGTGTGCAATCAGCGCCACTTTGGCTTTGATCGAATCGATGCAATCCACCACATAATCAAAATCTGTACTCATCAGCTGAAATAAATTGTCATGACTGACAAAATCTTCGACCTGATGCACTTTACAGTCCGGATTAATGGCTTTAATACGTTCAGCCATCACCGCCACTTTGTCTTTGCCTATGCTGTCCGATAAAGCATGCAGCTGTCTGTTGGTATTGCTGATACAAATATCATCCAAATCAATCAGGGTGATTTCGCCTACACCGGAACGTGCCAAAGCTTCCGCCGCCCAGCTGCCAACGCCACCTATGCCCACCACACAAACATGAGATTTCTGAAACGCCTCCAGCGCTTTGGTGCCATACAAACGGCCTATGCCGGCAAAACGTAATAAATAATCGGACACGTTAAATACTCTTTTACTCTACGGTCTTAGACGTCGTAGGTTTTTGATACGAAGGCCAATCCAATAAAGCAGGTTCTGCCCAATACAGGCGCAGATACTGTTGCAAGGGCTCAGCCAAAAAATCGGAGCCTTCAGAGGGCGGCAACACCAGCTTAATTTGTGCACCACCCCAGCTAAAATACAAGGCATAAGCATGCAGGCAGAGACGATCTGCTGCGCTGCCCTGATACAACTCATCGCCTAATATGGCGGCGCTGACACTTTTTAACGCCACACGCACCTGATGAGTTTTACCGGTAAAAGGTTTCACCAGAAAAGCTCTGCGCCCTGCCACTTCGTAAAACGCCGAGACAAAATAACTGACCGCAGGATTGGTTAAACTACTGGTCAATTTCCAGGCCGAGCGACGCGCCTGCACCATATCGCCTTTAACCCAACCTTGTTTTTTCTTTGGTTTTTGATCGGTCAGCGCCAGATAAAATTTTTGGATCTGCTGGTTTTGAAACAATTCAGATAAAGATGCCGCCGCTGCGCTGCTTTTGGCCAGCAGCAATAAACCTGAGGTGCCTTTATCCAGCCGATGCACGGCATAAAGTTTCAGCCCAAACTGGGCTTCAGCCAAAGCCACTACCCCAGCTTCAAACTCAGAATGAAAACTGATGCCGGAAGGTTTATCCAACACCAGAAAGTCGGCGTGATCAAACACCAGTTTTAACGTCATTT
>CBIMJC010000137.1:0-10470 GCA_966244125.1 uncultured Rheinheimera sp.
AAGCTTCATGAGCATAAGTGTTGCTAAGTGCAGCGAGGCGCTCATTATTCCATTCAATGATTTCGTAATCAGGCAAATACCTTTTCCAGCTGGCAATGCAACGCAACACCAGTTCTGTTTTGGGGGCATGGCCAACCCACACATAATGAATAATTTTAGGAATAACCATAAGGCACTGCTTCAGTATGCAAAGTTGCGTATTAGTTTATGCTAATGCCCATTGTTGACTGTAATTCTTTGTAACCCTTTGGTTACAAGCAGATCTGTTGAGCACGCTGTACTTGTGGTAGTTGCACAAAGTAACAAGCAGAAAGTTAACCAACACTTAACAACCCCACCCCAGCTCTATGAAACATCAAAGCGACCCCGGCTGGCTTTGTAGCACAAGGGAGTAACTTAACTTATGTTTTGTATCAGGAAATCGCCATCCAAAGGCTGGAGCGAACAAACTTATGTGATAAACTCCCGCTATTGCTACCGGAGTGAGCTGAGTTATGTCGATTGAGTCTTTGGTCACCAGAGCCCGCCATATTTGTGATGTCAATGGCGCGCGCTTTACCATTATTCGTGAAAAAGTGTTTCGCTTATTAGCTGGCACTCACGGTGGTATTGGTGCCTATGAATTGCTGGAGCAGTTAAAAGCCAGTGAACCAGCAGCTAAACCAGCCACTATTTACCGGGCTTTGGATTTTCTGACAGAACAGGGGTTTATTCATAAAATTGAATCAACCAATGCTTTTTTACTCTGCCATCACTTTGAGCAGCATCATCCGGCACAATTGTTGATCTGTGATCAATGTGGTCATGTGGAAGAATTGCATTCGTCTCCGCTACAGCAAGAATTTGTGAAATTAGCCTCAGAAAAAGGCTTTTTAATTCAAAGGCAAACTGTAGAAGCTCATGGGAGTTGCCAAAGATGTCTGAAAAAAGCGTCAACCGACTGAATCCGCTTGACGCATTCAGGTCAGACTGGCTATTTTAGTGAGCAGAACTGAATAAAATTGTAAATATTTTAGAAAAATTCATACCAAAACAATAAGCTAGACTTGTGTTATAAAGCATAGCCACCTAATCTTGAGGTTGGCAATGCAAGCAGGTCCAGACTCCGAACAGGCTAATTAAATGAATGTTGAGTATGTAAATCCGTTTCTCTCTTCGTTAGTCAATGTGTTAGGTACCATGGCCAATACTAAAATTGTGCCAGGACAGCCACGATTAAAGAAAGACGAGCAGGCTCGCGGTGAAGTGTCAGGTTTGATTGGTATGATAGGGCCAACCACTAAAGGGTCCTTCTCAGTCACTTTTGAAGAATCTCTGGCACTGGAAATTATGGCCAGAATGTTAGGCGAAAGACCTGACAAAATTAATGAAGAAGTCACAGACATGGTGGGTGAAATCACCAACATGGTCACTGGCGGTGCAAAGCGTATTTTGGGTGAAAAAGGTCATGAATTCAGTATGGCCACTCCTGTTGTTGTTTCAGGCAAAGGCCACACCATCACTCATAAAACCACGGGCGCTAAAATTCTGATGCCTTTTGATTCTGACTACGGCAAAGTATTTATTTAAGTCAGTTTCGACGAATAAGATAACACTGGGGGTCAGGCATTGGATCTTGAATCTATGATTCAAAATCCAAGGCCTGACCCCCAGTTTCAAAGGCCTGCCCCCCAGTTTCATTCCAGATATCTGAATTCGACCCTGCTGGTGATATTACAGAGCAACTCATAGGGAATAGTTTGTACCCGCTCTGCAATTTCTTCGACCGGTAAATCCGCACCCCATAGCAACACTTCATCACCAATCTGCACATCAGCCTTGCCAATGTCGACTGTCGTCATATCCATAGAGACACGGCCAACAATGGGATAGCGCTCACCTTTAATCAGCACAGGGCAACCATTACTGGCCGCTCTTGGATAGCCATCACCATAACCTACTGCAACTACAGCTAAACGGGTATCTGCTGGTGCAGTCCAGGTGCCACCGTAGCCCACTTTGTCGCCTTGCTTCACCTCACGCACCGCTATAACGCTGCTGCTAAAGCTCATCACGGCCTTTAACTGGTGTTGCTCTGCTCTGCCCTGCTCCATAGGGGAAACACCGTACAAAGCCAAACCAGGACGGATCCAATGGCCATGGCTCTGCGGCCAGGCAAGAGTACCGGCAGAATTGGCCAGACAATGTTCGCCTGCCAAACCTTCGACCGTTTTCATAAAGAGATCAATTTGCTGTTGGGTACTGTCCACATCCGGTTCATCGGCGCTGGCAAAGTGCGTCATCAGGCGCATCGGCTGTATCACATTAGGGCATTGACTAAGCTTTTGATAAGCATCCAGAAATTCTTGTGGCAATAAACCTAAGCGGTGCATACCACTGTCCATTTTTAGCCAGACATGCACAGGTGAATCCAATTCAGCGGCAACCAATGCGTCAACCTGACTTGGATGATGCACTACGACCTGTAAGTTACTGGCAACCACTTGTGGCAATTCGTCGGCATGGAAAAAACCTTCCAGCAGCACTATAGGTTTGACTATACCGCCAGCGCGCAGCATCAAAGCTTCATCAATACGGGCCACACCAAAAGCACTGGCGTCTTTCAGTTGTTCTGCCACTTTCAGTAAACCATGGCCATAGGCATTGGCTTTTAATACTGCCAGCACTTTGCTGTCCGGAGCAGCAGTGCGCAGCTGTTGTAAATTATGCAATAAGGCCGCTAAATCGATGCGGGCCTGTGGACGACGACTCATTAATACTCGTCCTCAAAACGGGCAGTACCTGCGTAATTGTCAAAACGTGAATAACGGCCATGGAAGGTCAGACGAATACGACCTATAGGGCCGTTACGTTGTTTACCTATGATGACTTCAGCAGTGCCTTTATCCGGGCTGTCATCGTGATAGACCTCGTCACGGTAGATAAACATAATTAAGTCGGCATCCTGCTCAATAGAACCGGATTCACGTAAGTCGGAGTTGACAGGGCGCTTGTCAGCACGCTGTTCCAGACTACGGTTAAGCTGCGAAAGAGCTATGACCGGCACTTTCAACTCTTTGGCTAAGGCTTTGAGTGAGCGCGAAATTTCGGCAATTTCTAAAGTCCGGTTTTCCGATAAACCCGGCACTGTCATCAGCTGCAGGTAGTCGACCATGATCATGCTCAGGCCACCATGTTCACGCGCCACACGACGGGCACGGGAACGCACTTCGGTTGGTGTTAAACCGGAAGCGTCGTCTATATACATTTTACCTTTGCTATTCAGAAGCTCGATGGCAGAGGACAAACGCGCCCAATCTTCATCGTCCAGCTGACCTGTCCGCACTTTGGTCTGATCAATACGGCCTAAAGATGCCAGCATCCTCATCATAATTTGTTCGGACGGCATCTCTAAACTGAAAATAAGCACCGGCTTGTCGCTGGTAATAGCTGCGTGTTCACACAGGTTCATCGCAAAAGTGGTTTTACCCATGGAAGGACGGGCAGCCACTATGATCAGATCCGACGGCTGCATGCCGTTGGTCATTTTATCCAGATCCATATAACCGGTGGAGACACCGGTTAAACCGCCGGAACTGGGGTTGCGGAACAGCTCGTCTATCTTGTCGATAGTTTTCGACAAAATGCTGTTGATAGGCTCAGGGCCTTCATTGGCATTGGCTCTTTGCTCAGCAATTTTAAAGACTTTAGTTTCAGCGAAATCCAGCAGCTCAGCACTGTTGCGGCCTTGCGGGTCGTAACCTGCATCGGCGATGTCATGTGCTACAGCTATCATATCCCGCACCACAGCACGTTCACGCACTATCTCGGCATAGGCGAGTATATTGGCGGCACTTGGGGTGTTTTTAGCAATTTCACCTAAATAGGCAAAACCACCAACGTCCGCTAACTGCTGATTACGCTCTAAATCTTCGGATACCGTAATTAAATCAATAGGCTGGTTGGCTTCAGCTACACGAGACATCGCAGAAAAAATAAAGCGGTGTGAACGTAAATAAAAATCCTGCTCTACCACTTTTTCTGAGACTTTGTCCCAGGCTTCATTGTCCAGCATCAAACCACCCAACACGGATTGTTCGGCCTCAATGGAATGTGGCGGCATTTTTACCGCAGCGACTTGTTTATCTCTTTGCTTATTGTCCATAACACCAGAAGTTCTAGAAATTGCGACAGACTGATACCCGGGGTAGAACAGTTCTGCATGGGAGCGATAGCCTACCATTAAAGCATGGATGAAGCTGTGGAAAAATCAGTAAAGCAGAATATTTTTAACGTAAAATCAGGATGAAGCAGGAAGGGATTGGGCACACAAAACTGTGTGCCCAAAAGGCTGATTAAGCCTCAGCAACCACTACTACTTTGATAGTAGCTGTTACTTCTGCGTGTAACTGCAGAGCGATGTTGAATTCGCCAGTTTCACGGATAGTACCGTTAGGTAACTTCACTTCAGCTTTCGCTACTGCAACACCTGCAGCAGTGATAGCGTCAGCGATATCACGTGTACCAACTGAACCGAACAACTTGCCTTCGTCACCAGCTTTAGAAGCTAAAGTCACTTCAGCCAGAGCAGCGATCTTCTCAGCACGAGCTTGAGAAGCAGCTAAAGTTTCAGCCAGTTTGGCTTCTAACTCAGCGCGACGCTGTTCAAATTTTTCGATGTTAGCTTTGGTCGCTGGAACTGCTTTTCCCTGTGGGAATAAGAAGTTACGAGCATAACCAGATTTAACAGTTACGTTGTCGCCTAAACCACCCAGGTTAGCGACTTTGTCCAACAGAATAATTTCCATTGTAATACCCTCTCTGTATACGGTTTAACCAGTCGCTGCTTAGCTGTGTGAATCGCTGTATGGTAACAAGGCCAGGTAGCGGGCGCGTTTGATAGCGCGGGCTAATTGACGTTGATACTTAGCGCTGGTACCAGTGATACGGCTTGGGACAATTTTGCCACTTTCAGTGACATAATTTTTTAACGTAGCTGTATCTTTGTAATCGATCTCAATCACGCCTTCTGCAGAGAAACGGCAGAATTTACGGCGACGGAAATAACGAGCCATGAAATTTCTCCTAACTTAATATTTCAATCTGTTGGGCATGCAGCACCAGTTTAGACTGACCGCTGCGGCTCTGATGGCGGTTTAAAAAACCTGACACCCGAACTTTGTTTCCCAGTTTCAAATTGTGAGTTTGTTGCGCTAACCCGGCTCCGGCACAGACCACTTGTAGTCTGACATAAGCCTGACGGTTAAAACCGGCTTCCTGCTGCACCGATTGGTGCTCAATCACTAAATAACTGTGAGGAATACCGGCCGGACTTTCGCTGTGGTCGACCTGACGGCAGATAGTGCCAGTCACGACCAGGCTATTGTCCATCTGCAAATTACTCGTCGTTTGCTACCAGCTCATCTGAATCACGAGGAGCACGGTCACGACGTTCTTCACGTACCTTGGCCATTGGTGATGGCTCAGTCACAGCAGTGTTAGTGCGCATGATCAGGTTACGCAATACAGCGTCGTTGAAGCGGAAGTTAGTTTCCAGCTCGTCAATTACTGCCTGTGGCGCTTCTACGTTCATCAGAACATAGTGAGCTTTGTGCAGCTTTTCGATTGGATAAGCTAATTGACGACGGCCCCAGTCTTCTAAGCGGTGAATTGAACCACCAGCTTCTTTGATCGCGCCAGTGTAACGCTCGATCATTCCTGGAACTTGTTCACTTTGATCTGGGTGAACCATAAACACGATTTCGTAATGACGCATTGTAGCTCCTTACGGTTAGTTAGCCTCGGGTGAGCTCGACCAGACTCGCATAGAGGCAAGGAACGTTCTGGATGGTCGAAGGGGCGGTATTCTAGGGGTTTCTTGCTGTTAAAACAAGCAGCAACACGGATTTTTATTAGGCTCTCAGAGCAATTTAGCGAGGATATTGCTATTTTTCGGAAAAGCCCCCATAACATTTGCAACTGAGCAAGAAACACACAGGAAAAAAGTTATGAGTTTCAGAACAGAAAGAGACAGTATGGGTGAAGTGCAATTACCGGCAGAGGCCCTGTATCAGGCGCAAACCCAACGCGCTTTGGATAACTTTCAAATCAGTCAGCTGACGATGCCTCCGGCTTTTATTAAAGCTGTACTGCGGATAAAACAAGCTGCAGCGGCCGCCAATCTTGAGCTGAAGTTACTGCAGCCAGAGATTGCGTCGGCAATCAATTCAGCCGCCGAGCAACAACTGCTAAAACTGGATATGACGCACTACCCTATTGACCTGTTTCAGACTGGTTCAGGCACCAGCACTAATATGAACGTCAATGAAGTGCTGGCGACTTTAGCCAGCAAAAGTTCAGGCCTTCATATCAGCCCCAACGATCATATTAACCTCGGCCAAAGCAGCAATGATGTCATTCCAACCGCTATTCATTTAAGCGCGGCTTTGGCCAATCATCAGTTGATGGAGACGCTGACTCAGTTGGAAGCTGTGATAGCCACAAAAGCAAAGGAGATTGGTTTTATTGTCAAAACAGGCCGCACTCATTTGATGGATGCGATGCCAGTGACTTTTGCTCAGGTATTGTCTGGCTGGCAGGCGCAAATTGCCCATGCACGGCAGCAACTGGAGTTTGCTCAGCAGCAGGTATTAGCTCTGGCTCAGGGTGGCACAGCAGTGGGCACTGGTGTGAATGCCCACCCGGATTTTGCCGCCTTATTTTGTCAGAAGTTAAGTAGCCAGACAGGTTTAAACTTCAAACCCAGTGCTAATTTCTTTTTCAGCTTAGGCTCGCAAGACGCTATTGTGGCTTTATCAGGCGCCAGCAAGGTGCTGGCTGTGGCCCTGATGAAAATAGCCAATGACTTACGCTGGATGAATTCAGGCCCCTTGGCTGGGTTAGGCGAAATTGCCCTGCCGGCATTGCAACCTGGCTCTTCCATTATGCCGGGCAAAGTCAATCCGGTGATCCCAGAAGCTGTAGCCATGGTGGCAGCTCAGGTGATAGGCAACGATGCCACTATTACAGTGGCTGGCCAGTCTGGCAATTTTGAGCTGAATGTAATGTTGCCCGTGATAGCTCATAACATCTTACAAAGCCTGGAACTGTTAAATTCGGCAAGCTCAGCTTTAGGCGAAAAAGCCATAGCGGGTTTTACTGTGCAAAAAGATAAAATAGATCAGGCGTTGTCGCGTAACCCTATTCTGGTGACTGCACTGAATCCATTGATTGGCTATTTAAAGGCGGCGGATATTGCCAAACAGGCTTATAAAGAAAAACGGCCTGTGATTGATGTCGCAGTAGAGCAAACCAGTTACAGCAGAGCAGAGTTAGAAAAGTTATTAGACCCTGCCCTTTTAAGTCGGGGTTAACAGCAGGGGGTCAGGCCTTGGATCTTGAATTCAGATTCAAGATCCAAGGCCTGACCCCGAACAGATCACTGACCCACATATCAGACTTTAGATCCAAACCAGCAATTTATCTAAGCCGCCAACTTGAGGGTCAGAGCTTAAGATCTGACCCCGCGCTGGCGCACGGCTTCAAACAAACAGATACCGGTTGCCACTGATACGTTTAAGCTGGAGACCGAACCAAACATCGGAATTTTCATCAGCGAATCGCATAATTCGCGGGTCAGACGGCGTAAACCATCCCCTTCAGCCCCCATAGCTATGGCCAGTGGGCCATTCAGCCTGGTTTGATAGATTGTCGTTTCAGTTTCACCTGCTGCACCTACCACCCAAATACCAGCGTCTTTTAATTCACGGATAGCACGGGCTAAGTTAGTCACAGTGATAAAAGGCACCACTTCTGCAGCACCACAGGCCACTTTACGCACTACTGGCGTCACCTTCACAGATCTGTCTTTGGCGGCCACTACGGCATGTACACCGGCTGCGTCAGCACTACGTAAAATAGCGCCTAAGTTATGCGGGTCGGTAATGCCATCTAAAATCAGAATAAAAGGACTGGATTGCTCAGAGACTATACGGGCTAAATCCTGCTCGTTGCCGGTTTGTTGAGCGCGGGCTCTTGCCACCACGCCCTGATGCTGCGCGCCATTGACCTTTTCATCCAAAGCTCTGCGGTTGCAGTACTGCACTGACACACCAAAATCACGGGCGAATTTCAGCAAAGGCTGTAAACGCTGATCGTCTTTGTCTTTTAAGATAAAAAGTTCAAGAACATCTTCCGGCGCACGTTCAAATAACGCACTTACCGCATGAATACCAAATACAAAATCTGCGCTCATCGCAACCTCTTTGAAAATGACCGAGCCCGGCAGTACCGGGCTCAGTTAAACTTGACGCTAGTGTAGCAAAAACACCAGCCTATTGCTTTTGCTACTTTCGCTTACGCGGAGCTTTACCCGGCCGTGGACCCGCAGGACTTTTCGCTGCCGGGCTTTTTGTAGTGGGTTTGCGAGACGCTGGTTTTTTCGCCGCAGGCTTTTTACCCGCAGGTTTCTTACCCGCTTTGCCTGGTGCTGTCTGTTCAACACCAGCTTTACGGGCACCTTTTTTACGCATTGAGGCTTTTTCTTCCGCTGGTGTCATAGCGGCTTTTTTACTGGCGCTGATTTTGCGATTCGACGTAGTACGTTTTTCCATGCCCACTATGCCTAAATCAATTTTGCGCGCTTCCAGATTGACCGCCAGCACTTTGACTTCAATCAGATCACCCATACGGTATTGCACATTGCTGTGCTCACCGCGCAGTACCTGACGCTCGGTATCAAAATGGTAATAGTCGTTCTGCAACGAGGTGACATGCACTAAACCTTCGATGTACAGATCGCTGATACGGACAAACAAGCCAAAGTTAGTGACGGTAGAGACCACACCTTTAAAGCTATCGCCAATATGATCCTGCATATACTCACATTTCAGCCAATCCGCTACTTCACGGGTGGCATCGTCAGCACGGCGTTCTGTCATTGAACATTGTTCACCCAAAGGATGAATTTGTTTTTCAGTGTAAGCTTTAGCTCCCGTAACTTTCTGACCCTGAGTCTGCAAAATGGCTTTAATAGCCCGGTGCAATACCAGATCCGGATAACGCCGGATAGGCGAGGTAAAGTGGGCATAAGCTTCCAGCGCCAGACCAAAGTGCCCCAGGTTATCGCCCTGATACACAGCCTGCTTCATTGAACGCAGCATAGTGGTTTCAATCAGCTCTTTATCCGGTCTGTCCTGCAGTTTTTGCAACGTCAGCATCAGATCCAAAGGCGTGGGCTCTGGCGGCAGATTGGCTTCAATACCTAATTCAGCCAGAAAACGTCTGAAGTTAGCAAAACGGTCACCATCCGGCCGTTCATGCACACGAAACAGTGCAAAAGCTTCATGTTTTTCAATCAGCTTAGCGGCCGACACGTTGGCTAAAATCATACATTCTTCAATGATCTTATGCGCTTCGTTACGGTGAATGGGCACTATCTGTTCAATTTTACGATGGCTGTTAAAGATAAAACGGGTTTCGACCGTTTCAAATTCAATAGCCCCCCGCTCAGCCCGTACTTTCGCCATTTGTTTGTACAGCGAATACAGGTTGTCGATATTGGTTAAGTTGGCTTCGTACTGCTGACGTAACTTCGGATCGCCTTCTAAGATGGCATGCACTTTGTTATAGGTCAGACGGGCACTGGAGTGCATCACAGCTTCATAAAACTGATAACCATCCAGCTTGCCTTGTTTGCTGATATGCATTTCAGCGACAAAACAAAGCCGGTCTGTATGTGGATTCAGTGAACATAAACCGTTGGATAACACTTCGGGCAGCATAGGAACCACATGGTCCGGGAAATACACCGAGTTACCACGGTCCAGCGCTTCTTTATCCAGCGGCGTATCGGGCAGCACATAAGCGCTGACATCGGCAATGGCGACCCATAAATGCCAGCCACCATCGGCTTTGCGCTCACAGTAGACCGCATCATCAAAGTCACGGGCGTCCTCACCATCTATGGTAATCAAACCCAGCTCTGTCAGATCCACCCGGCCAGCTTTAGCTTCTTCCGGTACTTCGGTGCCATAACCAGCGACCTGCTGTTCAACAGCTTTGGAAAACTCATGGGGGATCTGATGGTTACGAATAGCGATTTCGATTTCCATACCAGGCGCCATATGTTCGCCCAGCACTTCAATCACTTTACCTACCGCATTGACTCTTTTGCTTGGCCTTTGGCTGATCTCCACCAGCACCACCTGACCATGACGCGCTGCGCCTTCTTCACCTGGGGGTATCACAATATCCTGACTCAGACGTGGATCATCTGGCACCACCACACCTAAAGCAAAATCTTTAAAGTAACGGCCTACTATAGGTTCATTACGGGCTTCTAAAATGCGGACTATACGGGCTTCGATTTTGTCGCGGCTGGCAAAATCACTTTTTGATGCCAGCACCACGTCGCCATGCAGCAGACGTTTCATTTCAAAATTCGGAATAAACCAGTCCGGGCCCCCTTGTTCCAGCTTTAAAAAGCCAAAA
>CBIMJC010000138.1:0-10423 GCA_966244125.1 uncultured Rheinheimera sp.
TGGTGTTGTACACAATATCAAAACCTTTATTGTCGGTATGTTCGGCCAGATACTGCTCTGTAGCTGCGTGCTGATAATCAATAAACACAGCGCCTAAAGAACGGATATAGTCCGCATCTTTGGCTGAAGCTGTGGCATAAACTTCTGCACCAAAAGCTTTGGCCAGCTGAACTGCGACATGGCCAACACCGCCAGCGCCACCTTGCACCAGCACTTTATGTCCGGCAGCAAGTCTGGCTCTGTGTATCAAACCTTCCCAGGCCGTAATCACCACTAAAGGCATAGCGGCGGCCTGAC
Source organism: uncultured Rheinheimera sp. (assembly GCA_966244125.1). Lineage (GTDB taxonomy): Bacteria > Pseudomonadota > Gammaproteobacteria > Enterobacterales > Alteromonadaceae > Pararheinheimera. Next base: position 298 of record CBIMJC010000138.1, read on the forward strand.
GGGAGCTGATGTTCGATGGTGCTTTGGCCAGCAAGTCTGCATCCACTAACTGATACTGAGCCAAAGCGCCTTGTTGGCCTGCCACACCGCCCGTCATACCAAAGACTTTGTCGCCTTTTACAAATTGACTGATATCAGACCCTGTTGCAACCACTTCACCTGCCATGTCGATGCCCAATACCGCAGGAAAAGGCTGTTTGGCATGAGCTGCTTGTCCAGCTCTGATCTTTAAGTCCAGTGGGTTGATGCCAGTTGCGGCCACTTTCACCAGCACCTGACCTATGCCGGCTTGAGGGATAACTTGTTGGGTTAATTTGAAACTGCCATTGGCTTCGGTGATTTGTAACGCCTGCATACTGTGTTGAGTGCTCATCCGGATGTCCTCTGCTGTGATTTGTTGGTGCCCTGTTATGGGATCGAATGCAGTATTGCCCATGCCAAAAAGAACTGAAATCAACTAATATGTATTGATGTCATGCGAAAATGTATGAGGCAGTTGAAGAGGACAGCGATGGAACATCTGGACTGGAGCGATATCCGTTTATTTCTGGCAGTGGCGGAGCAGGGCACCTTAACAGCAGCTGCACGAGCTGTAGGTTTTACTCAGCCAACTTTAGGCCGGCGTATTCAAAGTCTGGAGCAGAGTTTGGGTTTGAAGCTGTTTCAGCGCACCGCAGAAGGTTTTCTACTGACCGAGGCCGGGCTTGCTTTATTACCAGCGGCCAAACGTATGGCCGAAGAAGCTGATGCCGCAATGCGCCAGTTGGCCGGGCAGGAAGAAAAACTGACAGGGACCTTACGTATTTCGTCTTTTGACTGGTTTAGTCATTATGTATTGGCCGATTGTTGCGCTGGCTTTTTGCAGCAGCACCCACAAGTCAGCATAGAGCTGCTTAACGACAGCAGACTGTTTAATCTGGCGCGGCGTGAGGCGGATTTAGTGTTCCGGTTGCAGGCTTTTGATCAGCCGGATATAGCACAGCGTAAGCTGCTGCAGCTGGATTATGGTTTGTATGCTGCCGCTGGTTTTGACTTGCGTTTACTCACTACTCCAGAGCAGCTCAGGCTGATTAGTATGGACAGTTATTTTAGTGATGTGCCGGATGTGGCCTGGCTTAAAGCTCAGTTTCCCGGCGCAAAGCTGGCCTTTAGCAGCAATAGCAGAGAAGCTCAGGCCAGATTATGTGTAGCCGGGCTTGGGCTTGCTGTGTTGCCTGTGCGGATGGCCGAGCAAATTCAGGGATTGCAGCAATTAGCTGTTGCTTCAGCGCCGCCGTCACGGCCACTCTGGCTGGGTTATCATCAGGACTTGCGTCATCAGCGCAGGCTCAGAGCTTTTATAGACTTTATGACGCAATGGCTTAATGCTGCTGAATAGCTCTGGGGCGCAAAACAAAAAGTCCGTCCGATCATCAGATCAGACGGACTTTTACCTTGCCTGGCTGAATAGCCTGTTACAGCGCTTTTAAAATCGCATCCACAGTGGCTTTGGCATCACCAAAACACATCTGGGTATTGTCTTTATAAAACAGTGGGTTATTTACACCTGAATAACCTGTGTTCATCGAACGTTTAAACACCACCACATGTTGTGCTTTCCAGACTTCCAGTACCGGCATACCGGCTATAGGGCTGGTTGGATCTTCAGCAGCAGCCGGGTTCACTGTGTCGTTGGCTCCTATTACCAGCACTGTATCGGTGTCGGAAAAATCCTCATTAATTTCATCCATTTCCAGTACTATGTCGTACGGTACTTTGGCTTCCGCCAGCAGCACATTCATATGACCCGGCATACGACCGGCCACAGGATGGATGCCAAAACGTACTTTGATGCCACGCTCTTTCAGTTTCTGGCATATCTCAGCCACCGGATACTGCGCCTGAGCCACCGCCATACCATAACCCGGAGTGATCACCACAGAGCCTGAGTTTCGCAGCAAATCCGCCACATCTTCTGCACCGATTTCGTGGTATTCGCCTTGCTCTTCTTCAGAGTTTTGTTTGGCATCGGCCTGACCAAAACCTCCGGCTATCACGGAGATAAAAGAGCGGTTCATTGCTTTACACATAATGTACGACAAGATAGCACCGGACGAACCGACCAAAGCACCAGTGATAATCAGTAAATCGTTCGACAGCATAAAACCTGCAGCAGCAGCGGCCCAGCCTGAGTAAGAGTTCAGCATAGACACCACCACCGGCATATCGGCACCACCAATGGAGGCGACCAGATGCAGGCCAAAGACCAAAGCTATCAGTGTCATGATCAGCAGTGCTGTTTCACCACCTCCGAAGCTGACAAAATAAACCAGCAATAGGGCCGATGCGATTAAAGCCAGTAAATTCAGTTTATGTTTATGCGGAATACTCAACGGCTTAGAGCTGGCTATACCACGTAATTTGGCAAAAGCCACAATAGAACCAGAGAAGGTGACAGCGCCGATAAATACCCCCAAAAACACTTCAGTTAAATGCACAGTAAGTGCTGCGCCTGTGGTTGTGTGAGTTTCAAAAAAGCTGTTGTACCCCACCAGCACTGCAGCCAAACCAACAAAACTATGCAAAATGGCCACTAATTCAGGCATTTGGGTCATTTCAACTTTGAGCGCTAATCGCAGGCCAATAGCAGCCCCTATAGCCAGAGCTATCACTAACGGCAGCATGGCATCCATGCTGACACCGGCAATAGTAGCGAGCAGGGCTATGGTCATGCCCAAAATACCCAGCCAGATACCACGGCGGGCGCTTTCCTGTTGCGATAAACCCGCTAAGCTTGCAATAAAAAAAGCGGCGGCCAGCAAATAAGCTGAAGTGATTAATCCTTGTGTCATGGCTGTTACTCCCCGCCTTTACGAAACATTTTCAGCATACGCTGCGTGACGGTAAAGCCACCTACTATATTGATGCTGGCAATCAGCACGGCGACAAAAGCCAGCGCCTGCACCAGCAGGGAATCGCTGCTGATTTGCAATAAAGCCCCCAAAACGATAATGCCGGATATCGCATTGGTGACCGACATCAGCGGGGTATGCAAAGCATGAGTCACGTTCCAGACCAGGTAATAACCCACCACGCAGGAGAGTAAAAACACCGTAAAGTGAGCTAAAAAATCACTGGGTGCCGAGTAGCCTATCCAGAGCAATAACACTGCCGCTATACCAATAAACCAGTTGCTATGGATGGATTTTTTCTGTGTTTTTTCAACAGGAGCTGCAGGTGCAACCACAGGTTTTGCTGTGGCCGTGACGCTGATGGCCGGAGGCGGGAAGGTGACTTCGCCCTGATGCACCACAGACATATTGCGGATAATCACATCCTGCATATCCAGCACCATCTGGCCATCTTTGGTTTTGCACAGCAACTTGGCTAAATTCACCAGATTGGTGCCATAAAGCTGAGACGACTGAGCCGCTAAACGGCCGGGTAAGTCGGTGTAGCCTATCACTTTGACGCCCGATGCAGTTTCTGTGATTTGGCCTGCTTCTGTGTATTCACAGTTGCCGCCTGTAGCTGCTGCCAAATCAACAATCACTGAGCCTGGTTTCATCGAATCCACCATGGCTTTGGTGATGAGCTTAGGTGCCGGACGGCCCGGGATCAGCGCCGTGGTAATGATAATGTCGACTTCTTTGGCCTGGGCTCCAAACAATGCCATCTCAGCCGCAATAAATTCATCCGACATTACTTTGGCGTAACCGCTGGAGGAGGAGCCATCTTCAGCAAATTCGAGTTTTAAAAACTCACCACCCAAAGACTCAATTTGCTCCGCTACTTCAAGGCGGGTATCAAAAGCCCGCACTATAGAGCCTAAAGAGCGGGCCGCACCAATAGCAGCAAGACCAGCCACACCAGCGCCTATCACCAGCACTTTAGCGGGTTGTACTTTACCTGCAGCGGTAATCTGGCCACTTAAAAAACGGCCAAAACTATGGGCTGCTTCAATGACTGCACGGTACCCTGCAATATTTGACATGGACGACAAGGCATCCAGCGACTGAGCGCGGGAAATACGGGGCACCATATCCATCGCCAAGACATTCACACCTTGAGCGGCAAGGCGCGCCACTAAATCCGGGTTTTGTGCCGGCCAGATAAAACTGACTAAGGTGCTGCCTTTTTGCAACAGGCTGATTTCCTGCTCTGTTGGCGCATTGACCTTATAAATCAGCTCACTGGCCCAGAGTTGTTCCGGCTCAGCTATGCCGGCACCGGCCTGAACATAAGCTTCATCACTAAAACCTGCGCTGCTGCCTGCGCCGCTTTCCACTAGCACAGTAAAACCTAACTTGCGCAGTTGCTCCGTGGTGGCTGGTGTCGCCGCCACCCGGGTTTCGTCTTGCTGTTTTTCTTTGGGTATTGCAATAAACATCCTGACCTCTTGTCCTGTTTTTATTTGATCCTGCAAAGCAGAGTGATCGATAGCCCACATCTTTAAGGATGCAGGTCATATACCCGTCGTACCTGAAGCTGCGGCTTTGTTAGCTGCGCCATCTCGCCCCAGTCTCATAGGTTACTATGCTCCTGGGGTCTCACTGGCTTGTCGCCTCGCCGCAACGTCAAGTAACTTGGGTATAACTGTTGCACTGGTCACTGCAGTATGGCTTGCTTCGTATTTCCTGAAGGGACTACCACCCCGTCTACATAAGGCTCTTATGTGAGCGGGGGCTCGGTCAGGTGTCTTTGCTCTGCAGCGCCAGATTGTTTTTATAAAACCTTTATCACTGATTGTTATAGCAATAGTCGGCGTGACGACTATAAAGAAAGGTCAGAGCAGTTGCCTAATGCCTTTTAGTTATAGCTTAGAGGATAGTTGGTTATTTCAAATTTGCTGCGGATTGAATAGAGGCTGGGGGCAACCTAATTCGTGATAACAAAAGCCCCGGGTTCTCCCCCAGGGCTTTGGTATGTTTAAAAGGTGTTTACTGAGCTGTAGCTTCTGCCGCTTCAACAATCAGTTTGGCGACCTGCTCTGGTTTGGATGTCATCACTACATGGGAGGCATCTTTGATTTCAACAATCTTTTTGGCACCAGCACGCTCGGCCATAAATTTCATTGCCGCAGCCGGGATGTTTTTATCCGCTGTACCATAAATGGCCCATGACGGAATTTTTTTCCAGGCTGGTGCTGCTGAAGCTTCATGCAAAGCAGCTTCAGTCACAGGGCGCTGCGTGGCAGCCATTAAAGCGGCTTCTGCTGCAGGGACATCTGCTGCAAACTGAGTATGGAATTTGTCCTGTTGAATATACAAATCTTTGTTGCCGTCTTTTAATACTAGTGGAGCAGCCAGAGTGGGGCCTAAAGTGCCGCCTGGGTAACGTCCTGATAATTCGGCAATATTTTCACCCTGTTCAGGAGCAAAAGCTGCGACGTAAACTAAAGCTTTTACTTTGGCCTGATCGGCTGTGACGTTGCTAATGACTGAACCGCCGTACGAGTGACCTACTAAAACCACTGGTCCTTTGGTGTTGGCTACTACATCAGACAGATAAGCTGCATCACTTTTTACGCTGCGCAGCGGGTTCGCCAAAGCTATCACCGGGTAACCCTGGTCATGTAGTTCTGCCACCACACCATTCCAGCTGGAGGATTCAGCAAAAGCGCCGTGTACCAATACCACTGTTGGTTTTTCGGCGGCAAAAGCGGCAGCGCCAAAGGTCAGGCCCAATGTTGCGATAGCTGTAGTGAATAAACGTGATTTAAAGTTTGTCATGTTAGTTTCCTTTTAAATTTGCAAGCTTAGTGAATTGGCTGCGCTGTTTTGGCGGCGCCCGCCTCTATGGTTTCCGGCTCGCTTCGCACCGGGTCTGTTGTTTTCCCTTTGTGAGCGGCTGTGGTTATAGTAAGGGGTGGTGCTTTCTTTTTGGGTTCAAATAGTCTAACTTATGCAACAGATCGTCTAAATCATTTGATTTTATAAAAAGGGAGATAGGGGTGGACCGTTTATCAACTTTACTGGCTCAATTTGGTATGCATGCCACCACTATCTATGGTGGGGCTCTTGGAGGCGAAATGGGTTTTGATGCCATGGACAGAACAGCCAAACTGCATCTATTGCGTTCTGGTGACGTGGTATTTCAAATGGAGCAGCAAAAGCTTTTACTGATCACAGAACCAAGTTTGTTATTTATCCCAAGGCCTTGTTGCCATAGCCTGAGCCCGGCAGCAGGGCAGCAGAGCGCTCAGCATCCGCAATTAGTGTCGGCTGAGTTAAAGTTTGATGGCGGTTTGGATAATCCATTAACCACAGCTTTACCTGCTTATGTACTGATGCCTCTGGCTGATGTTTCTATGCTCAGTGGCAATCTGGATTGGTTATTTGATGAAGCCTTTGCACAGCATTGTGGTAAAAACGCCGTGCTGAACCGTTTGTTTGAACTGGTGGTGATCCAATTGTTGCGTTATATGATGGCCAATCGCAGTGTATCCACTGGCATGATGGCCGGCCTTGCCGATTTACGGCTGGCAAAAGCTGTGACTTTAATGCACGACCAGCCCGCCAGAGCCTGGTCTGTCGCAGAGCTGGCCAGCGCCGCCAGTATGTCCAGAGCAAGTTTTGCCGCCAAGTTTCATAAAGTGGTAGGTATTACACCTGCTGACTATCTGGTCAGCTGGCGGGTCAGTTTAACGCAAAAATTATTACGGGAAGGCCGTCCTATAGCGCTGATAGCGGACGAAGTAGGTTATGAAAGCCCTTCGGCTTTAGCCCGTACCTTCAGGCGGAAAACCGGCAGCAGCCCAAGAGAATGGCTGCAGTTACAGCAGTAAATTCACTGATAGTTATACTGCTGCCGGTGATCAACAGAGATTAAAAAGCCCGGGTATGGGCTTTTTGCAACAAATACAGGCAGAGAACAGGCTCAGACGGATTCAGAAGGGGCAGCTATCGGCTGATGTTCCTCTTTGTACTTTTCTTTGTATTTTTGCGCAAAAGTTAGAATGACCATACTGATGCTGCCAAAAATCAAAAAGCCTGCAGTGACAGGGATTAAAGTGCCGTTGTACATCAGGCCAATCACAGTGCCTATACTCATCGACATAATAGATGACACTGAGCCAATAATAGCTGCCGCTATACCCGCCACATGACCCATAGGTTCCATCGCCATAGCGTTGATATTGCCAAACACCAGACCAAAACAAAAAAACAGCACAGAGGCATAGAGCACAAAAGCCCAGAGCTGAATTTCAATCACCAGATGCAGCGCTAAAAATACCGCAGAGCTTACAATAATGCCCCAGACAGCGCGGTTGGATAAATGCTGCATGCCCCATTTTTGCACCAGGCGGGAATTCACCAGAGAGGCTGCGCCAAACACAATAGCCAGTAAGCCAAAGTACAAAGTGAAAAGCTCACCGGTTTTAAATAAGTCCTGAAAAATCTGTTGTGACGAATTCAGATAACCAATAAAGCTGCCAAAAAATAAACCCATACAAATCATGTAGCAGAGGGTCGGAACATTGCTGATCACTTCTTTAAAGCCTTCAGCAAAACCCTGAGTAGTCATGGCAATACGATGTTCTTTGGGTAAGGTTTCTTCTAAGCGGCAGAAAATCCACACTACGATCAGCAGCGCATAAAATACATAAAGAATAAAAATATCACGCCATGACCCTATCCATAACACAGCCTGACCCAGGCTGGGCGCTAAAGCCGGCACCATGACAAAAATCATCATCACCAGCGACATAATACGAGCCATATCATTGCCGGCGTATTTGTCCCGCACTATAGAAATGGCCGACACATAAGGACCAGACACACCTAAACCCTGGACAAAACGACCCAATAATAAGGTGTTGATATCAGTGGCGAAATAACAAATCACAGTACCTACTAAAAACAGCGCTACACCGCCGTTTAATACCTTTTTCCTGCCTGTAGCATCGGATAATGGCCCACAAATCAGCTGGCCTATCGCCATGCCAAAAAACAGGGCGCTGACCACCAGTTGCGCCTGATTCGGGTGACTCATGGCTATATCAGCACGAATAGCATCCAAGGCTGGCAACAAGGCATCAATAGAGATGGCAACAATGGACATTAAAAGCGCCACCAGCAGGGTAAACTCGCCGGTAGAAATACGCGATGTGGGCGCGTGGGTGTAGTAATCAGACATCAACAGCTTTCCTTGTTTAAAACGGCCCGAAAAAGGCGCGGCTAGTGTAACGCTTTTCATGGACCAAAGGTGTTGGCAAATGTAAATGAATTCGGGGTTAGTCGGTTGAGACTGGAGCGCTTCGACAGGGACAGGCGATATAGTGACAGAAATCGGGTAACGGCAGCAGCAGGCGCCGGATAGCTCCGGCGCGAGCGCAGACAAGCCTTAGCTGACGGGGCAAAGGTTAGTTGTTGCTGATAAGCTGCAACACAGGTTGTGCCCTGCGGCCAAAGTAAATTTGAAAGGTTTCCTGCTCGCCAGCGCCCAAAGTTAATTCAAACGACAGCGGGTAAATGCGGCTGCAATCGGCCATAATGGCCACTATATGTTCCTGATTAAACATACGCTGGCCACCAGCACTGTTAGTCACAGTAATAGTGGCGACCCGCTCACCGTTATCCGCGGCCAGCAGGGCGTAGTGATCCAGGATCAGGTCGCTGCGTCTGGGCACCACATCTCTATCGCGCTGGCAATTAAGCTCTATATTCTGAAAAGGCGAAGGTTCAAACCTCAGGATCTGATCTCTGTCTGGTTCATACGCATTCACACTGGTACTTAGCAGGGCCAACAACCACCACTTTTTCATGACCACCTCAAAGTTGCAAAAAAGTTACATTAACGTATTTCTATCGACTTGCCCAGCAGCTGATAGCACTGCACTGTATTAAGTTGTAATCAGCCTTATGCTGTTGTTATTGTTGCTCTAAATGCTTTAGAGTAAGTGCAGTTATTTGGTGTAAAAGGAATTGTAAAAACATGGCAACAGGACACAGCTTTAAAAGCCCGGAAATGATTATCGCCGTCTCGGCACTTATCGTGAGTTTAATCACTGCTTTTGCCAGTATTTACTCAGCCTTTATTGACAGAGCCTATGCCAGATCCTCAGTCTGGCCCAGACTTGAAATTCATCGTAGCTATAATGATAAAGACCACTACTTTTCCTACATTGTAAACAATAAAGGTACGGGACCTGCAGTTATAAAATATGCCAGACTCAGCTATGAAAACAACGCAGTAAAAAGCTGGCCTGACTATCTGCAAATGCTTAGTGGTCGTGCTGTTAACCATACGCAATCACAGATTGGTTCTAAAGTATTGTCGGCGGGGGAGTCCATTAAGCCAATAGAATTACAGGATGCAGAAGTGGCAAAGATACTGAAAGACAAAGACAATCTGCACATTGAACTCTGTTATTGCTCGATTTACGACGAATGCTGGTTGGCTGACCGCATAAACAGCCCAACACCAGTAGCTCAATGCACCATAGACGATAAACAGCGGTTTTTGCAGTAAGGGGGAGCCGGCGCACAGCGGCATTGTTCGTTATCTGGCGCCGGACTTAGTGAGCATTCAGCTACGGCCTGATGTAAAAAATAGCCAGGTGCTTCATTTAAAATCTTCAGCCAGGCTGCTGAGTTGTTTCAATTCATCCTGTTTTTGCCGTTTCTTTTGTTGCAGACGGTAGATAGCGATCAGGCAAAGCGGAGTGACCATCAGGCTGTAAAAGACCAGTAGAGTGGCGCTGATCTGAGCAATATTCCACCACTGCATCCACCATAACAAGCCAGCAAATACGACTAAAGCAACACAGGATATCTGAGTGTAGAGATAGTAGCGCATTGTCAACTTGCAGGCCCTGGCACGAAATTGCACCAGCCCGCTGCTGCTCCAGTTGCCATACTCCAGAATAGGTTTGTGCACAGTCCAGCTTATATAAACCGAACTCAGCGCGCCCAGAATCAGAAATAAGGCGGACAGGTAACCCAGCCAGTCAGGTATCATAAAGACCAACCAGCAGGCGGCGATAAACATCACAACAGCGCCCAGCCATTCACCATACATCAACCACTTTTGCTCAGCCTGACGTTGTTTTGCTTGTGTTAAATCCGCGATGTTGGGCAGTGCTTCGGTGGTGGTAGGGTGTTGTTGCCAGCTTTTGGCCAGAGCGGCAAAGTCAAAATTATCT
>CBIMJC010000139.1:0-10380 GCA_966244125.1 uncultured Rheinheimera sp.
ATCGCAGTTTCCAGCGCAGCAACAGCGGCTTCAATCTCTTGTTTGTCGTTAGTGGCCAGGTCGTTACCGGCTTCTTCAATTTGCTTGCGGGTTGCATGCACTAAAGCATCAGCCTGGTTACGGGTTTGCACTAACTCTTCAAACTTTTTATCTTCTTCCGCGTTCAGTTCAGCGTCACGTACCATACGTTCCACTTCTTCATCTGTTAAACCTGAAGAAGCTTTGATGGTGATCTTCTGCTCTTTACCTGTGTCTTTATCTTTGGCAGACACATGTAAAATACCGTCAGCGTCTAAATCGAAAGTCACTTCGATTTGTGGTTCGCCACGGCGGGCCGGACGAATACCTTCTAAGTTAAACTGACCCAGCGACTTGTTGGCAGACGCTTGTTTACGCTCACCCTGCAGCACATGGATAGTTACAGCAGACTGGTTGTCATCCGCCGTAGAGAAAGTTTGTGACTTCTTGGTTGGGATAGTAGTGTTCTTCTCAATCAAGGCTGTCATCACGCTACCCATAGTCTCGATACCTAAAGACAGTGGAGTTACGTCTAATAACAGAACGTCTGTCACATCACCTGACAATACAGCGCCCTGAATCGCAGCACCTACAGCCACAGCTTCATCCGGGTTCACATCTTTACGTGGCTCTTTACCAAAGAAGGCTGTTACAGCTTCCTGCACTTTAGGCATACGAGTCTGACCACCGACCAGGATGATATCGTTGATATCACTGACAGACAGGTCTGCATCTTTTAATGCCTGCTTCAGCGGCTCGATAGTGCGCTGAATTAAGTCATCAACCAAAGATTCCAGCTTAGCGCGGGTCACTTTGATGTTTAAGTGTTTAGGACCAGTGGCATCTGCTGTGATATACGGCAGGTTCACTTCAGTCTGTGAAGCTGAAGATAATTCAATCTTGGCTTTTTCAGCAGACTCTTTTAAACGCTGCATAGCCAGAGGGTCGTTACGCAGGTCAATGCCCTGCTCTTTTTTGAATTCTTCAACCAGGTAGTTGATTAAACGAGAGTCAAAGTCTTCACCACCTAAGTGAGTGTCACCGTTGGTCGCTAATACTTCAAAAGTCTGCTCGCCATCTACATCGTCAATTTCAATGATAGAGATATCGAAAGTACCACCACCTAAGTCATAAACTGCAACTTTGGTGTCACCTTTTTTCTTATCCATACCATAAGCCAGAGCTGCTGCTGTTGGCTCGTTGATAATACGTTTAACTTCTAAACCAGCGATACGACCAGCATCTTTAGTCGCCTGACGTTGAGCATCATTGAAGTAAGCAGGCACAGTGATCACCGCTTCAGTCACTGGTTCACCCAGATAATCTTCCGCAGTTTTCTTCATTTTTTTCAGCACTTCAGCAGAAATCTGAGGTGCAGCTAATTTTTTGCCTTTAACTTCAACCCAGGCGTCACCATTATCAGCCTTAACGATTTGGTAAGGCATGATTTTGATGTCACGCTGAACTTCAGCATCTTCAAAACGACGACCAATCAAACGCTTAATTGCAAACAAAGTATTTTTGGGGTTAGTTACAGCCTGACGTTTGGCTGGCTGGCCTACTAATACTTCGCCGTCTTCGGCATAAGCGATGATGGAAGGAGTGGTTCTGGTACCTTCAGCGTTTTCAAGAACGCGTGGCTGGTCGCCATCTAAAATAGCCACACAGCTGTTTGTTGTACCTAAGTCAATACCAATAATTCTACCCATAACTACTCTCCGCTTATTAATCTGTACAATTAAAATTGTGTTGACCAGTTAATGGGGTTTATCCCTATTCGATTCAAGGTTATTTTTTTAAAAAAATTTATCGTTTGTGCGATAAACAAGCAAAAAGCCGGGGTTAGCGGTTAAATAGCACTGAAACTCAGGCAATAGAACAGAAAAGCATTTAACCCAAAAAGCAATTGCGGCGTATAATCCTGCTTAATTACCGGACTATGAGCCTGAACTGAGAGAAAAATCATGCCTTTATTAGACAGTTTTACCGTTGACCACACTATTATGAAAGCGCCGGCTGTACGTGTGGCCAAAAAAATGAACACTCCAAAAGGGGACGCCATTACTGTATTTGATTTACGTTTTTGTGTGCCAAACGAAGAAATCCTGTCAGAAAAAGGCATTCACACACTGGAGCATTTATTTGCCGGTTTTATGCGTGATCATTTAAATGGCAGCGATGTAGAAATCATTGATATTTCTCCTATGGGTTGCCGCACAGGTTTTTATATGAGCCTGATTGGTACACCGGACGAGCAACGTGTTGCTGCAGCCTGGAAAGCCGCTATGGCAGATGTACTGAAGGTACAAAACCAGTCTGAAATCCCTGAACTGAACATTTATCAATGTGGGACTGCGCAGATGCACTCTCTGGAAGAAGCCAAAGAGATTGCACAAAACGTCATCAGCCGGGGTGTAGGTGTGAATTTAAATGACGAGTTAAAACTCTCTGCTGAGTTTTTAAAACAGTCATAACGGCTATCGATGAAAAACAGCGAACTGGCTCATCGCTTTTTACCAGTTCGCTGCCCACTGCACAACAACTTTACCGGGCATTCCTTGCCCAACCTTGCTTATTGGCAAGCTGCTCCTTTAGTCCAGACATCGGCCTGGCCGGGTGTATCGCCCTGAGTCCACCATTTGGCTGTGTATTCAAAGCCCTGATAGCTGACTTTGTCATTGCCCCAGTAGACCGTAGTCGCAGACCATGGTGCTGACACACAACCTGAGCTATTGCCCGGAGCAAAAGTCACCACCACAGTTGCATTGGCCGCTACATCTAACAAGTTAAAACTGCTGCTGACAGGCTGCGCCACCCCATTAACAAGGATACTCTGGATTTGATAACCGGCCGCTGGTGTGATGGTAAAGAGCTGATCCGCATTTTCCTGCACCTGCACAGCACCGGATGGACTGATAGTACCGCCCGTACCACTGACAGATGCTGTCACAGTGTAAAACACAGCTGTGGATGGATCATCTATAGTGATATCAGCAAAACTTCCGCCTTTGACGCCAAAGAAATTAGCCGCTGTTAAATCTGCGATTTGGGTATTTAACAGTCGCAGAGTTTTAGTATCACCGGCTGCAGCGCCTGTCAGGCTGAGCACAGTGGTAGTACCATCCTGGGTCAGTTTAAAGTCAGCAAAGGTATAAGGGAAAGCACTGAAGTTCAGCACAGTATCGGCCGCGACAAAGTAGTCGACCGTTTTCGCCTGACCCCAGCCCCAGCTCGGATAATTCAGTACTACAGTGTATTGCAGACGATTAAAGCTGCCGGTGACATCCACAAACATATCCGGATTCACATGACTGCGGTTTAAGCCTGTCAGTTGGATCCAGGAGTAAATGCCCCCATCGGCGGCCTGAGTACCAATAAACAGATTGCCATTCTGCTGGAAGGCTTTCAGATGTTTAAAGTCGATGCCTGCAGTACCACGGATTTGATCGGCTAAAGGATTAAAGTTGCTGACTGTACTGGTGCCACTCCAGGCGATGGGATAAATATTGCCCGAAGCGATCACCGCACTGGTGTTTGCTAACACAGCGCTGGCACTGATGTTTTCCAATACCAGACTTTGGCTGGCAAAAGTCAGCACAGCACCGGTTGGTCCATCGCTGACCGTCAGGTTGGCAAGCGGTGCACCACCAGTCCAGCCCCTTAATAAAATACGATCAGACCCCACAACAAAATCTTTGACTGTAGTCACAGCACCAGCAGACTGATTCAGCTGCAGCAGGTTCTGACCACCTCCCAGATAAACAGTATCATTGCCCTGCCCTGCACTTAAGGTTTCATTGTAAGGGCTGCCGCTGATCACATCATTGGCTGGTGTGTCAAAAATGGTATCAAAACCACCAAACTTACGAATATAAGTGGTGATACAGGTTCCCAGTTCGTCGCAGGTAATATTGTTATTGATCAGCAGATCTGCGGTACCCCAGGCACCACGCAGATGCGCCGCGGCCAATAAACCCGACATAGTGGCCTGCACAGTCACAGGATTACCCAGATCATCTGTACCTGGCCATGACTTGGCCAGTGCCTGAGCCCAGGTCATATTGGCTTTGGCCAGCAATTCAGACATCACGCCATAGTTAAAGCGCATCACATCGCGGATCACCACTTCCTGCTTATCCGGAATACGTAAATCACTGAAACTGTTTACGCCATTTTTGCCAACAAAATCACCTAACCATAAGTTAGTGTCCGTCGCCATAATGTAATTGCCGCCAGAGCCCGGGATTTCAGAACGGGCTTGTTTCACACCATTGGCCCAGGTGCTGTCCGGCATAAAAATGTAGTAGCTGTCGAGTAAATCCGCACCGTCCTGTACCTGACGTGGGCTGTAATAGCCGGCAGAAATCAATACAGCCTCGCCCAGTTGATAACCAATAAAACCCCAGGCATTTAATGAGTTGTATTGCATCTGTCTGAACATAGCGGCCTGATCCGTGGCGCTTTCGTTGTACAGACTGATCACACCTAATTTGGTAAAAAACTCACGGATAGTGGTAGGTTCTGACACCATGGAGCCTGTGACAGGGTTACGGACTATTTCACCCGGCGCTGTGACCTGAGCATAGTTGTAGACCGGATTGTCCAGATTTTGTTGATAAAAGCTGGCTTTTGCCGGGTCAATGCCGGATTCAAAAGAACGCATTTGATCCAGGAAGTTCTGAAAACTGCCGCTGGCAAAGGCTGTAGTGCTGAGCAGACTGGCTGCAACCAGACTCAGGTGCAGACCAAAACGCTGTAATTGTTTGTGTTTCATCTTTATGTCCTGTGTTATTCAAGGTACCAATCAAGATCCAACGACAAAATTCAGACCACAGACTACCTGCATTGCCGGATGGACAAAGGATTGGCTCATCCGTTGAGCCACCCCGTAACCAGGCTACGGGGTTCGCTGCCTGACTGGCTAAAAAGCCAGTAAAACCCCGTTAAAAGTCGTAACCAAAACGCACACCGTACATACGGGGCGGGTTATAAGTGGAGCGGATAAAACCATCCCTGAACTGGAAGTAGTTGGCATTACGCACATATTCATCCGTCAGGTTGCTGCCATAAGCTTCCAGATACCAGTCACCACTGGCTGGCATCAGCTTGACAGTGGCATCCAGTTTCCAGTACGCCGGCTGAGCGTCCGATAAGTGAGCGCCGTCATAGTTATTCAGCGAGGTGTACATCTTGCTTTGCCAGTGCGCGGACACCTGGGGTTCAAGTGCAAAACCCGATTGCAATTCAAAGGTGTGACGTACAGACAAAGTGCTGGAATAGTCCGGCGAATACGGCAGGCTGTTGCCGCTGATATCCACTACACCAGCACAGGGTGTCTGACCATATTCCAGACGTTCTGCACAGTAGTAGGCATCTTCAAACGGAATTTCTTTGACCCGGGCATTCAGCCAGGCCACATAACCGCTGATACGACCATTGGTCCATGGAATATAATCCAGCTCCAGTTCCAGACCTTTCAGCTCCGCCTTGCCTATGTTGGTGGTGACGTTATGGAATTTCTCACTGCCATCCGGGCGGGTGCCTACTTTTTGGTTATTCGTCACCTGCATATCGCTGTAATCACTGTAAAACAGCGCCGCAGATAAGTTCATTTTGCCGTCCAGTAAGGCACCTTTATAACCAAACTCATAGTTGGTTACTTCTTCAGGGCCATAAGGCAGGTTGGAATATTCACCACAGTCACAGATATCAAAGTCTTCAAAAAAACCACCGGCTTTGTAGCCTGTGGCCACAAAAGCGTACAACAGGTCATCCGAAGCTAAACGGTAATCTGCTCCGACTTTCCAGGTGCCTTTATTCCATTCTTCCGTATGGTAAGTACGGCGACCTGCAGTTAACACTTCACCCAGTGGAGGATAAGTCCCCATGTTTTTGGTCAGATCTGAACCCTGAATACTGCCCTGAGTGGTTGGATCATAATCGCCGTTGTAATAAAGATCGCTGAACACCAGCTCGTACCCTACACCACCATTGTCAATTTTTTTGTCTTTGGTCTGGCGATAACCAAAAGTCAGATTTAAATCTTCCGTCAGGTTGTAATCCGCCTGCGCAAAAACTGCATCTGAGTTGGCGCGGCGATCATCCTGCGGATAGGAAAAAGCCGCAGGGTGGAAACCTAAATCCGGGTGCCGTAAGCCATGCACCAGCTCGACATCAAAACGGATTTTGTTTTTCTCACGCATCGAAAACACACCGGTCACCAGCTTCCAGTCCGCTGAGTTGTAGGTGGCCTGCAGTTCATGAATGATGGAATCAAATTCGGCGTTGGTGCGGGCATAACGGTCAAACAACACAGGGTGAGTGAAGTTAAAACCTGAACGCGATTCGTGTGCAGCAAAACCTGCGTCTTCATCAAACAGTTGATAACGCTCTTGCTGTGCCACACTAAAACGGTAGTCCACAGCCCAGTCATCATTCAGCGCCCAGTTCAGGTGCGAACGTACCGAATCGATAGTCATATCCATTACACCTGGCACGTTGATATTGGCGTAAAACTGCTGTTCGGTGCATTCATCGACAGTGCCTTTGGCTTGTTCGCAGTCTTTAAAAAACAGTTCACCCGCACTTTGATCGGCAAAATGCTCCAGCGTCAGATCCCAGGTGATAGCGTCAGTTGGGATCCAGCGGGCTAAACCACGCATCGCCCATTTATCTGAGTTGGTGTAGTAGTCTTTTTCGGACACAGGGCGGTTTTCACGCTGATCGGTATCCGGCTTGCCGTCTGCCAGCCATGGCGTGCCTAAAAACGGATCGTTCAAATCCGGACGGTTGATGTCCCGTACGTCCATATCCTGCTTGATATAACCATCACGGCGATCCGCCATCAGGGCAAAACGTAACGCAAACCTGTCATTGACCGCCAGATTCGACATGGCTCTGAATTGTTTATGATCGTATTTGCCATACCCCATCACCACACTGCTGTAGCTGTCTGTGGTATCAGGTTTGTTGGGGATCACGTTGATAGAACCACCGGTCGAGTTACGGCCAAACAAAGTGCCTTGCGGACCACGCAACACTTCCACCTGAGAGACGTCATACATCAGCGCCAAAGCGCCCTGTGGCCGTGGAGAATAAATACCGTCTATATGGATACCTACAGCAGGATCGCCGGTCTCTGTATTGTTACCTGAGCGCACACCACGGATAGACGCCTGAATACCTGAATCTGTACCCGACACCACAAACTGAGTGTTGGGAATAGCGGTGGTCAGTTCACGCAACTCTTTAACCCCACCCCGGGTTAATTGCTCCTGCGTAAACGCAGTGACAGCGACTGGCGTTTCCATTAAATAAGTTTTGCGTTTAGTGGCTGTCACTGAAATACGTTCCAGTTGCTCAGAGTCCTGTGTTGTCACTTGTTGCTCTGTGCTCTGCTGTTCAGTTTTTGCTGTTTCCTGCTGCCCGGCCCAAAGTGTGGTGCTGCTCAGTGCAGCACAAATACACAGGCCTAAATAAGTTTTGCTTTGCCGCATAATGGCATTCCCTCTGCTGTTGCTTGTTGTTATCTGCGTGTACTGCTGCAGCTTGTTGTTATTCAAATCGTGTTACGAAGGTCACTTTTGCATGGCGGTACTGCTTTATTCCTGCCGCGATTCAGTGCTTAAAAATTAGTCTATTTGCTTTACTAATTATTTGTCAATCATTTTGACTAAATAAAATAAAGTATTTTTCACCCCTATCAAACCAAACATAACTTAATGATTTTTATGGATTATGACTTGAAAGCAGCAGTTCAGCTGCAAGTAAAGCACTGACCTTTCGGCTGGAGTAACTACAGATGTAGGTGCTTAAATGAGGGTACTGTGGCAGTTCATAATCAGAACGTAATGCCAGTACTATCACCTGTTCGCCCCATAATTCTATGGCCCGTTGCACCCTTTGCTGTTGTTCAGCCAAATCCATTTGTTCACCTGGCAAAGGGTAATCTTCAGTCACCAGTACCAAAGGCCCGTGTTCTGGTAATGCAGTGCCCTGATCTAACTTCTGTTCCAGCTGACTAAAACTATGCTGCAAAACCAAAGCTCCGGCTAGCTGTAAGCCTTCGCTAAAGTACTGACTGGCCGGAATTGGATCATTGGGTCCTATCCCCCTGCTGTTACAAATACGTTCGTAATACTGAGGGTTAGTGACAAAGGCCAGTTGAAATCTGCCCTTGCCTAAAGGCCATAAGCCAGCAGTGTTGCGCAGCACTTTAAAGGCTTTCAAGGCCGCCTCTTTTGCTGTTTCTCTGGCCTTGGTTGCTGAGACAACTGAGGCTGCTACAGCGCTGGATTGCCACTGATAACGCAAACACAACACCCGCTGCAGCGCCTCATCAATACGGGATTCGGCCAGTTCACCCGACAGCACTACATCTATCACGCCCTGTATCGTCTGTTGCTGCAGTTCTTTATAGGGGGTGTTGGCATTCTCATAATGCTCTTCACTGAGCATAATCAGATCGGCACCAGCTTTCAGCGCCAGCACTGCAGCTTCCACAGGCCCATAATGTCGCCGCATCGCGCCCATATTCATGCTGTCGGTCAGGATCACGCCATCAAAACCTAATTGTTTTCTGAGCAGGCCGGTTAACAGGGTTGAAGATAAAGTCGCCGGATACACTGCATCCAGTTTGGGGTAAAAAATATGGCTGGTCATAATCAGCGGCACATCGGCTTCAATGGCGGCGACAAAAGGTTGTAAATCTGTCTGCAACAACTCCGCCAGGCCTCTGTCGACTGAAGGCAAACCACTATGACTGTCTGTTGCAGTATCACCATGGCCCGGAAAGTGCTTCACGCTGCATAACATGCCGGTATCAAGTACAGACTGCACTGCGGCTTTCACATGACGACTGACCAGCTGCGGTTGCTCACCAAAAGAGCGCTGACCAATAATAGGATTGTCCGGATTGGTATTTACATCGGCACAAGGTGCCAGCAGAGTGTTGTACCCCAGTTGTTGCATCTGACTGGCCAGCACCTGATACATATCTGCCGTTAACCTTGTATCATCTGCTTTTCCCAAAGCCAGATTGCCAGGCCCAAGCTCAGTTTCCCGGGTTAAAATACCCCAGGCCCCTTCCTGATCCACCCCCAAAATCAGAGGGGCGTCACAATGGCGCAGCGCAGCTTCATGCTGCAATTGCTGATTTAACCGCAAAGCTTCAGCACTGTTTCTGCTATTGTCATCCGTCAGGTAAAAGCCGCCTATATGCCAGTCTTTAATCAGCTTTTTCGCATACTCCAAATCCGGCCCGGCAAAAGCCAGCATAAACAGCTGCCCGACTTTTTCCGCCAGAGGCATAGTGCTGATCAGCTGACTGACCCGCTGTTTCATATCCATAACGATCTCCAGTCCATCTTGCTCTCCAGTCTGGTTCAGGCAGCCACTTTGGCACCGGTAATAAGTGCCACCAAATCTTCTTTGCTGACATCGGAAACGGCCACATCAGCCACTGAACGGCCCTGATACAACACCACAGCTCTGTCGCAGGTTTCCAGCACATGCTGCATGTTGTGACTGATCAACAACACTGCGACGCCCTGAGAACTAATCAGCTTAATCAGTTCGTTGACCTGGGCACTTTGCTCAACCCCTAAGGCGGCGGTAGGTTCATCCATAATCACCAGATCGGCCCCCCAGTTTACGGCGCGGGCAATAGCCACAGCCTGGCGCTGACCACCGGACAAAGTGCTGACTTTGGCCGAAAAATCCGGTAAACGGCTATTGAGCCGGTTTAAGGATTTACGGGCTCTTTTTTGCATTCCCTGCTGATCCAGCCAGCCAAACCAACGCAAGATCGGATTTTTGCTGAGCATTTCCCGGTTCAGAAATAAATTCGCGGCAATATCAAAATCCGGGATCATGGCTAAATCCTGAAACACAGTTTCAATGCCATGCTCACGGGCATCCTGAGGGGTGCGAATCGTCACCCGTTGCTCGTTCACATGAATTTCGCCCTGATCCGGTGCATGTAAACCAGCAATGCAACGCACCAGTGTCGACTTGCCGGCACCGTTATCGCCCAGCAAAGCCACCACTTCGCCTTTATGAATACTGAAACTGACACCCTGCAGTGCTTTGACCGCGCCAAATTCCTTGGTAATGCCTTTTAATTCCAGTGCTTTTTGCGCTAAACCTGTTCTAACCATTTTTTGACTCCTTCACCCCAATAGCCACAGCCAAAATCGGGATCACGCCCCGGGCAACCATTTGTTCGTTGGTAGAAAAGCCACTTAAAATCAGACCGTTATTAATCATGCCCATCAGCCATGAGCCCAACACAGCCCCGACAATACAAGCCCGGCCACCAAACAAACTGGTACCACCAATAGCCACAGCTGCGATTACTGTGAG